>NZ_CP043568.1:312813-625627 GCF_014076415.1 Comamonas testosteroni
TGGCGACCACCGGCATGGTGGTGGCCGGCCCCAACCTGATGGGCTTTGCCAACCTCAACCGCCAGGTGCACACCAGTTTCGCATCGGTGTTCAACACCGCGCCCATGCAGGGCGGCAGCGGCGCGGTGAGCCTGCTCACCCAAAGCGGCAATGTCTGCGCCGCCGTGTATGCGATCGCGCGCCGCCTGGGCGTGGAGTTCAGCCACTTCATCAACACCGGCAACGAGGCCTGCGTGGACTTCGCCCAGTACCTGGAATATCTGGCGCAGGACGCCGGCACCGAGGTCTGCATGGGCTACATCGAGGAGCTGCGCGACGGCCCGCGCTTCATAGCCGCGGCCCAGGCCTTTGCGCAGCAGGACAAGCTGCTCGTCCTCTACAAGGCCGGCGAGACCGACAAGGGCTCGGAGGCCGTGCGCTCGCACACCTCGGCGCTGGCCGGCGACCAGCAGATCTACAGGGCGGCCTTCCGTCAGCTCGACATCATCCAGAGCAGCGACTTCGTGCAGATGGCGCAGCTCGCCAACCTCGCGCAGTACCGCCAGCGCAGCGCCGGCAGGCGCGTGGCCATCATCACCATCTCGGGCGCGCTGGGCGCCATCCTGGCCGACAAGTTCTTGCTGCAGGGCCTGGACGTGCCCACGCTGCCCCAGCAACTGCAGGATGTGCTGCGCGCCGGCATTCCCGACTATGGCATGGTCAGCAACCCGGTGGACGTGACCGGCAACGCGGTGAACGACCCCGGCTTCGTGCGCACCGCGATGGAGGCGCTGGCGCAAAGCGATGCGATCGACGCCGTGGTGGTCTATGCGCCTGGCTACATGCTCGACCGGATGGCCGATGACCTGTGCGCCGTGGCGCAGCAGTACCCGCGCCTGTTCGTCGCCATCGACACCGGCGCCGCGCAAAAGCGCGAGCAGCTGCGCAGTGGCGGCGTGCCGGTGTTCGAGGACATCGGCGTGGCAGTGTCGGCGCTGTCGCCCTTTTTGCTGTGGCAGGAGCGCCGCAAGCACAACCGCTGGCTGGGCGTGCGCCGCGAGGCTGCGCCGGCGCCATCTGCACGCTGCACGCTGCCCGCGGTGCTGGATGAGCATCGCTGCAAGCAGTGGCTGGCCGCGTTCGGCGTGACCAGCGTGGCCGAGCGCGTTGCAACGACTGCGGACGAGGCCGTGCAGGCCGCAGAGGCGCTGGGCTACCCGGTGGTGCTGAAGGTGCTGTCCGCCGACATCACGCACAAGACCGAGGCCGGCGGCGTGAAGCTGCGCCTGGGCTCGGCGGCCGAGGTGCGCACGGCCTTCGACGAGGTCATGGCTTCGGCGCGCCGCCATGCGCCCGACGCGCACATCGAAGGCGCGCTGGTGCAGAAGATGGAAACCGGCATTGCCGAGCTGATCCTCGGCGCCACGCGCGACCCGGTCTTCGGCATGACGCTGACCGTGGGCCTGGGCGGCGTGCTCACCGAGATCTACCAGGACGTGAGCCACCGCATGCTGCCCGTCGATGAGGCCATGGCGCGCGAGATGCTGGGCGAGCTCAAGGCCTTTGCGCTGCTCGACGGCTTTCGCGGCAAGCCCAGAGGCGATGTGGACGCGGCCTGCCGCGCCATCGCGGGCTTTTCGCGCGCAGTGCTGTCGCTGCAGGAGCAGGCCGGCGAGATGGAGGTGAACCCGCTGCTCGTCAAGCCCGTGGGCGAAGGCGTGTGCGCGCTCGATGCGCTGGTGATTCCGGCACCGGCCCAGGCCTGACGCATCCGATTTTTCAGAGAAGGAGACAAACCATGTTCAAGAAGCTGATCTCGGCCGTTGCCGTTGTCGTTGCCGTTGTCGCCTGCGGCGTGGCGCAGGCGCAGACCTACCCCAGCAGGCCCGTCACCATCGTCGTGCCGTTCTCGCCTGGTGGCGCCACCGACATCATGGCGCGCTCGCTGGCCGAGCGCATGGCCACCCGGCTGGGCCAGCCGGTGATCGTCGAGAACAAGCCCGGCGCGGGCACGGTGATCGCCTCCGACTACGTGGCGCGCGCCACGCCCGACGGCCACACGCTGCTGCTGGCGGCCTCTTCGCTGGGCATCGCACCGGCGTTGTACAGAAAGGTGGGCTACGACCCGATCAAGGACTTCACGCCGGTGACACAGGTCGCCTCGGTGGTGCACGTGCTCGAAGTGCACCCCAGCGTGCCGGCGAACAACGTGGCCGAGCTGGTCGCCTGGCTCAAGGCCAACCCGTCCAAGGGCAGCTACGGCTCGGTGGGCGCCGGCACCTCCACGCACCTGGAGTCCGAGCTGTTCAAGACCATGGCCGGCGCCCCCATGGAGCACGTGCCCTACAAGGGCAGCGCCCCGGCGCTGATGGACCTGGTGGGCAGCAACATCAATGTGATGTTCGACGCCTACGCCTCGTCCAAGCCTTTCATCATCGACAGGAAGGTACGCCTGCTGGCGGTGACCACGGCCAGGCGTTCCAAGCTGCTGCCGGACACCCCCACCGTCGCCGAGTCGGGCCTGCCCGGCTACGAGGCCATGCCCTGGCTGGGCCTGGTGGCGCCAGCGGACACGCCCGCACCGGTGGTGGGCAAGCTGTACACGACGCTGCAGGACATTCTCAAGGAGCAGGCCATCCAGGAGAAGTTCGCCTCGCTGGGGCTGGAGATCATCGGCAACAAGCCCGAGGAGTTTGCAGCCTTCCTCAAGAACGACATCACCAAGTGGAACAAGGTGGTCAAGGAATCCGGCGCCAAGGTGGATTGAACCACATCCATTTTGATAGCTTCCAGCGCTTGCCATACAGCGTATTCAAAGGGAAAACCATTTGAACTCCTTTGAAGGTGGGCGCCATATGCTCTCTTTTTTGCAAACTCCCATACAAGGAAAGCCTCCATGCAAGTGGGCTATTCGGCGGAAGACGAAGCCTTCCGCCTGACCGTGCGCGAGTGGTTCGAAACCGAGTATCCGCGCTTCCAGGCCGCATGGACCCAAGACCATGGCGAGCCCGATTCCAACGACCTTGCCTGGCGCCGCGCCTGGGAAGACCATGTCAGCCGCGCCGGCTGGGCGGGCCTGGGCTGGCCAGAACAGTATGGCGGCAGGAACCTGCCGCTCACGCGCCAGGCCATCTTCCACGAAGAGCAGGCCCGCATCGGTGCGCCGCTGGGTGTGAACATCATCGGCCACGGCATCCTCGGCCCCACGCTGATCCACTTTGCCAGCGAGGCGCAGAAGCAGCGCTTTCTGCCCGGCATCCTGGCCAACCGCGACATCTGGTGCCAGGGCTATTCCGAGCCCGCAGCGGGCTCGGACCTCGCGGCACTCACTACGCGCGCCGAGCGCCGGGGCGACCACTACCGGCTCAACGGCCACAAGATCTGGACCTCGTTCGCTCACATCGCAGACTACTGTTTCGTGCTGGCGCGCACCGATGCCACGGCCCAGCGCCACAAGGGCATCAGCTTCCTGCTGGTCGACATGAAGCTGCCCGGCGTGCGCGTATCGCCCATCCGCCAGATCACCGGCGAGGCTGACTTCAACGAAGTCTTCTTCGAGGACGTGAAGGTCCCGCTGGACGCCCTGGTCGGCGAGGAAAACGGCGGCTGGCGCCTGGCCATGGCGGCGGCCAGCTTCGAGCGCGGCACCTACTTCATCCCGCGCCAGGTGCGCTTTGCGCAGGAGGTCGAGGCGCTCAAGCAACTGGCTGCGAAAACGCAGGACGACAGCGGCACAAGCATGCTGGACAGCCCGCACCTGCGCCGCGACATCGCGCGCCTGGCAGTGGACAGCCATGTGCTCCAACTCAAGTCCTGGCGCGCACTGACCCATGCGCTGCGCGGTGGCCCACCCGGGCCCGAGGGCTCGGCCACCAAGCTGCACTGGAGCGAATCGCACCAGAAGCTGCTCACGCTGGCCACCGAGCTCCTGGGCGAGCGCGCGCTGGCCGGGCCCTCGCCCCAAGGTACCGACAGGGCCGCGGTCGCTTGGGTGCGCGACGCGCTGTGGACGCGCGCCGAAACCATTCTCGCCGGCACCTCCGAGGTGCAGCGCAACATCCTGGCCGAGCAGATGTTGAAACTACCGAAGGGCTGAATCCATGGACTTCGCACTCAACGCAGAGCAGCAGATGCTGCACGAATCGGCCACGCGTTTCTTCGCCGACCACCACCCGCCGGCCCGCGCCCGGCAGGCCCTTTCCTGGAGCGACGCAGCGCAGCAGCAACTGTGGCGCGACATGGCCGAGATGGGTTGGATGAGCCTGCTGGGCTCCGAGGAACAAGGCGGCCTGGGACTGGGCTTGACCGAGGCCCACCTGATCGCCGAAGCCGCCGGCACGCAGTTGCTGAACCTGCCCTGGGCCTCCAGCGCTGTGCTGCTGCCGCTGTGGCTGCGGGCCGCGCCGGATGACGCGCCGGCGCTGCGCGAGCTGGCCCGATCTGCGGCCGCTGGCGAACGAGCCGTACACTGCGTGTCAGCGCGTGACCGGATCTGGGACCATGCGGGGCAATGCACCGACCTCGTGGTGGTGCGCGGGCTCGAAGACGAAGGCCAGCCGCTGGAATGGTCTGTGCTGCCCTGGACGCCGGCCGATGTCCAGGCTGGCCTGGACCCGACGCTCACACAAGCTCCTGCCGTGGTGCCATCCACTGTCTGCTGGCAGGCGTTGGCCGTGCCTGCTGAAGCCCGCGCCCATGCACGCGCGGCCTGGCGGCTGATGAAGTGCGCCGAGCTTATCGGCCTGGCGCAGGCCGCGCTGGCGCTGGGCAGCGGCCATGCCATCGAGCGCGTGCAGTTCGGCAAGCCCATCGGCAGCTACCAGGCCATCAAGCACCAGCTCGCGAATGCCTGGATGGCCGTGGACAACGCACGCCTGGCCGCGCTCTATGCCGGCGCGGCGCTGGACGGCCATCTGCCCGATGCGCGCTTTGCCTGCGCCGCGGCCGAATACACCGCCATCGAGGGCGCGCTGCAGGCCACGCGCACCGTCATCCAGGTCTGCGGTGGCATGGGCTTCACCTGGGAGCACGACGCCCACCTGTACCTCAAGCGCGCCCAGCACCTGGCCGCGCGCCTGGGCGGTGCCTCGCGGGCGCTGACGCGGGTGGAGGAGCTGGTGCTGGCCTGAGATCAGGTCACCGGAGCCGGGTTGAACAGCACCAGTGCGTTATGCAACTGCCAATGCTCGGCCCAGGTCTTTTTGCGGCCGCTGGCGACATCGAGCATCAGCCTGAACATTTCCCAGCCAATGTCTTCGATCGTGGCCTCGCCGTCGGCGATGCGTCCGGCGTTGATATCCATCAGATCGTGCCAGCGCCGCGCCAGGTCGCTACGCGTGGCCACCTTGATTACCGGCACCTGTGCCAGGCCGTAAGGCGTGCCGCGGCCCGTGGTGAAGACATGCAGGTTCATACCCGCTGCCAGCTGCAGCGTGCCGCAGATGAAGTCGCTGGCCGGCGTGGCCGCATAGACCAGGCCCTGGCTGATGTCGCGATCGGCCAGCCGCTGACCCGGCGACAGCACGCCGGTGATGGGGGCCGTGCCGCTCTTGATGATGGAGCCCATGGCCTTTTCGACAATGTTCGACAATCCGCCTTTTTTATTGCCGGGCGTGGTGTTGGCGCTGCGGTCCGCCTTGCCCTTGTCGAGATAGGCGTCATACCAGGCCATTTCTTCGATCATGGCTTCGGCCACTTCGGGGCTTGCCGCACGTGAGGTGAGCTGGTCGATGCCGTCGCGCACCTCGGTCACCTCGCTGAACATCACGGTGGCGCCCGCGCGCACCAGCAGGTCGGTACAAAAGCCCACGGCTGGGTTGGCCGTGACGCCGCTGAAGGCGTCGCTGCCCCCGCATTGCACGCCCACGACCAGGGCGCTGGCAGGCACGGTCTCGCGGCGGCGGGCGTCGAGGCGGCACAGATGCTGCTCGGCCTGGCGCATGATGGAGTCGATCATGGACATAAAGCCCACATGGGCCTCGTCCTGCAGACAGACCACGTCCAGTTCAGGTTCACGCTCGTCGACGATGGGAAAGCTGCCCGGCGGCAGCAGGCGCTCGGGTTGCAGCTTTTCACAGCCCAGGCTGACCACCATGACCTCGCCGCCGAAGTTCGGGTTGCGGCTGATATTGCGCAGCGTGCGCTGCGGGATCTCGGCACCCACGGCATCGATGGCCACGCCGCAGCCATAGCTGTGCTCCAGGCCCACCACGTCGTCCACATGGGGGTAGCGGGGCAGCAGCTCGGACTTGATGCGGCGCACGGCAAAGTCGAGCACCCCGGCCACGCATTGCACCGTGGTGGTGATGGCCAGGATGTTGCGCGTGCCCACGGTGCCGTCCGCATTGCGGTAACCCTCGAAGGTATAGCCTGCCAGCGGCTCCAGCGCGGGCGGCTTGACGGTGGCGATGGGCAGGCCCTGCAGCGAGCGAGCCTCGGGCATCTGCAACAAGCGCTCGTGTACCCAGCTGCCGGCGGCAATGGGCTTGAGCGCATAGCCGATGATCACGTTGTAGCGCCGCACCTCGCCGCCCTCGGGAATGTCCACCAGCGCCACCTTGTGCGCCTGCGGCACCTTGTCGAGCAGCATGAGGCCGGACGGCAGCACGGTGCCCGCAGGCAGCCCGCCGTCGTTGGCAACAATGGCCACGTTGTCGGCCGGATGCATGCTGATGGAAAGCGGAAGTGGGGTACTCATGACAATGTCTCAATTTTCTAGAGGGCCAGCACGGCTACGGCACAGCCTGAGCAAACGGCGCAGCCCAAGGCGAGGGACACCGAGCAAGGGCCGCCCCGCAGCGATGGTGTCGTCCCCCTCCCTTGCGAAGCAAGTTAGAGAGGGGGAAGCCGCGAAGCGGCTCAGGGGGGCTTTACTTACTCAGCCTTTATTCCAGCAGACTTGATCACCTTGGCCCACTTGCTCACCTCGGCCTTCTGATAATCGGCCAGCTCGACGGTGCTCATGTTCGACGGCAGCATGCCGAAGTTCTTGAGGCGGGCCTGGACTTCGGGGGTGGCGACGATCTTCAGGATTTCCGCATGCAGGCGGTCCACGATGGGCTTGGGCGTGCCCGCAGGGGCGAAAACGGCCTGCCAGGAGCCCATGTCGAAACCCTTCTCGCCGGCTTCTGCAATCGTGGGTACATCGGGCAGCGATTCCAGGCGCTTGGAGCTGCTCACAGCGATGGGGCGCAGCTTGCCGGACTGGATGTGGGGGCCGACAACCAGGGCCGTGTCGAACATCATGTCCACCTGTCCCCCCATGACATCCTGCACGGCGGGACCGCTGCCCTTGTAGGGCACATGGGTGAACTTCACGCCGCTCTGGTAGGCCAGCAGTTCCAGCGCCATGTGATTGGAGGTGCCGTTGCCCGGAGAGGCCGAGGTCAGACCGCCCGAGGAGGCCTTGGCCTTGCTGCCGGCCAGCACGTCGGCCAGAGTCTTGTAGGGGCTGGAGGCAGGCACCACCAGCACCAGAGGACCGGAGCCGAGCATGGCGACGGGCGTGAAGGACTTGACGGGGTCGTAGTCCAGCTTGGAGTACAGGCTGACATTGATGGCGTGCGAGCTGATGGTGCCGCCCAGAATGGTGTAGCCGTCGGCCGGGGCACGTGCCGCCAGAGCCGAGCCCACGCTGCCGCCGGCGCCGCCCTTGTTCTCGATGACCACGGGCGTGCCCAGGGCCTTGCTCAGCGGCTGCGCAATCACGCGTGCCAGGGTGTCGGTATTGCCGCCGGGTGGAAACGGAACCAGATAGGTAATGGGCTTGCCCGTGGGCCAGTTGCCCTGTGCGAGCGCGGGTGCGGCGACAAGGGATGCGCCCAGCAGCAGGGCGCTGGCGGCAAGGGGGGATTGAAGCAGGGTGCGGCGTTGCATGATGGTTGTCTCCGGTTGAAAAGCGTCTTTTTGCGCTGTGGAAAAGGGGACGAGTGAACCAGCTCGGCTTGGGCTGGATATGTGCTCTGTGCGGTCTTTTTTGTGCAGGGGCTGGAATTCAGAAGCGCGGTTGCTTTCCGGTGAATTCCGGGTCGTATTTGCGCATCTGTCCAAGGTCGTCGCGGTTGCGAATGCCGCAATGCAGATAGTTGTCGTGCAGTCGGGCCAGGGCCTCGCGGTCCAGGGTTACGCCCAGGCCGGGCGTGGTGGGCACGCGCAGGCTGCCCTGCTCGAACTGCAGGCGGCCGCCTTCGACGACCTCCTCGTCCTGCCATGGATAGTGGGTGTCGCAGGCATAGGTCAGCAAGGGAACGCTGGCGCACAGATGCGTCATGGCCACCAGGCTCACGCCCAGATGGGAGTTGCTGTGCATGGACAGGCCCAGGTCGAAGGTGCGGCACAGCGTGGACAGGCGCTGTGTGGCGCGCAGGCCGCCCCAGTAATGGTGGTCGCTGAGCACGATCTTCACGGGGCAGCCCATGTCGGCATTGCGGCGGAACTCGGCAAAGTCCGTCACCACCATATTCGTGGCCAGGGGCACATCGCACTCGCGTGCCACGGTGGCCATGCCGTCCAGGCCCGGGGCAGGGTCCTCGTAGTACTCGAGCACGCCGCGCAACTGCTGCACGATCTTCAGGCTGGTTTCCACGGTCCAGTTGCCATTCGGGTCAATGCGCAGCGGTGTGCCAGGGAAAGCCTCTGCCAGCGCCAGGATGCCGGCGGCCTCCTGCTCGGGCTGCATCGTGCCGGCCTTGAGCTTGATGCTCTGGAAGCCGTATTGGTCGATCATGCGCCGGGCCTGGGCCACCAACTGGGCCGGCGTCAGGGCCTCGCCCCAGGCGTCGGGTGCATAGGGCTGGCCCACATGCTCGGCGTACTTGTAGAACAGATAGGCCGAGTAGGGCACGCGGTCGCGTGCGGGTCCGCCCAGCAGGTCGACGATAGGTGCCCGGGCCATCTGGCCCTGCAGGTCCAGCATGGCGACCTCGAAGGCGCTGACCACCTTGGCCACGGTCTTGGAGACATGGGTGCCAGGGGCCAGCGAGACCTGCTGACCCAGAAATTCCGAGGCCGTGAGCTTGGGCGGGGTGACCAGGGCAGCGACACGGGCCTCCATTTCATTGAGCGCCCAGGGCGAAAGCCCGACCAGGGCCGGTGCGGCCCTGGCCAGAGCGTCCAGCATGGGCTGGTCGCCATAGCTCTCGTTGATGCCGACCAGGCCGGAAGCAGTCTCGATCTCGATGATGGAGCGCAACGCCCAGGGCTCGTGAATGCCGGCGGCGTTGAGCAGCGGCGGATCACGGAAGGCAATCGGCGTGATGCGGATGTGGCGGATCTGGTGAGAAGTGCTCATCTTGAGATGACTGGTGCGGCGCAGGAGCTGCGGGCCGATGTTGAAATAGGGAGTCTTTGTGGTATGTTGTCGTACAACTGAAAGCCATTATCATCAGGCTCATGAGTACCCAGACATCGGAATTACCCCAATCGACCCCGTCTTTGCCGCTGACGGAGGGGTACGCGCTGCGCAGCAAAACCAGCAAGGGCAGCCGCAGTCTGGCGAATCTGTTGTCCGAGGAGTTCGAGCACAAGATCCGCCAGGGCCTGCTGCATGAGGGCGACAAGCTGCCCACCGAGTCCGAACTCGTGCGCAGCTACGACGTCAGCCGCACCGTGGTGCGCGAGGCGCTGTCCAAATTGCAGGCTGCTGGGCTGGTCGAGACCCGCCACGGCATAGGCACTTTCGTGCTGCCGGCGCGCCAGAGCGCAAGCCCCATGCTCAGCGCGCGCGAGCTGAGCGAGTCCGTCGACGTGCTGGCCGTGCTGGAGCTGCGCATCAGTCTGGAAACCGAGGCGGCCGGTCTGGCAGCCCAGCGCCGCAGCGAAGCCCATCTGCAGGTCATGAGCGAGGCTCTACAGGAGTTCGAACATCATTTCGCCCTGGGGCATGACACTGTCGAGCATGATCTGGCCTTTCATCTGAGCATCGCGCAGGCCACTGGCAACCGGTATTTCCAGGATATCCTGCAGCACTTCGGAACGCTGCTGATTCCGCGCAATCGCATCGCCTCCATGCATACGCCGGCACGCGACCCCGACTATCTGCGTCGTGTGAACCGTGAGCACGAGGAGATCTATGCCGCCATCGCGCGCCAGGATGCCGATTCGGCCCGCGCCGCCATGCGCATCCATCTGACCAACTCGCGGGAGCGTTTGCGCCTGGCCCAGCGCCTGAGCCTGAGCGCCGAGTCCTGAGCCCGCCTGGGCGGGCGCTTGATGGAAGAGCCTGACCGCAGCAAAGCGCGGCGGACTGCCCGCGGCATGCGGCGGTCGCTGTGACCCCGCTGCGCCAAACATATGAAGGTGCTTTAAAAATAATAGCTTGAAGCGCTTTTCGGTATTGAGCTTGAAGCGCATTTAATGGATGAAAGTGGCACGCGCTGAAGTCTGTTCAACAGCGGTGGCCCGTGCTTACCCTTAGAAAAAATCTCTTGGTGTTCAAAAAAACCTAGTTGTATGATGACTGACCACAACAAGGAGACATTTCACCATGGTCCGACGCTCGCACTTTCTGCGCTCTCTGCTGGCCCTGGCGGCAGGCGGTTTGCTGTCGTCCACATTGCTGGCTGCCGATGCCTGGCCGAGCAAGCCCATCCGCCTGGTCGTTCCCTACCCTCCCGGCGGCAGCTCCGACATCATTGCGCGCTCCATCGGGCAGCTGATTTCCCAGGAGCTCAAGCAGACCGTGGTGATCGACAACAAGCCCGGTGCCAATGGCAATCTGGGCGCTGAATTCGTCGCACGTGCACCCGCCGATGGCTATACCTGGCTGCTCTGCGATCTCGGTGCACTGGCCATCTCTCCCTCGATCTATACCAAGCTCAGCTTCGATCCTTCCAAGGCTCTGCGCGGTGCGGCCATGCTGGCCTATTCGCCCCATATGCTGGTGGTGCACCCCTCCGTCCAAGCCAGCAATCTCAAGGAGCTGGTGGAGCTGTCCAAGAAGCAGGACCTGAACTTTGCCGTCACCGCATCGGGCAGTGCTCCCCATCTGGCCGGCGTGGAGCTGGCCCGCATCACCGGCGCCAAATGGGTGTATGTGCCCTACAAGGGCGGCGTGCAGTCGGTGCAGGACACGGTGGCAGGCCAGACTCAGGTGCTGATGAACGGCATGCTGGCCACCTATCCGCATGTGCAAAGCGGCAAGCTCAAGCTGCTGGGCATTTCCAAGAACACCCGCATGCCACTGATTGCCGATGTGCCGACGCTGGCAGAGCAGGGCGCACAGGGTTTTGCCTCGGGCACCTGGCAGGGTGTGGTGCTGCCCGCCAAGACGCCTGAAGCCGTGGTGCAGCGTGTGAACCAGGTGCTGCTCGCTGCCATCCGCTCCACCGAGGTCCGCTCCCGGCTGACCGGTCAGGGGGCCGAGGTCGTCACGATGACGCCCGCCGAAACCGACAAGTTCTTCAACGCCGAACGCGCGCGCTGGCGCGCCGTGGTGCAAGCCGCCCAACTGCAGCTGGATTGAGCTGCCAGATCTTTTTTGCTCCCTCTATTCAAGGATTACCATGACACCCCAAGACCTCAAAGACGTGATGAGTTCCGGCCTGCTGTCCTTCCCCGTGACGGACTTCGATGCCCAGGGCAACTTCAATGCCAAGGGTTATGCCGCGCGCCTTGAATGGCTGGCTCCCTATGGTGCCAGTGCCCTGTTCGCCGCCGGTGGCACGGGCGAATACTTCTCGCTGTATGGCGAGGAATACGGCCAGATCATCAAGACCGCCGTGGATACCTGCTGTGGCAAGGTGCCCATCATCGCCGGCGCCGGCGGTCCCACCCGCAATGCCATCGCCCATGCCCAGGAGGCTGAACGACTGGGTGCCCACGGCATTTTGCTGATGCCTCATTACCTGACCGAAGCCGGCCAGGAAGGCCTGATCGCCCATGTGGAGCAGGTCTGCAGGAGCGTGAAGTTCGGCGTCATCGTCTACAACCGCGACCGCTCTCGCTTCACGCCTGAATCCCTGGCCATCCTGGCCGAACGCTGCCCCAACCTGGTGGGCTTCAAGGACGGTCTGGGCAATATCGAGACCATGTCCTCCATCTTCATGAAGATGGGTGATCGCTTCGCCTATCTGGGCGGCCTGCCCACGGCCGAGGTCTACGCGGCCGCCTACAAGGCTCTGGGCACGCCCGTGTATTCCTCTGCAGTCTTCAACTTCATCCCCAGGACGGCGATGGCGTTCTACGAAGCCGTGCGCACCGATGACCAGGCCACGCAGCACAAGCTGCTCAAGGAGTTCTTCATGCCCTACCTGAAGATCCGCAACCGTGTCGAAGGCTACGGCGTGAGCATCATCAAGGCCGGCGCCAAGCTGGTCGGCCACGATGCCGGTCCCGTGCGCGCTCCCCTGACCGACCTCAAGCCTGCCGAGATGGAAGAACTCAAGGTCCTGATCGACAAGCTCGGCCCCCAGTAAGACCCGATGCAGGGGTCAGGCCAAGAACCGGACCCCGCGTCTTCAGGAGACAACGCATGAAAAAGATACTGATCACGCTGGGCGCCACCCTGGCCCTGGCCGCCCAGGCGGCCGGCAACTTTCCCGACAAGCCCGTGAACATCATCGTGCCGTTCCCGGCTGGCGGCTCCACCGACACAGTGGCGCGTGCGGTGGCCCTGAGCATGGCCGAGCAACTGGGCAAGCCCTTTGTCGTGGAAAACCGTCCTGGAGCCACGGGCACCATCGGTGCGGGAGCCGTCAAGCGCGCCGCAGCCGATGGCTACACCTTGCTGGTGGCTTCGCTGGGCCCTTTTGTGGTGACCCCTCATATGGTGAAGAACGTGCCTTATGACGCCAGCAAGGATTTCGACTACATCACCATCCCCGTGCAGGCTCCCAATGTGCTCGTTGCCAGCCCGACACAAAAGGCCCGCAGCGTGAGCGAGGTGATTGCCGCGCTCAAGGCCAATCCCGGCAAGATCAGTTTTGCAAGCTCCGGCAATGGCTCTTCGGATCATTTGTCGGCCGAGCTGTTCTGGCAGCAAACGGGCACCGAAGCCGTGCATGTGCCCTACAAGGGCGGAGCACCGGCCATCACCGATCTGCTGGGTGGGCAGGTGGATTTTTCCTTCCAGAACGTCAACGCCGTGCTACCTCATCTGCGTAGCGGCAAGCTGCGCGCCATTGCCGTGACCGGCAGCCAGCGCTCGCCCGTGCTGCCCGACGTTCCCACACTGGCCGAGTCCGGCGTCAAGGGGGCCGAGGTCTACTCCTGGCAAGGCATGGCCGCACCCAAGGGCCTGCCGGCCGATGTCAAGGCCAGACTGGCCAAGGCCGCCATTGTCGCCGTGCAGCAGCCCGAAATCCGCAAGCGCTTTGTGGAGCAGGGACTGGAAATCGTGGGCAACACGCCCGAAGAATTCACGCGTTTTCAGGCACAGGAGAACGAGCGCTGGAAGCGACTGATCGAGACCCGAAAAATCACTGCTGATTGACATGAAGCACCCCTTGAGTCGCTTCGCGCCTTCCACCGTGTGCACGGCGCCCTCTCTCGCTTCGCGGGAGGGGGGCGTCCGGGCAACCGGCGACACCCTTGGTGCGGGGCGGCCCTTCCTCGGTGTCCCTGATCTCTGGCCGCGCCAGTTTCGAACGGCCTTTTTTACACAGAGCACGGTGGGCAACTGAGATAGAAATGTGGGTTGGCCTCGGGCCAACTCAGCAGGCCTGCCATCCGGCAGGCCCTTTCCACAGGGGCTTCAGACCCCCGCAAATTCCAAGGAATTCCCGGCATGGCGACCACCCGACCACGCGTTCTTCAATACGGCAAGATGCCGCTGACCCAGCTTGATGCCGAACTGGCTCAGGCCTACGAGGTGAGCATCCTCTCCGAGCAGCCCGATCCCGGGCGCTTTCTTGCCGAGCATGGCGGACAGTTCGAATATGCGGTCACATCGGTCGCCATGGGCCTGCCTGCGGACGTGGTCGATGCTCTGCCCAATCTCAAGTTCGTGAGCTGCTTCGGCGTGGGCTTCGATGCCCTGGACAAGGACGCCCTGCTGCGCCGCGGTGCGCGTGTGGGCTATACGCCCGGCGTTCTCGACGATTGTGTGGCCGACCTGGCTTTTGCCCTGCTGCTGGACGCCACGCGTGGCCTCAGCGAATCCGACCGTTTCGTGCGTCGCGGCGACTGGAGCCAGGGCCGCTTCGGCATCCGCACGCGCGCCAGCGGCAAGCGCCTGGGCATCTTCGGCATGGGCCGCATCGGCAGCGCCGTGGCGCGCCGCGCCTCGGGCTTCGACATGGAAGTGGCCTACCACAACCGCCGCCCCGTTGAAGGCTCGCTCCACCAGTACCTGCCTTCGCTGCTGGAGCTGGCGCGCTGGGCCGACATCCTGGTCATCACTGCCGCCGGCGGCGAAGGCACACGCCACCTGGTGAACGCCGAGGTGCTGGCTGCTCTGGGTCCGCAGGGCTTTCTGGTCAATGTGGCACGTGGCAGCGTGGTCGACGAAGCCGCCCTGGCCGATGCCCTGGAGAGCAAGCGCATCGCCGGCGCCGGCCTGGACGTGTTCGAGGACGAGCCCCGCCCTCTGCCCGCCCTGCTGGCCCTGGACAACGTGGTGCTGGCCCCCCACATCGCCAGCGGTACCCACGAAACCCGCAGCGCCATGGCCGACCTGGTTCTGCTGAATCTGCAGCAGTTCATCGCCACGGGCCGGCCTGCGGCAGAAGTGCCCTGGTCTGCTGCGCAGTGATCGCCCTGTGATCCCCTTTTTTCTCCGCGTCTGTTGAAGAGCCTTTCTATGTCCACTACCCCGACCATCACCGCCATCGAAGTCATTCCCGTCGCTGGCCGCGACGGCATGCTCATGAATCTCAGTGGCGCCCATGCGCCTTACTTCACCCGCAACATCGTGCTGCTGCACGACAGCGCGGGCCACACGGGGGTGGGCGAGGTGCCGGGCGGCGAAGGCATTCGCCAGGCGCTGGAGGACAGCAAGCAGGTGTTGATTGGCCGCTCCATCGGCCAACACCTGCAGCTGCTGCAAGAGGTGCAGAAATCCCTCGACGGCCGTGACACCGGCGGCCGCGGCCTGCAGACCTTTGATCTGCGCATCGGCGTGCACGCCGTGACCGCCATCGAATCCGCCCTGCTGGATCTGATGGGTCAGCACCTGGGCGTGCCCGTGGCCGCCCTGCTGGGCGAAGGCCAGCAGCGCGATCGCGTGGAAATGCTGGGTTACCTGTTCTTCGTGGGCCCCAGCGACAAGACCGGCATGGACTACGTCAAGGCCGGCGAAGACAAGCTGGGCACGGATGACTGGACCCAGGTGCGCCACATGACGGCCATGACGCCCGAGACCATCGTGCGCCAGGCCGAAGCCGCCTACGCGCGCTACGGTTTCAACGACTTCAAGCTCAAGGGCGGCGTGCTGGCCGGCGAGCAGGAGGTCGAGGCCGTGACAGCCCTGGCGAAACGCTTCCCCGACGCCCGCGTCACCCTGGACCCCAACGGCGGCTGGCTGCTCAAGGACGCCATCCGCCTGATGCGCGACATGCGCGGTGTGCTGGCCTATGCCGAAGACCCCTGCGGCGCCGAAGGAGGCTTCTCGGGCCGCGAAGTCATGGCCGAGTTCCGCCGTGCCACGGGGCTGCCCACGGCCACCAACATGGTCGCCACCGACTGGCGCCAGATGGTGCACGCCCTGTCGCTGCAGTCCGTGGACATCCCCCTGGCCGACCCCCATTTCTGGACCATGGCCGGCTCGGTGCGCGTGGGCCAGACCTGCCGCGACTGGGGGCTGACCTGGGGTTCGCACTCCAACAACCACTTCGACATCTCGCTGGCCATGTTCACCCACGTGGCCGCCGCCGTCCCCGGCAAGGTCACGGCCATCGACACGCACTGGATCTGGCAGGACGGCCAGTACCTCACGCAGAACCCGCTGCAGATCAAGAGCGGTTTTGTGGAAGTACCCAAGACCCCAGGCCTGGGCGTGACCGTGGACCGCGCCGCGCTGCAGCGCGCCAACGCCCTGTACCTGGAACACGGCCTGGGCGCGCGTGACGACGCCATTGCCATGCAGCACCTGATTCCCGGCTGGAAGTTCGACAACAAGCGGCCCTGCATGGTGAGGTAGAGCACCCCCTGAGGCGCTACGCGCCTTCCCCCCGTGGCACGGCGCCTCTCTACTCGCTTCGCGAGGGAGGGGGGCGACACCCTCGGTGCGGGGCGGCGCGGCCGGCTTAGGCCCTTCCTCGGTGTCCCTCGTTTTGGGCCGCGCCAGTTGCGCAGGCCTCGCCCTTATCGCAGCCCTCTTCAGTCAGCTCTTTTTCTTACGGAGTACCCCATGTCCCGCTACGACAACCTCATCAACGGCCAATGGACGGCCGCCATCAGCTACAGCACCAACACCAACCCCAGCGACCTGTCAGATGTGATCGGCGAGTACGCCCAGGGCGGTGCATCCGATGTGCAGGCCGCCGTGGCCGCCGCCGCGGCCGCGTTTCCGGCCTGGTCCACCTCGGGCATCCAGGCGCGCTCCGATGCCCTGGACAAGATCGGTACGGAAATCCTGGCGCGCAAGGCCGAACTCGGCGAGCTGCTGGCCCGCGAAGAAGGCAAGACCCTGCCCGAAGCCATTGGCGAAGTCGGCCGCGCCGGTCAGATCTTCAAGTTCTTTGCCGGCGAGTGCCTGCGCCTCACTGGCGAGACCGTGCCTTCGGTGCGCCCCGGCATCGGTGTGGAGATCACGCGCGAGCCCATCGGCGTGGTCGGCCTGATCACGCCCTGGAACTTCCCCATCGCCATCCCGGCCTGGAAGATCGCTCCGGCCCTGGCTTTTGGCAACTGCGTGGTCCTGAAGCCCGCCGATCTGGTGCCCGGCAGCGCCTGGGCCCTGGCCGACATCATCCACCGCTCGGGCATCCCCGCCGGCGTGTTCAACCTGGTCATGGGCCCGGGCCGCGTGATCGGCGAAGCCCTGGTGAATCATGCCGATGTGGCGGCCATCAGCTTCACGGGTTCGACGGGCGTGGGCCGCGGCATTGCCGAAGCCTGCGTCAAAAGCGGCAAGAAGGTGCAGCTGGAGATGGGCGGCAAGAACCCCCAGATCGTGCTGGACGATGCCGACCTCGCCCAGGCCGTGGAGCTGTCGGCCCAGAGCGGCTTCTACTCCACCGGCCAGCGCTGCACGGCATCGAGTCGCCTCATCGTCACCGACAAGATCTACCCGGCCTTCATCGAAGCCCTGCAGGCGCGCATGGCGCGCATCAAGGTCGGCGATGCACGCGCCGCCGGCACCGACATGGGGCCCGTGGTCAGCCAGGCCCAGCTGGAGCAGGATCTGAGCTATGTGGAAATCGCCAAGGCCGAAGGCGCGCGCCTGGCCGCTGGCGGCATCCGCGTCGCCTGCCACACGGGCAGCGGCAAGGACGGCTTCTACATGGCGCCCACGCTGTTCGTGGACACCGAAGCCGGCATGCGCATCAACCGCGAAGAAGTCTTCGGCCCCGTGGCCAGCGTGATCCGCGTCAAGGACTACGAAGAGGCCCTGGCCATGTCCAACGACACGCCGTTCGGCCTGTCGGCCGGCATTGCCACAACCAGCCTCAAGTACGCCACCCACTTCAAGCGCCACAGCCAGGCCGGCATGGTCATGGTCAACCTGCCTACGGCGGGGGTGGACTACCACGTGCCGTTTGGCGGTCGCAAGGGCAGCAGCTACGGCCCGCGCGAGCAGGGCCGCCATGCCCAGGAGTTCTACACCACGGTGAAGACGGCCTATACGCTGGCCTGAGCGCGGCCCTGAAGGACTCTCCGGTTTGCTGCTTCTCCTTGCCGGGCCTTGTGCCCGGCTTTTTGATGGTGCCGCAGCGCCTGCAACGTCTGCGTTGCAAGCTATGGCTTCAGAAGAAGATCACACGTACCCAGGGAGCTGCCAGCACGTTCACGGCGCCAGCAATCATCATCACCAGCGATGCCATCACGGCCTGCACCTCGCCGGCCTGGCGCGCGCGGGCCACTCCGCTGCCATGGGCGGCTCCGCCCCAGCTGGCGCCCGTGGCCAGCTTGCTGCGGATGCGGGGCAGCACACGCAGCACGGTCTCGCCCAGCAGCATGGCACTGACACCGGTCAGCAGCACGAACAGCGCCGCCAGATCGGTGGGGCCGCCCAGCACTTTCTCGGCCTCGATTGCAAACGGTGTCGTGATGCTGCGCACGGCCAGGCCTTTTTGCAGCGCCTCGGACAGGCCGAACATATCGGCAAACGCAATGGTGGTGGAGATGGAGACCAGGCTGGCCACGACCACGCCGGTGGCTATCGACATCCAGTGCTTGCGCAGCAGCTTGCGGTTCTCGTACAGAGGCAGAGCAAATGCCACCGTAGTGGGGCCCAGCAGCCAGACCAGCCAGTGGGTCTGGGCAATGTACTGCGGGTAGCTGACATGGGTCAGCAGCGACAGACCGATCAGCACCATGGGGGTGGCGACTATGGGCATCAGCAGCGGGTGGGGATGCTTGCGATACAGGCGCTTGTTGACCCCGTAACAGGCCACGGTGGCCAGCAGCGACAGCAGGCCGATGACTTCATTCGACAGCATGGCTTAGTCCTCGTTCAGGGCAGCGGCATCGCGGCTGGACTTGCGCCTTGCCAGCCACAACTCGAAGCGATAGACACGATCGACCGCCAGCGCGGTCACAGCCATCACGCAGGCTGTGCTGGCCACGATGACGGCCAGAATGCGCAAGCCCTGGTGGCGGATCAGATCGGGGTATTCGGTGACCACCAGCATGGCGGGCACGAAGAACAGCAGCATCTCTGCCAGCAGCCAGTTGGTGCCGCCTTGCAGCCAGCGTGCTTTGACCAGGCCCGAAAAAAGGCCCACGGCCAGCAGGCCGAAACCGATCAGACCGGCCGGCATGCTCCAGCCGAAATGCTGGCGCAGCACATCCATGGCAATCCAGATGGCGCTGAGCAGGCACACTTGCAGCACGGCCTTGAGCAGTTGCCAGAGTGTCTGGGCAAAAGAATGGCTGTCGCCCTGGGCGCGAGGAGCGACAGCTTCCGTAATCTGTGACATGGGTGAAATTCTAGGGTTTTCACCTATATTCATAAAATGACTTATTTTCATTTTTTCCATGCGTAAAAGGAATTGTCATGGACTTGCGTGCCCTGCGTTACTTCATTGAGGTCGTGCGCCAGAACGGCTTCACCCGCGCGGCCGAAACCCTGCATGTGACCCAGCCCACCATCAGCAAGATGGTCAAGGCGCTGGAGGACGAATTCGGTGGTCGCCTGTTGCTGCGCGAAGGCCGGGGCGTGCAGCTGACCGACGCAGGTCAGGTGGTCTATGACCGCGGACTGGAGATTCTGGAGCAGGCCCAGCTGCTGCGCCGACAGGTGGCCGAGGTGGATCACATCACGCGCGGCGAGCTGTCCCTTGGCATCATGCCCACCACGGGCCATTACATGGCGCCGGTGATTGCGCTGTTCCAGCAGCGCTATCCGGGTGTGAACCTGCAGGTCAACGAGCAGGGGGCGCGTGCCCAGTACCAGCTGATCCAGGAAGGCAAACTGGACATGGCGCTGGGCCTGTTCGCGGCCCCCGATCCGGCGCTGGAGCGCTACACCGTGGCGCGCCAGAAGACGCGTGTGGTGCTGCCTGCCCAGCAGGTGTCGGACCCAGGTCAGCCCATGCGCTGGAGCGATCTGCGCGACCTGCCGTTTGTGCTCTACACCTCGGACTTTGCGCTGCACGAGCATGTGCTGCAGCAATGCGAGGCAGCGGGCTTCACGCCACAGGTCAAGCTGCAGACGCGCTACTGGGATTTCATAGGCCATCTGGTCGCGGCCCGGGTGGGCGTGGCCGTGATGTTCGAGCATGTCATCGCCCGCTATGACCCGCAGCGCGTGGCCAGCCGCCCCCTGGTGGAGCCCGAGATCCCCTGGGATGTGGCGCTGATGTGGCGGCCCGGCTATCTGTCGCGTGCGGCCCAGGCCTGGCTCAACTGCGTGCGTGAGGTGTATCCACAGCCGCTCCTCGGTGCTGCGTTCCCGGATTTTCAAAACTAATAGCTGTATTCCTATGTCCAGTAAGCGATACAAGGCATTCTGATGCTTGATGTCAGCCCTGGCCTTTGTTGCTAAGCTCGTCGCCATGCCCCGCCCGTTCTCTTCCAATCGCTCCAGCAACTTGCGCCGCAGCACCGTGGTGCGCCAGCCCGCGCCCCGGCCTGAGGTCACACGTCTGCTGTGCTTTCACAAGCCCTATGGAGTGCTCAGCCAGTTCACGCCCGAGGGCAAGTGGCAGGGCCTTAAGGACTGGATCGATGTGCCCGGTGTCTATGTGGCGGGCCGGCTCGATGCCGACAGCGAAGGCCTGCTGCTGCTGACCAATGACGGCCAGTTGCAGGCCCGCATTGCCGACCCGCGCCACAAGATGGAGAAGACCTACTGGGTGCAGGTCGAAGGGGTGCCGGACGAGACGGCGCTGCAGCGCCTGCGCGAGGGCGTGGAGTTGAGCGACGGCAAGACCCTGCCCGCGAAGGCCCGCCTGATAGACCCCCAGCCCGGCATGTGGCCGCGCAACCCGCCGATTCGCGTGCGCCAGAACATTCCCGATTGCTGGATCGAGCTCATCATCCGCGAGGGCAGGAACCGCCAGGTGCGCCGCATGACGGCAGCCGTCGGCCACCCCACGCTGAGGCTGGTGCGCATGGCCGTGGGGCCTTATTCGATTGAAGGGCTGGAGCCTGGCCAGTGGCTGGATGTGTTGCCGCTCAGTGGTTCTTAGCGCAGAGTATCGAGCCGCTGCAGCTCATCTTCATCTTCCGGCAAGGCAGCAGCCTGCCAGCGCGGCAGAGCCGGCCAGGGGCGAAAGCGATTCCAGCCCATTTGCACCTCCTGCAGGTTGCCCCGTAGCAAGGGAAGAGCGGTCGTCAGCTCGGATTGGCGAGTGCGCACGCATTCGCGCAGCGATTGCATGGCTTGCTGGCCACGCCCGAAAAAGCGCTGTCTGCCCAACCAGTCGGGGGAGGGCTGGCATTGGGCATAGGCCAGTGGCAGGCTGCTGGCCTCTCCTTCCACCACGGAAATCAGGGCCTGCAGATGCATGTTGAGCTGCTCATACGGCATCAGGCCCGCCAGTTGCAGCTCCAGCGCATCCTCATGAAAACGATAGCGTGCGGGCAGGGCGGCGCTCAGGGTATAGCTGCTGCCGCTGCGCGAGCGGGCACGGTGACTCAGGATGCGGCTGCCTTGCTCCAGTATCGGGCGGACCAACTGCAACAAGGCCTGCTGGTGCTCGGCATCGTTGTGCTTCAGGGGGATGCGCAGCCGCGTGCTGTCATAGCCGCGCCATTGCTCGCGCCAGACCATCCAGCCCGCCGTATGCGGTACGAAGAAAATCAGGGTGATCAGGCAGAGCATGGGCACAATGCCCGCCCCTAGCGACCAGGCCGCCCTGATCTCGGCAGCGGCAGCGGCCTCCTCACCCAGGCTGACGAGATTGCCGCTCAGCTTGATGAGGGTGGCAAGACTGATGGCAAACACCAGACCACAGATCAAAGAAAGCTGCTCGGGCGAATAAAGGCTATCGGGCAGATGAATCAGGGTGGCCAGTGCGGCAGCGCATCCCAGCAGGGTCACGGCTGCGGACAGCAGATAAAACAGGGCGCAAGGGGCCTGCTGCTGGATATCGAGAGCCGGGTTCTGTTCCAGCTCGCGCCGCAACTGCCTGTGGCGCCACCAGCGCAGCGGCTGCCAGAGCAGGGCTCTGACCGCCAGGCCGGCGAGCATGCTGATGAACAGCGCCGAAAAAGCCCATAGCAGCAAGGCTGCCACCAACAAGATACCCAGTCCGACCAACCAGTTCATTACCGCGATTGTCCTTTTGAATTGATAGCTGCTTGCGCTTGATGAGCAATCGTTTCAGCGTGTCTTACATGAAAAAACGCGCTGCCTGCAACCGCAGGTCAGCGCGATGCTTGAAGGCTGCAGGTCAGTTGCAGGTCTTGTTGTTGGCGCCGTGCATGCCGGCGGCCTTGGCATCGGCTTCGCTCATGTACTTGCCGTTCTTGGTCGTGCCGTAGAAACGGGTGCCGGGGCAGTGATAGATCTTGCTGTCCTCATTGGCCCAGACCTTGCCTGCACCGCCGCCTGGTGCTGCAGTCTTGGCAGGCTTTGCGCCTGCAGCAGCCTTGGCCGTGGCATCCTGATCAATGCCCTTGCGGCCCGAGCAAGCTCCCTTGGAGGACGCAGCGCTCATGGTGGAGCCATCCTTGCAGACAAAGGTCTGCATGTCCGCCTTGGCAGCAGCAGGGGCCGGCGCAGCCTTTGCTGCCGGTTCTGCCGCCGGCTTGGCGGGCATGGGGGCTGTTTTGGCGGCCGGCGCAGCAGGAGCCGCCGCCGGTGCCTGGGCAAGGCTCGCCCATGAGCTGCTGACCAGGGCTGAAGCCAGGCAAATCTTCCATAAATTGCGCATACGAACTCCCTCCAGTGATGTGATGTCACAAGGCGTGACAGGCGCATGCTGCTACGGAAGACCTGATTCCGCAAGCCTCGGCCGTCAGGATTCAGGTCCCGCTGACATAGGGGTTCAGCTTGCGCTCGCGGCCGAAGCTGCTTTCCGGGCCGTGCCCGGGGATGAAGATCGTCTGATCGCCCATGGGCCACAGGCGCTGCACGATGGAGTCGATGAGCTGCTGATGGTTGCCCTGCGGGAAGTCCGTGCGGCCTATGCTGCCCGCAAACAGCACATCGCCGACAAAGGCGCGGTCGATCTGCGGTGAGTGGAACACCACATGGCCGGGCGTGTGACCTGGGCAGTGGCGCACGTTCAGCGTTTCCTGGCCGATGCTCACCGTATCGCCATCATGCAGCCAGCGTGAGGGCACAAAAGGCTCGGAGTGGGGAAAGCCGAACATGGCGCCCTGTTGAGGCAGACCGTCGATCCAGAACTGGTCGCCCTCATGCGGGCCGATGATGGGCAGCTCGTGCTTGGCCGCCAGCTCGCTGGTGCCGCCCGCGTGGTCGATATGGGCGTGGGTGATCCAGATGGCCTTGAGATTCAGGCCCAGGCGCTCCACCTCCCACTCGATCTGCTCGATATCTCCGCCAGGGTCGATGACGGCCGCATCCATGGTCTGGTCGCACCAGACGAGAGAGCAGTTCTGTTGGAAGGCGGTGACGGGGACAGTGTGATATTGCAACATGGGTGACTTGTATTTTTCGGGCGTTTGCGTAGTCTCGCGGTCAGCGAACCCCGCAAGCATGACACGGCATGACACGCGCATCAAAAATGCCCGCTCAGATTCTGGCGTCATCCCTCATATGAGCTAGCATGGATGCGAGTGCCCCATTTTGGTGCGGGCTGCTAAAACGTATTTGTGCTGCAAGGCAGCGGGCAGTCGCTTCATGGGAAGCGGCCCGACACAGTTTCAAGATCGTTCAGGCCGTGCCAATGCCCATGCAATACAAGTTCCTCCCACGGGCAGGAATGGCAGGAGATGGGGCGGTCTGGAGGAAAACCGTTTTTAAACTCCAGGAGACTCTGCATGTCTACCTCTTCCAACCCGCCGACCGACGTCCAGCGCTCTGGCGCCCAACGTAGTGACGTCCAACGTGGTGACGTCCAACGCATCGGCATCCCACGGGAAACCTTTCCGTTGGAAAAGCGCGTGGCCTCCGTGCCCGATGTGGTCGAAAAGCTCATCAAGCTGGGCTTTTCGGTCGCCATCGAATCGGGTGCCGGCGATGCCGCCAACTTCAGCGATGAGGCTTATCGCGCAGTGGGTGCCGAGGTGCTGCCCAACGCTGCTGCGCTCTGGGCCGCTGCCGACATCATCTTCAAGGTGCGCCCGCCCACCCAGCAAGAAGTCGCTTCGATGCGCGAAGGCCAGATCCTGATTGACTTTCTCTGGCCCGCTCAGAACCCCGATCTGATGCAGCAACTGGCCGCCAAGAAGGTGACGGTGCTGGCGATCGACTCGCTGCCCCGGACATTGAGCCGCGCGCAGAAGATGGATGCACTGACCTCCATGGCCGGTGTTTCGGGTTACCGCGCCGTGATCGAGGCAGCCAACGCCTTCGGTCGCTATTTCAACGGCCAGATCACGGCGGCAGGCAAGGTGCCCCCGGCCAAGGTATTCATTGCTGGCGCTGGCGTGGCCGGCCTGTCGGCCATCGGCACGGCCGCCAATCTGGGGGCCATCGTGCGCGCCAACGACACGCGCGCCGAAGTGGCCGACCAGGTCACATCGCTGGGTGGCGAGTTCGTCAAGGTTGACTACGAAGAGGACGGAGCTGGCGGCGGCGGCTATGCCAAGGTGATGAGCGAAGGCTTCCAGGCTGCGCAGCGTCAGATGTATGCCCAGCAGGCCAGGGATGCCGACATCATCATCACCACGGCGCTGATCCCCGGCAAACCCGCGCCCAAGCTCATCACGGCCGAGATGGTGCAGAGCATGAAGCCCGGCAGCGTGATCGTCGACATGGCGGCCGAGCAGGGCGGCAACTGCGAGCTGACCGTGCCCAATGAGGCCGTGGTGCGCCACGGCGTGACCATCATCGGCTACACCGACCTCGCATCGCGCCTGGCCAAGCAGTCGTCCACGCTGTACGCGACCAACCTGCTGCGCCTGACCGAAGAGTTGTGCAAGGCCAAGGATGGCGTGGCCGTGGTGAATATGGAAGACGATGCGATTCGCGGGCTGACGGTGGTCAAGGACGGCGAAATCACCTGGCCTGCTCCGCCCATTGCCCAGGCGCCCAAGCCAGCCTCCAAACCGGCTGCGGCTGTGGTGGAACAGAAGAAAAGCGGTCATGGCCATGGCGCTGCCGGCCCGCTGCCGGCAAAGACCTTGGCCATAATTTTTGCGATTGCCGCCGTGGCCTTCTGGTTCATCGGTGCCTATGCGCCGGCGGCCTTCCTGGGCCACTTCACGGTGTTCGTGCTGGCCTGCTTCATCGGCTACATGGTGGTGTGGAATGTGACGCCTGCGTTGCACACGCCGCTGATGAGCGTGACCAACGCCATCTCCAGCATCATCGCCATCGGCGCTCTGGTGCAGATCGCGCCGCCGGGCACGGCAGGCACGGGGCGCCCGGATGAACTGATCCGCTGGCTGGCCTTTGCCGGACTTGTGTTGACTGCAGTCAATATGTTTGGCGGCTTTGCCGTGACACGTCGCATGCTGGCCATGTTCCGCAAATAAGAAGAACGAGCACAAGAGAGAAACACCATGTCCCAAAGTCTCGCAACGGTAGCCTATCTGGGGGCTGCCATTCTGTTCATCCTCAGTCTCGGTGGGCTGTCGAACCCCGAAACCTCGCGCCGCGGCAATCTGTTCGGCATGGTCGGCATGGCGCTGGCCGTGCTGGCCACCGTGTTCGGCCCGCGTGTCGATGCCGGCGGTATCGCCTGGATCGTCGGTGCGCTGGTGCTCGGCGGCGGTATCGGCCTGTATGCGGCCAGGGTCGTCAAGATGACCCAGATGCCCGAGCTGGTCGCCCTCATGCACAGCCTGGTCGGCCTGGCGGCCTGTCTGGTGGGCTTTGCCAGCTATGTCGATACCTCCATCCAGCTCGCGGGCGCAGAAAAGGCCATTCACGAGGTGGAAATCTACGTAGGCATCCTGATCGGCGCCGTCACCTTCTCGGGCTCGCTGATCGCCTTCGGCAAGCTCAACGGCAGGATAGGCGGCAAGCCGCTGCTGCTGCCCGCACGCCACTGGCTCAATCTGGTGGCACTGCTGGTGGTGATCTGGTTCGGCCGCGAGTTTCTGCACGCCGAGACCGTGGCTGACGGCATGTTGCCCCTGGTCGTGATGACCGCCATTGCGCTGCTGTTCGGGGTGCACATGGTCATGGCCATCGGTGGTGCCGACATGCCCGTGGTGGTGTCCATGCTCAACAGCTACTCGGGCTGGGCGGCGGCGGCCACCGGCTTCATGCTGGGCAATGACCTGCTGATCGTCACCGGCGCGCTGGTGGGCTCATCGGGCGCCATCCTGAGCTACATCATGTGCCAGGCCATGAACCGCAACTTCATCAGCGTGATTGCGGGCGGCTTCGGCTCCGGGGCGCCGGCCAAGAAGGGCGGTGCCGCTGCGGCTGCCGAGCCCCAGGGCGAAGTGGCGCCCGTCAGCGCCGCCGAAACTGCCGAGATGCTGCGCGAAGCCAAGAGCGCCATCATCGTGCCCGGCTACGGCATGGCCGTGGCCCAGGCCCAGCACACCGTCAACGAAATCACCAGGACCCTGCGCGAAAAAGGCGTCGCTGTGCGCTTTGCCATCCATCCAGTGGCAGGACGCATGCCCGGCCACATGAACGTGCTGCTGGCCGAAGCCAAGGTGCCTTACGACATCGTGATGGAGATGGACGAGATCAACGAAGACTTCCCCGAGACCGATGTGGCCATTGTCATCGGCGCGAACGATATCGTGAACCCCGCGGCTCAGGACGATCCAGAGAGCCCCATCGCCGGCATGCCGGTGCTGGAAGTGTGGAAGGCCAAGACCTCCATCGTGATGAAGCGCTCCATGGCCTCCGGCTATGCGGGCGTGGACAATCCGCTGTTCTACAAGGACAACAACCGCATGCTGTTCGGCGATGCCAAGAAGATGCTCGATGAGGTGCTGGGGGCTCTGAAGAGCTGATGAAAGGGGTGCCTCTCCTGAGGCGCTCTCTCCTCGCCGGGCGCCTCTCTCGCTTTGCTTCGCAATGCGGGCGGGGGACTACATCTTCGCCGGGGCGCAGCGTACGCCTGTTCTTGAAATGCCTGCGGTTTTCGGCTGCAGGCATCTTTTCTTTCAGAGATGCTGGACGGCGATCTCGCCCAGCAGCACAGCGGCAATCAACAGCATCAGCGTGCCCGACAGGCGCGAGACGGCAAGCGCTGCTGCGGGGCGCGAGCGCAGCACGCTTTGCGAGCCCCAGCCCACGCCGAAGTAGACCACGGCACAGCTGGCCGCATGGACGGCGCCCAGCACCATGATCTGCGCAAACACCGGCCAGCTGTCGCCGGGCCGCACAAACTGCGGCAGCAAGGCCAGCAGCAGCAACAGCTGCTTGGGGTTGAGGCCGCTGACGCTGGCTCCCTTGACCGTCCAGTGCCAGCGCGTGCCGGCGTCGGCATCTGCGGCGCTGCTGATGGCGGCCGGGCTGCGCCACAGGCCCACGCCCATCCAGGCCAGGTACAGCGCTCCGGTGGCCGTCAAGGCGGTCAGCAGGGCCGGGTTGCGTGCCACCAGGGCGCCCACGCCTGCAGCCACGGCCAGCGTGGCCAGCAGCGCACCGCAGGCCAGGCCCAGCGTGGCGGGCAGCACCAGCCGCCTGCCGCGCAGACCGGCCGAGATCACATAGGCCCAGTCGGCCCCGGGCGTGAGCACCAGAAGAAAGGAGACGGCCCAGAAGGCGGTCAAGGCGGCGTAGGACACGAAATTCCCTCGAAAAGCGTTGATGCCGAGAGAATATGGAAGAGGAGCGAGAATGTGCTCTCAATATTCGCCGCTGAACGGCTTGAAATTGGAAGAAACTGCCCCGTGAATTCGCTGGATCGAAAAATTCTTGCTGCGCTCGAAAACAATGGCCGCCTCACGGTGACCGAGCTGGCCGAGCAGGTGGGCCTGAGCCTGTCGCCCTGCCACCGGCGTGTGCGTGCGCTGGAGGAGTCGGGCGTGATTCGCGGCTACCGCGCCGAGCTGGACCCCGCGGCGCTGGGGCTGGATTTTTCGTCGCTGGTCTTTGTCACGCTCAAGGACAGCAAATCCGTTCCCGCGTTCGAGGACGCCGTGGCCCGGCTCGACAATGTGGTGCAGGCCCAGCGACTGTTTGGCGACCCGGACTATCTGCTGCAGGTCGTGGTGCGCGACCTGCCGGCCTACCAGCGGCTCTATGACGAGCACCTGACCCGGCTGCCCGGCGTGCTGCGCATGACCTCCACGCTGGTCATGAAGCATGTGGTGAGCAACAGACCGCTGACCTCCGCGATGGAATAGCCATGAAAAAGCGCCGGTGACTTTCATCACAGGCGCTTTGGGTCAGCCAGATTTGCTATTGATTAAGAAGCTAATTGCGCTTGATTATCAAGGTTTTAAGGTATCTATATATCTGAAAACCTTTGAGGAAAAGCGCTGGCAGCTACTAAAAAATAGGATTTCGGGATCAGGAACCCAGCTTGAGCGAACCCTTCATGAGGGCAGAGTGGCCGGGGAAGCTGCAGAAGAAGGCGTAATCCGTGCCCGCCTTGAGCTTGGCCACGTCGATATCGAACTTGCTGGTCTCGCCGCCGCCGATAACCTTGGAGTGCGCCAGTACGCGGGCGTCGCCGGCCTTCACATAGTCGGCGCCTGCACCGGCGGCCATGCCGTCGGTGATCACGGGCTGCATATCAGCCGCAGTGCTGACCACGATGTTGTGGCCCATGGCGGTCTTGGGCATCTTGCCCACATGCTTGAGAGTCACGCTGAACTTCTTGCAGGACTTGGGCACATCGATGCTTTTGACATTGAACTGCATGGCGTCGTTGCTTTCAACGATGGCTTCGCAGCCTGCCGCCATGGCGGGTGCGCTCAGGGCACCGACTGCACACAGGGCCAGAGTCGTCAGGATCTTCTTCATTGGCTATTCCTTTTCCTAAAAGCGAAACGGGAGGCCGCTGTGGCGTTGTCGCCATCCAGGCTCCGCATTTCATTTTTTCGGAAACCTGTCCAGCCGGCTCAGTACAACTCATGCTCGCATGGGTTGTACTGTTGCACCTTGCGCTAAAGCAAGTGCTCAAGCATGCATGCGTTCGCTGCTTTGCATGCCTATGCACAGCGCCTCAGATCGCCATGTCGTAGCCAATGGTGATGGGCGCGTGGTCCGAGAACTTCTCGCCCTTGTAGATGGACTCGGTGCGTGCCAGGGCCGCGATCGCTGGTGTTGCCAGATGGTAGTCCAGTCGCCATCCCACGTTGTTGGCATAGGCCTGGCCCCGATTGCTCCACCATGTGTAGCAGGCATCCGTGGTGTCGGGCTGAAGCTGACGATAGACGTCGACCAGACCGCCGCTGGCCTCGGTCTTGTGCAACAACCTGCTCATCCAGTCGCGCTCTTCGGGCAGGAAGCCGCTGTTCTTCTGGTTGCCGCGCCAGTTCTTCAGGTCTTCCTTCTGGTGCGCGATATTGATGTCGCCACAGAGCACGAAGTCACGCTCGGCCTTGAGGTGCATCAAGTGGCTGTGCATCTTGGCCAGAAAGCGGAACTTGGCTTCCTGGCGCAGCTCGCCCGAGCTGCCGCTGGGAAAGTAGGCGCTGATGATGGAGAGCTTGCGGCCGGGCGTGTCGAAGCGGGTTTCGACATAGCGGCCTTCGGCGTCGAACTCGTCGATATCGAAGCCCACCACCACATCGCTGGGCTCGTGGCGGGTGTAGACGCCCACGCCCGAGTAGCCTTTCTTCTCGGCAAAGTGGAAATAGCCCTTCATGCCGGCCAACACCTCGAAGCGCCCGGCCATATCCGAAGCCTGGGCCTTGATTTCCTGGACGCAAATACAATCCGGCGCAGTGGCTTCGATCCAGGCTTCGGCGCCTTTGGTCGTGGCAGAGCGGATACCGTTGAGGTTGAGGCTGGTTAATTTGAACAAGGATGAATCCATGGTGGTGAGTGAGAAGCCAATGGGCGGTGCAGACCGTCTGGCGCAGGATTTTGTGCAGTTTGCCGTCGATGCGGGCGTGCTGCGTTTTGGCGAATTCAAGACCAAGGCCGGGCGCATCAGCCCGTACTTCTTCAATGCCGGCCTGTTTGACGATGGCGCCAAGATGGCCCGTCTGTCCGAATTCTATGCAAAAGCCATTCTGGCCAGCGGCATGGAGTTTGATATGGTCTTCGGGCCTGCCTACAAGGGCATTCCTCTGGCTGCCACGGTGGCGGTGGAGCTGGCGCGCCAGGGCAAGAACGTACCCTTTGCCTACAACCGCAAGGAAGCCAAGGACCACGGCGAAGGCGGTACTCTGGTGGGCGCTCCCCTCAAGGGCCGCGTGCTCATCATTGACGATGTGATGTCGGCCGGTACGGCCGCGCGCGAGTCGATTGCCATCATCAAGGCGGCCGGTGCCGAGCCTCACGCCGTGGCCATCGCTCTGGACCGTCAGGAAATGGCGACGGAGAATGGCCAGGACGTGCCGCACAGCGCCGTCCAATATGTGCGCAATCAGCTGGGCATGCAGGTCTGTGCGATTGCCAAGCTGGCCGATTTGTTGCTTTATCTCGAGCAGCAGGGTGGGGATGCCGGCCGCGAGCATCATGAACGCGTGCTGGCCTACCGTCAGCGCTATGGTGTTGAAAACAAGGAATAAACACGCAAATGAAGCAGGCCTTGCATGCAAAACTGAGTTTGTATGTGGTAGCTATCGTCTGGGCAGGGGCCATGCCGGCCCAAGCCCAGGCCCCAGCCAATAGCGGCGGTATCTACGCCTGCACGGATGCCAATGGGCGGCGCATCACGGCCGACAGGCCTATTGCCTCCTGCGTCGATCGCGAGCAGCGTGTGCTTGGCAACACGGGCGTCGAGCTGCGCCGCGTGGGCCCCACGCTGACCGACCAGGAGCGCAGCGCGCTGGAGGCCAGGCGGCGTCAGGATCAGGCCGAGCAGCAACGCCTGCGCGAGGAGCGCTCGCGTGACCGAGCCATGCTGGCGCGCTTCCCCAATCAGGGCGTGCATGACGCCGCCAGAGCCGAGGCGATTGCCCAGGTCAACGATGTGATCGGCGTGGCCCAGCAGCGCCAGGTCGACCTCAGGGAACGCCGCCGCAAGCTCAATACCGAGCTGGAGTTCTATCAGAACGATCCGAAGAGGGCTCCGGCCAATCTGCGCCGCCAGCTGGACGACAACACGGACTCTCAGGCCGAGCAGCAGCGCTTCATCAAGCAGCAGGAAGAGGAAAAGCAGCGCATCAACCAGCGCTTCGATGCCGAGCTGCAGCAGCTGCGCAAGCTATGGGCGGACCTGCCGCAGACCGCACCGCGCGCGCACTGAGAACGTGTCGCGCCTTCAGTCTTTGTGGCTGTTCTTGTGCATGGCCATGACGCGGCCCAGCAGCAGGGTCGCAATCCAGGCCACTGCCGCGATGATCAAGGGTATCTGCACCAGCAGCGATGCCTGAGCCATGAGCATCAGCGCATCGGCTTGCCACAGCGCCCCATAACCCTTGAACAAGCCATAGGCCAGCCATAGCAGCAGGCCTGCGCTGGCGATGGCGGCCATGCTGCGCATATTGCGGCCGTCACGGCTGCCCGTCGGAACGCGCAGGGCCGAGCGCCACAGCCAGCCCACGGCGGCCAGTACCAGCAGCACGCAGGCCGCGACGGAAAGCGGCAGCCAGAGGGGGAGAGGAATCAACGACATGGCGCCGCACTTTAGCCCAGTTGATCCCTGGATGAAAAAGAAAATACCCACCGAGGTGGGCATGCATGAAGGGGCCTGTCAGCGGCTCAGTTTGCGCGCCAGACCACATAGTGGCCCGGCACGGACTGAATGCCCAGCACGGTTGCGTGGTGGGCGAGCAGCTCTTCGAAGGTCTTGGTGATTTCGCTGCCGGCAGTGCTGCCTTCGTATTCCGTGGCCACCTGTGTCGCGGTAAAGGAATTGGCGCCAAAGCTTTGCACGATGTTGCGCAGCTTGTCGAGGTTGGGGGTGAACACGGCGTCCATGGCAGCAACTCCTTTTTCGGGCAATCAAACCAGTACTGCCCATAGTTTATCCAGCAGCCCGTGCCAGGCAAGAGGGCCTTTGCCCGCATGGCTATTGATTGATGGAGAGCAAAGTGCGAATGACGTCGGAGCGCGTGATGACCCCGACCAGGGTTTTGCCGCGCAGCACGGCAATGAACTGCACGCTGTGCGATGCCAGCTCGTGCAGCAGATCGCCCATGGGGGTGTCTTCCTGCACGCTCATCTCTGGTGCGCGCATCAGTTCCTGGGCTACGGATTGCACTTTGGATGGCCGGCTGCGCAGGCGCTGCCAGAGGTTTTGCTGCTGGCGTGCGCGGTGGTCCTGCCAGAGCCAGTCGAACAGGTCGGCGCGCAGCACGCGACCAATCAGCTCACCTTGCGCATCGACCACGGGAAGGCTTTTGATCAGATGGCGGTGAAACAGCTCGGCCACCTCTTCGAGCGGAGTCTGCGGGCTTACGGTCAGGAGCTTGGCGGACATGACGGTGCCGCAGTTGACGCTGGACAGCCGGCGCTTGATGGCCTCCTCCTCGGCGGCGGCCAGCAGCTCGCCCAGATCCTCGGGTGTCAGGTTGTAGCTTTGCTCGAAGCGCTGCAACAGTTGTTCCAGATCCTGCTCGCTCAGCGCCAGGCGCGTGGTGGGGCGCTGGGTCTTGGCCGCTTGAGGCGGCTGGTGCAGGTAGGGGCGGCCGCAGGCACGATGGTAGAGCACGCCGACTGCTGCAAGAACACCAGAGAGCACGGCCATGGGAATCAGCAGATGCCAGCCAAGGGGAGCCATCTGTGCCGCCGCCAGTACCGTCAGCAAGGCAACGGCGCCGCCCGGCGGGTGCAGGGCGCGCAACAGCAGCATCAGGGCAATGGCTCCTGCCACGGCCAGCGCGGCCAGCGAGGTCTGGGACAGCATAGGGAACGCCCAAAGCAGCAGCAAGGTATAGAGTGCGGGCACGGTGTTGCCGACGACACAGTTCCAGGGCTGGGCCAGCGGGCTGCTGGGCACGGCGAATACCAGCACGGCCGTGGCGCCCAGCGGGGCGAACAGGAACAGGGTGTTGGGAAAGAAATGCTCGACCAGCCCGACCAGAATGCCGGCCAGCGCAAGACCCAGACCTGCGCCGATACTGGCGCGGATCAGCTCTTTCCACGAAGGGCGCGAGGCCACCGGCCCCAGGCGCTGCCACATTGTTTGAATGACGGACATAGGCTCAGGCTGCAGGGCGCAAAATTGATAGCTGCTCCCGCAATGTTGTATTGATTAATGCAGCAATTCTGTCAAAAAAAGCTCCACAGGGTGAGCTGTGGAGCTTTGGCGGGATTGACGCCGCTTCAGGCTGCTGCGGGGGCTTGAACGGCTCCGGCACTCAGCATTTCGGCCAGCGGCTTGCGGCCGGACGGCAGTTCGCGCTCGCGCAGATCGTCAGGCAGAGTGGCTGCATCGGCGCGGCGGCCCACGGCGATCACGCATTCGGGTACCAGGTGCTCGGGCAGGTTCAGCACCTTGCGGGCTTCATCGGCCGAGAAGCCGCCCATGGCGTGCGTGGCCAGACCCATGGCATGGGCCTGCAGCGCCAGATAGCCCCAGGCGCAGCCCGTGTCGAAGCTGTGCTTGGCGGCCGAGGCCTGCCTGTCCGACAGCAGCACGATCAGCGCGCCGCCATTCAGGCACCAGCGGCGGTTGGCTTCGTTGGGGATCTGCGAGAACGCCTGCCAGTTCGCGTCATCGCGCAGGGCGTAGGCAAAGTGCCAGGGCTGCTTGTTGCTGGCCGAAGGCGCCCAGCGGGCGGCTTCCACCAACTGCTCCATCTGGGCCGCACTCAGTGCTTCAGGCACAAAGGCGCGCGGCGACATGCGCTCGATGAATTGCGCGTGGACGGGGACGGTACTGCTACGGGTGGTGCTCATGGTGATATCGCTGAACTGAAAAGAAAAGGGCCCGCCTACTGTACAGAGCAGAGGCGGGCCCGAAACCATAGCGCAAGCTCCGGCCTTTGTGCCGGAGCCGGAAAATCAGGGCTTTTGACCCGATTGCGCGCCGATGCCGCGCAGATGGCGTTCCATGCGGAACATCACCAGCGCCATCATCACCATCACCAGGCAGGAAATCAGCAGCGTGGCAAACGCCGTGTCCATGCCCAGAAACTCCCACTTCTCCTCATCGGGGTTGTCGCCGCGCAGCTTGGCGGCCGTGCGGTCGAACGACAGCGTGTAGTTGGTCAGCAAGGTGTTGACGATCTGCGGGGCGGACTGCTGCTGCAGCTTCTTGGCCAGGCTTTCGTTGCCCAGCACCTTCTCCAGCGCCACGGGCAGCCCCTTGATGTAGGCTGCGTACGAGCCCTCGCCATGCTCCATCTCTGCGGCCTGGGCACGGTCGTTGATTTCGGAGGCCAGGTTCACCGGATCCATCAGCATGGCGTCTTCGCCCGCAGCCTCGGCGGCTGCCGCAATCGCCGCATCGGCTGCAGCATCTGCGGCGGCACGGGCCATGCGGTCCTCGCGGGTCAGCGCGATGCGGCGAGCCGTCCAGGCGGCATCCACTTCGGCAGCGGCCGCGTCGGCAGCCTCCTTGTCGCAGCAGGAGTTTTCACGTGCCTCGCGCATCTTGATCTGGCGGTTGACATCGTCGGCCGAGGGCAGGGCATCGCCCTTGAGCAGGGGGTGGATGGGATCCAGGCCCTGGCTGCTGCTTTCCGTTTCTACGCGTTTGCGCGCAGCCGTGTCCCGGTAGATGAAGCCACGCAGCAGGCCGTCGGCCTTGCGGAAGTCCGGACGCAGGGCAGGGTCGGCCAGACGCTTTTCCATGGGCACGGCGTTGCCGAGGACGCTCATGTCGCGGCCGGTCTCTTCTTCCATGTACTTGAGGTCGTAGGGCGCATCCTTCCAGTTCAGCGCCGTTGCGCCGGCAGTGGCGATATCGGGCTTCTTGGGCTTGTAGTGGTCCCAGATCCAGTGGCCCATGCCAAACAGCACAAAGATGGAAAAGGCGAGCAAGACAAGACGCAGAACTTGAATCAGCAAATCTTCTGCGCGGCGCAAGAGGGTCAGCATAGGCAGCAAATCCTTGTAAAAAGCTTGAGTGGTCTGTACTTTCAACTATGAAATTGGAAGCGCGTGAATGATCGCGATTGTAGGAAGCGAATCGGAAAGTCGTAATTTGTTACAGCTGAGTCGACAAATGCACGCTTCTGTCCCGCCCGGCGCTTGTTGTGGGGCCAGGGGCGCCGGTGCTGCTCCTCCTCACGTCATGAAAGGGCGATGCACCCAGATCCTGTAACGGAATTGCGAAACCGCTGTAATGGAGTTTTGATGGATCGAGGCTGGATCATGGGTAAGACGTCGCTGGATAAATCGAAGATCAAGTTTTTGCTGCTCGAGGGCATACATCCCTCCGCGCTCAAGGTGCTGCATGACGCGGGCTACACCAATGTGGAGGCTCTGACCGGCGCGCTGGACGGCGAGGAGCTCAAGCGCAAGATTGCCGATGTGCACTTTGTCGGCATTCGCTCGCGCACCCAGCTCACGGCCGATGTGTTCGCGGCCGCGCAGAAGCTGGTAGCCGTGGGCTGCTTTTGCATCGGCACCAACCAGGTCGACCTCAACGCAGCGCGCGAGCGCGGTGTGGTGGTCTTCAACGCGCCTTACTCCAACACCCGTTCGGTGGCCGAGCTGGTGCTGGGCGAAGCCATTTTGCTGCTGCGCGGCATCCCCGAAAAGAATGCCGTCTCCCACCGCGGCGGCTGGAAGAAGAGCGCGGAGAATTCCTTCGAGATCCGCGGCAAGACGCTGGGCATCGTCGGCTATGGCTCCATCGGCACCCAGCTGTCGGTGCTGGCCGAAGGCCTGGGCATGAAGGTCATCTTCCACGACGTGGTGACCAAGCTGCCGCTGGGCAATGCCCAGCAGAGCAGCGGTCTCAACGAGCTGCTGGCCCAGTCCGATATCGTCACCCTGCATGTGCCCGAGCTGGCCTCCACCAACGGCATGATGGGGGCTGCCCAGATTGCCGCCATGAAGCCCGGCAGCATTCTGATCAATGCGTCGCGCGGCACCGTGGTCGATATCGAGGCCCTGGCCGAGTCGCTCAAGAGCGGCAAGCTGCTGGGCGCCGCCATCGACGTCTTTCCCAAGGAGCCCAAGAGCAACAAGGACGAATTCCTGTCGCCGCTGCGCGGCATGGACAACGTCATCCTCACGCCCCACATCGGCGGCTCCACCATGGAAGCCCAGGCCAATATCGGTCTGGAAGTGGCGGAGAAACTGGTCAAGTACAGCGACAACGGCACGACCACCTCGGCCGTCAACTTCCCCGAAGTGGCACTGCCCGAGCACCCCGGCAACAACCGCATCCTGCATGTGCACGAGAACCGTCCCGGCATTCTCTCTGCCATCAACCAGGTGTTTGCCGACAACGGCATCAATATCGCGGGCCAGTACCTGCGCACCGATGAGAAAGTGGGCTATGTGGTGATCGATATCGATGCCAAGTCCTCGGCGCTGGCGCTGGAGAAGCTCGCGCAGATCGCGGGCACCATCCGCTGCCGCGTGCTGTTCTGAAGCCTTGGTAGCTGAACGGAAAAGGAGACCTCGGTCTCCTTTTTTCATGGGCCGGCCATTGGCGATGCCACGGGCTGGCCGGAAGGGCGCGCGACGGACATGGTGTTGCGCGCCGCTGATGCTAGGCTTGTGCCGTCACAGACCCTCCCGCTTGCACAATGAATACACCAACCAAGAGAGAGTTCACCTTCCGTGGCGTGCTGCTTGGCGCGCTGATCACCCTGGCGTTCACCGCCGCCAACGTCTATCTGGGACTCAAGGTCGGGTTGACCTTTGCCTCGGCGATTCCCGCTGCCGTGATCTCCATGGCGCTGCTCTATCGCTTCAAGGATTCCAACATCCTTGAAAACAATCTGGTGCAGACCCAGGCCTCCGCGGCCGGCACCTTGTCCTCGGTCATCTTTGTGCTGCCGGCACTGCTCATGCTGGGGCTGTGGACGGGTTTCCCGTTCTGGCAGACGGCATTGATCTGCGCGGCTGGCGGCACGCTGGGCGTGCTCTACACCGTGCCCCTGCGTCGCGTGCTGGTGGTGCAGTCCGAGCTGCCCTATCCCGAGGGCGTGGCCGCTGCCGAGGTGTTGCGCGTAGGCGATGAGCAGCGCCATGCCCATGACCCGGAGAGCCTGGGCAAACCGCGCAGTTCGGGCTTGCGCGAGCTGGGCTGGGGCACGGGGCTGGCCGCACTGTTCGGCTTTCTCAGCGGCGGTCTGCGCCTGCTCGGCGATGCCTTCAATTTCTGGATTCCCGCTGGCGGCGTGGCCTTTCGCGTGGCAGCGGGCTTCTCGCCGGCCCTGCTGGCCGCCGGCTATCTGATGGGCGCGGCCGCAGGCATTGCCGTGCTTGTGGGGCTGGCGCTGTGCTGGGGTGTGGTCGTTCCCTGGCTGACGGCCCAGGCTTCTCCTGCGGCCGGCCAGGCGCTCTCCGAGCTGTCCACCCAGCTCTGGGGCAGCAAGGCCCGCTTTCTGGGGGCGGGCGTCATCGGCATCTCTGCGCTGTGGACCGTGGCCACGCTGGCCAAGCCCATTGTCCAGGCGATTCGCAACCAGCCTGCGCGCAGCGTTGCCGAGGCGGCCGGTGGCGACGAAACCGACAAGGACATGCCGCGCAGCTGGATGCTGATGATAGGAGCCGCCGCCCTGGGCGTGCTGTTCCTGGTGGTCAATGACTTCATCTCGGGGCATATGCCCGATCTGGCCGCTGGCGCGCGCTACGGACTGGCGGCCCTGTGCGTGCTGTTCGCGGCCCTGTTCGGCTTTCTGGTAGCCGCCGCCTGTGGCTATATGGCCGGTCTGGTCGGCTCCTCGGCCAGCCCGATCTCTGGCATCGGCATCATCGCCACCTTGCTCATGGGAGTGAGCCTGCTGGCGCTGCATGCCCTGGTGCCGTCCTATGCCAGCGCCGTCGCGGGGCAGATGGGCATTGCACTGGTGCTGTTCATGGTCTCGGCCGTTCTGGCCATGGCCGCCATCTCCAACGACAACCTGCAGGATCTCAAGACCGGCTATCTGGTGGGGGCCACGCCCTGGCGTCAGCAGATCGTGCTCATCATCGGCTGCCTTGTGGGCGCGCTGGTCATTCCGCCCGTGCTGGATCTGCTCTATAACGCCTACGGCTTTGCAGGCAGCATGCCGCGTGCAGGCATGGACCCGAACCAGGCCCTGGCCGCGCCGCAGGCCACGCTGATGATGCAGATTGCCAGCGGCATCTTCAAGGGCTCGCTGGACTGGAGCATGCTGGGCCTTGGCGTGGCCGTGGGCATTGCCGTCATCCTGGTCGATCTGGCCCTGCGCAAGAGCGGCAAGGGCGCGCTGCCGCCGCTGGCCGTGGGCCTGGGCATCTATCTGCCTCCCACCATAGGCCTGACGCTGACCATAGGCGCGGTGCTGGGCTGGTGCATTGCCAGAGCCATCAAGGCCTATGCGCAGCGCGGCGGCAAGGACTGGACGGCGGCGGCCGAGGAGCGAGGCCTGCTGCTGGCCTCCGGGCTGATCGTGGGCGAGAGTCTGATGGGCCTGCTGATTGCGGCATTGATTGGCTTCAGCGGCAAGGATGCGCCGCTGGCCCTGGTCGGCGAAGGCTTTGCGCCCGCCATGTGGCTGGGCCTGGCCTATTTTGTGGGCCTGTGTGTGTTCTTTTATCGCCGGGTGCTGTGCAAATGAAGACAGGAAAATTCGACGGGGAACAGGCCGAATACCGCCGGGGCAACTTCGGCTTCGCACATGAATGGCTGCAAGAGTTCAAGGCACTGGACGAGGTGCTGGAGCGGCTGGACGTGCTGCGTGCCGCCGATCCTGCACATCGCTACCTCTGCACGCTGGACGATGTGAGCCAGTGCAGCTACACCAGCGGCCATGCGAGCCAGGATGAGCGCCTGTATCTGGACGACCCCGAGGACATGGATTGGGACGACCCCGCGCAGGAGCAGGCCCTGACGCTGGCATCGCTGCAGCACCGCGTGGCGCAGCTGCAGCGGCCTGAACTCGTGCAGGACTGGGCACAGGTCTGCGGCACGCTGCTACTGGCTGCTCAGGACGTGGATGCCCTGCTGCAGGCCAACCGCAGTCCCGAGGCCCTGCTTGATGACGTGGTCTATGTCCAGCGTCTGCCCGTGCCCTGCGACGAGCTGATGATTGCGGGCCAGCCCAACGGCTATTTCAGCGCGGACTGGGACAGCTTCCAGAACCACGCCGTCATCTGCCACCTTGCGGCGCAGTACGGCTATCGCTTCTTCGGCATGGGCGCCGCATGGATGGGTTTTGTGCGCTGCAGCCTGCCCGATGCAGCGCTGGTCGAGCGGCTGATAGAGGACTTGCGCATGCTCTACGGCCAGGGGCAGGGCGAGGTACGGGAGCATGCGGGCTGGGTACAGCTGGCGTCCGTGCTGCTATCGCGGCGTACGCTGATGCTCGGTTATGCCGAGAGCCTGGCCGAAGGCCTGGGCCTGGACCTGCCTGCGGGATAAAGGCGCATCGCCACGCTGGCAGCGCTTGCAGCATCTGTGCCGGAGGTCTTTCAGGCCTTTTTTTGCTGGCCGTCCACAAACTGCTCTATGGCGCTCCAGAAACCGTTGGCGCGGAAGATGGTCGAATGATTCGCCTGGGCGAATGCCTGCACCTGCACCGCCTTGTCCCTGAGACTGTGCAGCAGGGCGTCGGTGCGCTCGGGCAGCACCACCTGATCGCGTCCGGCGCGCAGCACCAGAATCGGCCCATGGTAGTTGCGCAGATGCGCGGCAGAGTCGAACGGGTCGCGCAGCAGCAGTTCCACAGGCAGCCAGCCATACATGCCGCGCACCGTGTTCAGAATGCTGTCGAAGGGCGTGACCAGCACCAGCTGGTCCGGCTGGCGCAGGTCGGCCACGGCAGCCGCCACGCCCGTGCCCAGGCTGCGGCCGACCACGGTGATGGGCAACTGTGGGTGCAGGCGCCTGACCTCATCGAACAAGGCGGCGGCATCGAGCTCCATCAGCTCCTGCGTGGGCTCGCCCTCGCTGGCGCCATAGCCGCGGTAGGCCAGCATATAGATATCGCTGTGCGGCAGGCTGCGCGACAGCTGCTGGCGCCGGTGGGCAATGTTCTCGGCATTCCCGCCAAAGTAGATCACCGCATTGCGCGCCTTGCCGTCGGCCGGGTGCAGCTGCCAGCCCCGCAGCAGCACATCGGCGCGCTGCAGCGAGAAATCGGTGCTCTCGGCCGCCACCTGCGTGCTGCCGCCCGGAAAAATCATCTGGCGCTGCTGCGCAAACATATAGCTGCAGATACAGATATAGACCGCCAGGCACAGGGCCAGCAGCCAGAGCAGGGGCTTGAGCAGCTTTGAGAACATGGAGCGCAAAAGTATGGGGTTTGCACCGGATTGTGCGCAGATTTGTGTGGGTTTGGTGTGCGCTTTACCTCGGCTTTATGTAAGCGGTGGTTTGAGGAATTGATAGCGGGTGGTGCAAGTGATGTCTACGTTTGGGGCTTGTTTGGCTCGTGGTGATGCTTTAGCTGTTTGCCTGCTGTGGCGAGGCTGATTGCATGCCTGCTTTGCTTGCAGAGGGCGGGTCTCGGCCCGCCTGCCGACCGACTTTCTGCTGCCAGAAAGTCGGCAAAGAGCCAGCCCCTGCTGCCCCCGTCCCTCCGGCTTCGCCTGCGGGCAACCTGCGCCGTCAAGCTCTTGGGGCTGTGCGGCAAAACTCACTCCGCGTCTTCGACGCTCCGTTCAAACAGGTTGCCGCAGATTGGATGACGATGCAGTTGCACTCTGCGGTGCAACTGCCCGCCCCAAGAACTTGCCGTCGCAGGCGTGGACACAAGGGGCAATACCGCATACGGGATAGCTTCTTTGTGTTTTTGATAGCTGTTACCGCAATAGGAGTATGCGTTAGCGGAAAATTTCGTCACAACTCACGAAGGCTGTCCGTGCCCGTATCAACCCGTGTGTCAGCGCCTGCGGCACACGGTTCAGGCTGCGGGCAACGCTGCCGCAGGACAGCGTTGCATCGTGCTCTGACTTGCCGCCGTTTGTTTGAGTGGAGCGGCAAAGCCGCGCAGCGAGTTGGGCGGCACCGCAGACTGGATTGCGTGACGCAGGTTTGCCCGGAGTGAAGTGAAACGTAGCGTAGGGACGCGGACAGTCGGGTCTGTGTTCTTTGCTTACTTTCTTGCACAAGCAAGAAAGTGAGTCGCCGGCCGGGGCGAGACCCGGCCTCTGTCGCTGGCAACCAAGCGATGCTGTGTTGATAGAAGCTTACTTCGTCACAGTTCTTGCTGGCAACAAGCAAAAGGCCGCAGGCATGTGCTGCCTGCGGCCTTGAACGGTGGGGTTGGCGCCTGGAGTTGGCGGCTTAGGCCAGCTTGGCCTTGAGCAGCTCGTTGACCTGGCCGGGGTTGGCCTTGCCCTTGGAAGCCTTCATGACCTGGCCGACCAGGGCGTTGAAGGCCTTGTCCTTGCCGGCGCGGTATTGCTCGACGTTGGCGGGGTTGGCAGCAATCACCTCGTTGATGATGGCTTCCAGTGCGCCGGTGTCGTTGGACTGCTTGAGGTCCTTGGCGTCGATCACGGCGTCCACATCGGAGCCTTCGCCGGTCCACAGGGCTTCAAACACCTGCTTGGCCGAGTTGTTGCTGATGACATTGCCGTGGATGCGGGCGATCAGGGTACCCAGCTGCTCGGCGCTGACCTTGACCTGGTCCATGCCGATCTCTTCCATGTTCAGGCGGCGCGAGATCTCGCCCATGACCCAGTTGGACGCCAGCTTGGGCTGGCCGCAGGCCTTGGCGGCGGCTTCAAAGTAGGCGGCCATGGCCTGGCTTTGCGTCAGCGTGGTGGCGTCGTACTCGGGCAGGCCGTATTGCTCGACAAAGCGCGCGGCCATGGCGCGGGGCAGCTCGGGCATCTCGGCCTTGACCTGCTCCACCCATTCGGGCGCCACGACCAGCGGAGGCAGGTCGGGGTCGGGAAAGTAGCGGTAGTCGGCCGCGTCTTCCTTGGTGCGCATGGCGCGGGTCTCGCCCGTGTCGGGGTTGAACAGCACGGTGGCCTGCTGGATCTTGTGGCCGTCCTCGATCTGCTCGATCTGCCAGAGGATTTCGTAATCGATGGCGATCTGCATGTTCCTGAACGAGTTCAGGTTCTTGATCTCGCGGCGTGTGCCCAGCGGCTGGCCGGGCTTGCGCACGGACACGTTGGCGTCGCAGCGGAAGCTGCCTTCCTGCATATTGCCGTCGCAGATGCCGATCCAGGTGACGATCTTGTGCAGCTCCTTGGCATAGGCCACGGCTTCGGCGGTGGAGCGGATATCGGGCTCGGTCACGATTTCCAGCAGCGGCGTGCCGGCGCGGTTCAGGTCGATGCCGGACTGGCCGATGAACTCGTCGTGCACGGACTTGCCGGCGTCTTCCTCCAGGTGGGCACGCACCAGGCGCACGGTCTTGAGGACGTTGTTCTTGCCTTCTTCCAGATAGAAGCTGACTTCACCGCCTTGCACCACGGGGATCTCGAACTGGGAGATCTGGTAGCCCTTGGGCAGATCGGGGTAGAAGTAGTTCTTGCGCGCGAAGATGGAACGCGGCGCAATCGTCGAGCCCAGCGACAGGCCGAGCTTGATTGCGCATTCCACGGCCTTTTTGTTCATCACTGGCAGCGTGCCGGGCAGGGCTAGGTCCACGGCGCTGGCCTGGGTATTGGGCTCGGCGCCGAAGGCGGTGCTGGCACGGCTGAAGATCTTGCTGTTGGTCGCCAGCTGGGTGTGGGTTTCGAAGCCGATGACGACTTCGTAGCCATTGATTAGTTTCACAGTCATGTTCTTGCTTCAAAAAGTGGGCTGTATCCATGGCGCCGCGCATGAAACCGGCGCGGCCCGATCCAGGGACAGCGAGCAAGGGCCGCCCCGCAGCGAGGCTGTCGTCCCCCTTGAGGGGGAAGGCGCGAAGCGACTCAGGGGGTGTTTCATTTAAATTCCAGCGGGGCGCTTCAGATGGAAGTCGGTGGCTTGCTGGAAGCGGTGGGCCGCGTTCAGCAGCTTTGCTTCGCCGAAGTAGTTGCCGATCAGCTGCAGGCCCACGGGCATGCCGCCGTCGCCAAAGCCTGCGGGCAGGCTGAGGCCGGGCAGGCCTGCCAGCGAAGCGGGCAGGGTGAAGATGTCGGCCAGATAGTTGCTCACGGGATCGGCCTTGCCGCCGATGGCCCAGGCCGTGGTGGGCGCGGCCGCGCCGGCGATGACGTCGCAGTCCTTGAAGGCGGCCTGGAAGTCGTCGGCAATCATGCGGCGGATCTTCTGCGCCTGCAGGTAGTAGGCGTCGTAATAGCCTTCGGACAGCACATAGGCGCCGATCATGATGCGGCGCTTGACCTCGTCGCCAAAGCCTTCGGCGCGGGTCTTCTTGTACATATCGTTGAGGTCTTCGTACCTGGCGGCGCGGTGGCCGAACTTCACGCCGTCAAAGCGCGACAGATTGGACGAAGCCTCGGCCGGAGCCAGGATGTAGTACACGGGCACGGAAAGCTCGGTGCGCGGCAGGCTCACGGGCACGAGCTTGGCGCCCAGCTTTTCGTATTCCTTGAGCGCGGCGTCCACGGCTGTGCGGACATCGTCGGACAGGCCTTCACCAAAGAACTCGGCGGGCACGCCGATGCGCAGGCCTTCGATCGAGTCACCCAGGCGGGCAGTGAAGTCCTCGGCGGGGTAGTCCAGGCTGGTGGAGTCGCGGTCCAGATCGGGGCCGCACATCTCGGAGAGCAGCAGCGCGCAGTCTTCGGCGCTGCGGCCCATGGGGCCGGCCTGGTCCAGGCTGGAGGCAAAGGCGATCATGCCGTAGCGGCTGGCGCGGCCGTAGGTAGGCTTGATGCCGGTGATGCCGCAGAACGAGGCGGGCTGGCGGATCGAGCCGCCGGTGTCGGTGCCGGTCACGGCCGGGGCCAGACGCGCGGCCACGGCAGCGGCCGAGCCGCCCGAGGAGCCGCCGGGCACGCGCTCGGTGTTCCAGGGGTTGCGCACGGGCTGTGCCGCGTCAAAGCCCACGGGGGCCACGGCCGAGTTTTCGTTGGCGCCGCCCATGGCGAATTCGTCGCAGTTGAGCTTGCCCAGGGTGACCACGCCGGCATCGGCCAGCTTCTTCACCACGGTGGCGTCGAATGGCGAGCGGTAGCCCTCCAGCATCTTGCTGGCGGCAGTGGTGGGGAAGTCCTTGGTGACGAAGATGTCCTTGTGCGCAATCGGCACGCCGGCCAGCTTGCCGCCCTTGCCTTCGGCGATCAGGGTGTCGGCTGCCTTGGCCTGGGCCAGGGTGGCGTCTTCATCGATGGCGACAAAAGCGCCCAGGTTCTGGTGCAGCTTGGCGCGGGCCAGGAAATGCTGGGCAGCTTCGGTGGCGGAGACCTGCTTGGCGCGCAGTTGCGCGGCCAGCTCGGCCACGCTCAATTGGTGGAGTTCGGTTTGGCTCATGTTCTTGTGGTTCCGCGCGTTTATTCGATGACCTTGGGCACGAGGAAGTAACCCTTTTCGGCTGCAGGGGCGTTCTGCATGTTGGCGTCGCGGTTATTGCCCTCACTTACCAAATCGTCACGTAGCCGTAAGGCGACGTCCTGGATGGCAGCCACCGGATGTGACAGAGGGCTGACGCCCGAAGTATCCACAGCCTGCATTTTTTCGACGATGCCGAAAAAGTTGTTTAGTTGCGCGAGCATGCGCTTACTTTCGTCTTGCGACAGTTCAAGGCGGGCCAAGTTGGCGATGCGCGCAATGTCTTGATCGTTCAATGCCATAGAAATTATTTAACAGGGCCGCCGCGTGTAAAGCAGTGTTTCTAACCCTGACAGTAGAAGTTATTCACAGGGGATACGGTATTATCTCGGCTTTGCCGCAATACCTCCGTTCGGCTGGTCATTGTGCAAAAAATGCCCACCACCCAGACTCCATTACCTTACATCCCGGCGACGGCCAGCCGATGCGCAAGCCGTGCCTGAGAGGACCCTGAATGTTCGGAGCTTTCCGTCGGTACTTCTCCACCGACCTTGCCATTGACCTTGGCACAGCTAACACCCTGATTTTCGCCCGAGACAAGGGCATTGTTCTGGACGAACCTTCGGTGGTTGCGATCCGTCACGAAGGCGGCCCCCACGGCAAGAAGGTGATCCAGGCTGTCGGCCGCGAAGCCAAGGCCATGCTGGGCAAGGTGCCCGGCAACATCGAAGCCATTCGCCCCATGAAGGACGGCGTGATCGCCGACTTCGTGATCACCGAGCAGATGATCAAGCAGTTCATCAAGATGGTGCATCCGCGCTCGGTGCTGACGCCCAGCCCCCGCATCATCATCTGCGTGCCCTGCGGCTCCACCCAGGTCGAGCGCCGCGCCATCAAGGACGCTGCCGAAGCTGCGGGCGCCACGGCCGTGTACCTGATCGAAGAACCCATGGCTGCCGGTATCGGCGCGGGTCTGCCCGTCTCCGAAGCCTCCGGCTCCATGGTGGTGGACATCGGTGGCGGCACGACCGAAGTGGGCGTGATCTCGCTGGGCGGCATGGTCTACAAGGGCTCGGTGCGCGTGGGTGGCGACAAGTTCGATGAATCCATCATCAGCTATATCCGACGCAACTACGGCATGCTGATCGGCGAGCCCACGGCAGAACTGATCAAGAAGCAGATCGGCTCGGCTTTCCCCGGCTCCGAAGTCAAGGAGCTGGAAGTCAAGGGTCGCAACCTGTCCGAAGGCGTGCCGCGCAGCTTCACCATCTCTTCGAACGAAGTGCTGGAAGCGCTGACCGACCCCCTGAACCAGATCGTTTCCGCCGTAAAGAATGCGCTGGAGCAAACGCCTCCCGAGCTGGGCGCCGACATTGCCGAACGCGGCATGATGCTGACTGGCGGCGGCGCGCTGCTGCGCGATCTGGATCGTCTGCTGGCCGAAGAAACCGGTCTGCCTGTGCTGGTGGCCGAGGAGCCGCTGACCTGCGTGGTGCGCGGTTGCGGCATGGCGCTGGAGACCATGGATCGCCAGGGCAGCATCTTCACCAGCGATTAATCGCTGTGCACTGTGGTGTTTTGCGGCACGCGGCATAGTGCGCGTACCGCAGCCACTTCCATGAACAGGGCCTGAGTCCGTGATACGCCTGCATACTGCGCTCTCTTTTTGCATTCCTTCTGGTCGGGAAGGCCGTGCGCATGCGGCTATGCCCAGGGAGCGCACATGAGCCTGGACACCCTGGACCACCGCGCCCCATCACTGTTCAAGCAACAGGCATCGCGCACTTCCCAGCTAGCCCTCTACAGCGCCTTGGCGCTGTTTTTGATGGTGGCCGATGCGCGTTTCAAGATCACTACGCCAGTGCGCTCCGCCTTGTCGGTGGCGCTGTCACCCGTGCAATGGCTGGTGGCCCAGCCCGTGCTGGCCTACCAGAACGCCAGCCGCTATGCCGAGGTACAGCAGCAGGCAGTGGCCCGCGAGGATGCCGCGCGCCAGGAACTGGTAGTCATGGCTCAGCGGGCCGAACTGGCCGATGAGCTGATCAAGGAGAACGAGCATCTGCGCTCCATGCTGGAGTTGCGTGAGCGCTCGTTGACGCCGGGCCAGGTGGCCGAGGTGGTCTATGACAGTCCTGACCCCTATACGCGCCGCGTGGTGATCGACAAGGGGCAGGCGGACAATATTGCGCCGGGCTCGCCCGTGCTCGATGAAAAAGGCGTGATAGGCCAGGTCACGCGCGTCTATCCGACGCGTGCCGAGGTCACGCTGCTGATCGATCGCGATCAGGCCATTCCCGTTTTCAACCCGCGCACCGGTGCGCGCAGCGTTGCCTATGGCGATGCGTCTTCGACGCGCGCTGGAGGGCTGGAGCTGCGCTTCATGCCCAGCAATGCCGATGTACAGGTGGGCGATTTGCTGACTACCAGCGGTATTGACGGGCTTTATCCCTTGGGTCTGCCCGTGGCCAAGGTGGTGACGGTGGACCGCCGTGCCGATTCTGCCTTCACCCGCATCTACTGCGAGCCCGTGGGCCGCGTGCAGGGCGTGCGCCATGTGATGGTGCTCAAGCCCCAGGGCCGGACCGAGCATCCCGAGGCTGCCAATATGCAGGCCCAGGCCGATGTCGATAAGGCCGACCGCGCTGCCAAGGCACGTGGCAGGAAGGAAGCAGCCGCTGCCGAAAAGGAGAAGGCCGCCGCCGAGAAGGCGGGGACCAAGGCCGCCAAGCCTGCAAAGGATCCCGCATGATCATGCCGCGCGGCCAGCAGCTCTTGCTGCCGGTCAATCCTCTGTTCATCGTCGTCACCCTGGTGATAGGCCTGGCCGTCAACATGCTTCCGCTGGGCCGCATCGTCTGGCTGCCGGACCTGCTCATGTTGCTGCTGGCCTTCTGGAGCTTGAACCAGCCGCAGCGCGTGGGCCTGGGCATTGCCTTCGCATTGGGGCTGGTCATGGATGTGGACCGAGCCTCACTGCTGGGCCAGCATGCACTGGCCTATACCTTGCTGGTCTTCGTGACGGGCTGGATGAGTCGCCGCCTGCTCTGGTTCTCGAGCCCCGTGCAGGCCCTGCACCTGCTGCCGGTGTTTGCTGCGGCACACGGCATTCAGGTACTGCTGCGTGTCGCTACGGGGGGGATCTTCCCCGGACTGGAGTTTTTGATAGCTCCAGTGATCGAGACCTTGCTGTGGCCTGTGGTCAGCGCTTTGCTGCTGGCGCCGCAGCGCCGTGCGCCGGACAGCGATGAAAACCGTCCTCTGTAGATGAAAGCCCCCTTGAGTCGCTGCGCGCCTTTCCCCCTCTCGCTTCGCGAGGGGGAACGACTGCCTCGCTGCGGGGCGGCCCTTGCTTGCAGTCACTGGCTTGACGTGCGGGGAGCCTGCGCATGATGGAGATCCGTAACACCGAAGTCGAGCTGCAGCGCTTCCGGATGCGTGCAGTCGTCATGGGCTGCGTGGTGTTTCTTGCGTTCTGTCTGCTGGTCTGGCGTCTGCTGGTGCTGCAGGTGGAGCGACATGAGGAGTTTGCCGAGCGGGCCGAGAGCAATCGCACGGCGGTGGTGCCCATCGTGCCCAATCGGGGCCAGATTCTGGACCGCAACGGCGTGGTGCTGGCGACCAATTACTCGGCCTATACGCTGGAGATCACTCGCTCCAAGGTCGAGGATCTGGACGAGACCATCGAGGGGCTGTCCGAGGTCATCGAGATCACTCCGCGCGACCGCCGCAAGTTCAAGCGACTCATGGATGACTCCAAGAGCTTTGAGTCGATTCCGATCCGCTCGCGCCTGACGGATGAGGAAGTCGCCAAGTTCGCGGCTCAGCGTTATCGCTTTCCGGGCGTGGACATCAAGGCCCGTCTGTTCCGCACCTACCCGCTCAAGGAAACCGGCAGCCATCTGATCGGATACATCGGTCGTATCAATCAAAGGGAAAAAGAAGAGATCGACGAGTCCGACGATGCGGCCAACTACCGCGGCACCGAGGTCATGGGCAAGCTGGGTGCCGAAAAGAGCTATGAGCTGCAGCTGCACGGTCAGACCGGCTGGGAGGAAATGGAAACCTCGGCTGGCGGCCATGCCGTGCGCCGCCTGGGCAGTCGCCCCGCCACACCGGGACACAGCCTGCAGCTGTCGGTGGACATCAAGCTGCAGAAGATGGTGGAAGACCTCTACGGCAACCGCCGTGGCGTGGCCATCGCCATGGACCCGCGCAACGGCGAGGTGCTGGCCATGGTCAGCAAGCCGACCTACGACCCGAATCTGTTTGTCGACGGCATCGACCAGGAGAGCTGGAAGGCACTCAACGAATCCCTGGACCGCCCTTTGCTCAACCGCTCCATGCGCGGCACCTACCCCGTGGGCTCGACCTACAAGCCCTTTATGGGCCTGGCGGGCATAGAGACCGGCAAGCGCACGCCGGGCACGGTGATCCAGGACGGCGGCTCCTGGACTTTCGGCGGCCACACCTTCCGCTCCGGCCATGCGCTGGGGCCGGTGGACCTGGCACGCGCCATCCAGCATTCCAGCAACGTCTATTTCTACACCCTGGCCAACGAGATGGGCGTGGATGCGATCCACGACTTCATGAAGCCGCTGGGCTTTGGCCAGATCACCGGCATCGACCTGCCCGGCGAGGTGCGCGGAGTGCTCCCCAGCAAGGAGTGGAAGCGCAAGACCTACAAGCGCGCCGCGCAGCAGCAATGGTTTGCGGGCGAGACGATTTCTCTGGGTATCGGCCAGGGCTACAACAACTTCACCATCCTCCAGCTCTCGCATGCGCTGGCCACGCTGGTCAACAACGGCATGAGCTTCACGCCCCATGTGGGCAAGGAGCTGATCGACTCCGTCACCGGAACGCGCACGGCCATTGTCCAGCCGGCGCCCGTCAATCTGGGCTTCAAGCAGAGCAATGTCGATGCCGTCAAGCGCGGCATGGTGGGGGTGGTGACCGGCGGCACGGGGCGCGGCGTCTTCGGCAGTGCCAGCTATCTGTCGGGCGGCAAGACCGGCACGGCCCAGGCCGTGAGCGTGGGCCAGAAGGAAAAGTACAACGCTGCGCGTCTGGCCGAGTACCAGCGCGACCACTCGCTCTATATCGCCTATGGCCCGGCCGAAGCGCCCAGGATTGCCGTGGCCGTGATTGTGGAAAACGCCGGCTTCGGTGCAGCGGCTGCCGCACCTATTGCACGCCGCATACTGGACTACTGGCTGGTCGGCAACTATCCCAGCGAGGCGGATATCGCTGCCGTGCGCCAGGGCAAGGCAGGCGCACCGATAGGCACGCCGCGCCGTGTGGAAGATATCTCGGTGCTGTCCGACGACGAAACAGCACCCTGATAAATTGATAGCTGTTAACGCTTGCTGTGTAAAGGTTTAACGCAGAAAAGCGTCATAACCTGTCTTCAGAATCAGCAAGCTGACCACGCCGATGAAAATCGTGCGCACAAAGCCCGTGCCGTGGCGCAAGGCCATCCAGGTGCCCAGCATGCTGCCCAGCACATTGGCCACGGCCAGCGGGATGGCAAAGTGCCACCAGACATGGCCCTTGAGAGTGAACAGCAGCAGTGCCGCGGCATTGGAGGCCAGGTTCAGCAGCTTGGCGCTGGCCGAGGCGTTGAGGAAGTCATAGCCCAGCAGGCGCACGAACAGGAACACGAAGAAGCTGCCTGTGCCCGGGCCGAAGAAGCCGTCGTAGAAACCGATCAGCAGGCCGATGGCGCTGGCGGTCAGCATCTCGGTGCGGCCCGCCAGGCGCGGCTCGTGGTCGCGGCCCAGCTCTTTTTTGGCCAGGGTGTAGCCCAGCACGCCAAGCAGGATGAAGGGCAGCAGCTTGCGCAGAAAATCGGGCGAAATCAATGTGACGGCCCAGGCTCCGAGAAAAGCTCCCACCAGCGTCGTGCCGATGGCAGGTACCAGCGTGGCCCAGGTGATATGCACACGCTTGCTGTACTGCCAGGCGGAAATGGCCGTGCCCCAGACGGCGGCACTCTTGTTGGTGCCAAACAGCGTGGCGGGCGTGGTGGTGGGGAAGGCTGCAAACATGGCCGGCACCAGAATCAGTCCGCCGCCTCCCACGATGGCGTCAACAAACCCGGCCAGGGCCGAGGCGAGGGAAACAAGAATCCATTCCATGGAGCAAATGCCTGCAATTGGTGCATGCCGTGAGCAGCGCCCGTTGCTGCTGGGGCGGCGCTGCCGGAGGCGGGATGAAGAAGCCAGGGGAGAGCGGGCGTGCATGCCCGCAAATGGCGCCGGCATTGTCGCACCGCCGCCTCAAGCTTGTGCGCAGGCATAAAAAAAGCGCCCACTGAGGGGCGCTTTTGAACGCATCTTTGATGCTTTTATATGTATTGGTCTGGTTGTGTCGAGTTGTCTCCTCGGCCCTCCATGCTGCTTCGTGGAGCAGCGAGAGTGACGAGAATGTAAGGGCTGCACCTGTGTGGTGCATTGGGGAATTCCCTTGGGTTATATCAAAAACGTCTGACAAATGAATCCGAAAGTTTCGTGACATCCTTATGAGTTTTGAGATATTTCAAAAACAATAGCGTCATATGCTTATAAGCAAAAGATCTCTGAGGACTTTGATTCGTGCGGCATGACGCCGCACCGGATTCTTCCGCTAGTACAGACTTTGCGCTCCAGAGCGAATTTCAGGGGGCTGACGGGCTTGTCGCAGTGAATCGCTCGGTTTTTTGAGAGGCCGTTTTTCAGGCCGCGTCACGAATCCACTGCGCCGCCTTCTCAGCCATCATCAGCGTCGGGCTGTTGGTATTGCCGCTGGTGATGGTGGGCATGGCGCCGGCATCGACCACGCGCAGACCCTGCACGCCTCGCACCTTGAAACGGCTGTCCAGGACTGCCATCGGGTCGTCGGCGCGTCCCATCTTGGTCGTGCCCACGGGGTGGAAAATGGTGGTGGCGATATCGCCGGCCAGACGAGCCAGGTCCTCATCGCTCTGGTATTGAGCACCGGGCTTGAACTCTTCGGGTTGGAAGCGCGCAAGCGCCGGCTGGCTGACGATGCGCCGCGTGACGCGCAGGCTGTCTGCCGCCACCTGCCGGTCTTCTGGCGTGGAGAGGTAATGGGGGGCGATGGCCGGAGCCTGGCGGAAATCCGCGCTTTGCAGCTGCACCGTGCCACGGCTGCTGGGGTTGAGGTTGCAGACGCTGGCGGTGAAGGCGGCAAAGTCGTGCAGCGGCTCGCCAAAGGCATCCAGCGACAGCGGTTGCACGTGATATTCCAGATTGGGGTGGGCCAACGCCGGATTGCTGCGTGTAAAGGCGCCGAGTTGCGAAGGCGCCATGCTCATGGGGCCGCTGCGCTTGAGCGCGTACTCCAGGGCGATGGCCGCCTTGCCCCAGAGACTGCCTGCCATGGTGTTGAGCGTCCTGGCGTTCTGCACCTTGTAGACCGAGCGGATTTGCAGATGGTCCTGCAGGTTGGCGCCCACGCCGGGCAGATCGCGGCGCACAGCCATCCCATGGCGCTGCAGCAATTCGCCGGGGCCTATGCCCGACAGCTGCAGGATATGTGGCGAGTTGACCGCACCCGCGCAGAGCAGTATTTCGCGCCCGGCCTGCACAGTCACCATCTCCTCTCCGGTCCAGACTTCGGCACCGGTGCAGCGCTGGCTGCCGTCCGGCAGATCTTCCAGAATCAGCCGGCGCACCTGGGCGCGGGTCCACATCTCGAAGTTGGGGCGGCCGTAGCAGGTGGGGCGCAGAAATGCCTTGGCTGTGTTCCAGCGCAGCCCCGACTTCTGATTGACTTCAAAGTAGCCCACGCCCTCGTTGCAGCCGCGGTTGAAGTCGTCGGTGGCCGGAATGCCGGCCTGCTGCGCGGCCTGGGCAAAGGCGTCGAGTATGTCCCAGCGCAAACGCTGCTTCTCCACGCGCCACTCGCCGCTGCCACCGGTGCTCTTGCTGCCGTGCAGGCGCATGAATTCTTCGCTGGCGCTGCCTCCGGCGTCGAGACGCCAATGGTCTTCATGCTGTTTGAAGGCCGGCAGGACCTGCTCCCAGCGCCAGGTGTCGTCGCCGGTGAGCTCGGCCCATTGCTCGTAGTCGCGGGACTGGCCGCGCATATAGATCATGCCGTTGATGCTGGAGCAGCCGCCCAGTGTCTTGCCGCGCGGATAGCGCAGGCTGCGGCCGTTGAGGCCGGGGTCGGGCTCGGTCTGGTAGAGCCAGTCGGTGCGCGGGTTGCCTATGCAATAGAGATAGCCGACGGGGATGTGGATCCAGTGGTAGTCATCCTTGCCGCCGGCTTCGATCAGCAGAATCCGGTGATTCTTGTTGCGGGTGAGACGGTTGCACAGCAGCGAACCTGCTGTGCCGCCGCCGATGACGATGTAGTCGAACTGGGTATCACTCATGGGCAGATCAAAAGGCTGGTACAGCTAGGCGCAGAGGCCAGAGCATCAGGCAGTCATGGGCAAAAAGGCTGGTTCATTAGGTGTGATGAGCTTGCGGGTGTCGATAGGGAAAGCGCTCGCATACTCCTGTTTTGGAAGCTGTCAACGCAGTGCTGGTTTTGACTTTCACGGTTTTTTGATAAAAATTGCAGCGTTATCATGCTGCTGCTGGCCATGCGCTGCATTGGCATAAAACGGCTTGAATCTTGCTCGGCACGTTATGCTGGCTCCTCTGGCTAGCCAGCCTCCCTCAAGTTCTAGGAAGCTTTTCTTTGTCCAGCTCAGACCAACTACCTCAATGTCCGCTGCAGTCCCGTGAGGGGCAGCAATGGGCCGTGCCTGTGGGCCGCTGGAGTGCAGCCGAGTTGGGCGACCGCCATATCTGGCGTCAGCTGGGGCCGCAGATCAGGGCGGTGCCCAAGGGCGTCGCCTGGGATTTGCAGCAGATGGTCTGGTTCGACCATATCGGTGCCCAGTTGCTGTGGGAGCAATGGGGCAAGGCCTGGCCGGTCCACTTGCTGACGACCAAGACCCAGCGCTCCATGCTGGAGCGTGTGGCCAGGTTCAGCGAAGTGCCCGAGTCCAAGCCCGAACCCTCGGGATGGATGTGCGAGATCAATCGACTGGGTCAGATGGTGATCGATGCCTGCGGGCACTTTTCCAACTTGATCCAGCTCGTCGGTCAGTTGCTGCTGGACTGCCTGCGCCTGCTGCGCAATCCGTTTCGTGGTCCCTGGCGCGATATTTCAGGCCACCTCTATGCGACAGGGGCGACAGCCTTGCCGATCACGGCGCTGGTCGGCTTTCTGATTGGCGTGGTGCTGGCCTATCTGATGGCGCTGCAGCTGCGCCAGTTCGGGGCCGAATCCTTTATCGTCAACATTCTTGGCATTTCGCTGATCCGAGAACTCGGGCCGCTGCTGGCGGCGATTCTGGTGGCAGGACGTAGCGGCTCGGCCATCACGGCGCAGATCGGCGTGATGCGCGTGACCGAAGAGCTTGACGCCATGCAGGTCATGGGCATCTCTCAGGGCTACCGACTGGTGCTTCCGCGTGCGCTGGCGCTGGCCGTTTCCATGCCGCTGGTGGCGTTGTGGACCATTCTTGCGGCATTGGCCGGCGGCATGGTCGCGGCCGACCTGACCATGGACATCACGCCGTCTTACTTCATTCAAAGCCTGCCTGCGGCCGTAAAGGTCGGCAATCTGGTGCTTGCCATGGGCAAGTCCGTGGTGTTTGGCGTGCTGATTGCCCTGATTGGCTGCCATTGGGGCCTGAAGGTAGAGCCCAATACCCAGAGCCTGGGGCGCGGCACCACGGCGGCGGTGGTGTCATCCATCACCATGGTCATCATCGTGGATGCCATCTTTGCCATCCTCTTCAGAAACGTGGGCTTTTAGGATGAACTACCCCCTGCGCGGCTTCGCCGCTTCCCCCCAAGGGGACGACACCTTCGCTGCGGGGCGGCCCTTGCTCGGCGTCTCTGGCTTGGGTCGTGCCAGCCTCGTGGAGCGGGGGACAGGCAAATGACAGAGGTGATGCAGAACCGCCGCATCGAGGGGGCCGTGGGTGACTACACGCCGCCGCAGGATGTGAAGCCGCTGGTGCAGGCGGTGGACCTGTGGACCGAGTTTGGCGAGGGCGAGTCGCGCTTTGCCGTGCACCAGGACTTGAATTTCGATGTCTATCCGGGCGAGATCCTTGCCCTGGTTGGCGGCTCCGGCACCGGCAAGACGGTGCTGCTGCGCCAGATCCTGGGGCTGCTTTCGCCTTCGCGCGGCACGGTGACCGTGGATGGCCGGCCCTCGCGCGAGGTCATCAGCGGTGAACTGGCGGCGAGTCAGGTGGGCATGCTGTTCCAGCAGGGGGCGCTGTATTCGGCCTTCAACGTTCTGGACAACATCGCATTTGCATTGCGTGAACAGGGCACCCTGCCAGATGCCGTGGTGCGCGATGCGGCCATGGTCAAGCTGCAGATGGTCGGCCTCAAGCCGGAGCATGCCTCGCGCATGCCTGCAGACCTGTCAGGCGGCATGATCAAGCGTGTGGCTCTGGCACGTGCGCTGATGATGGATCCGCCGCTTCTGCTGCTCGACGAACCCACAGCGGGGCTCGACCCCAAGGGCTCGGACGAGTTCTGCGAGCTGCTGCGCGATATCCATGCCGAGCTGGGCCTGACCGTGATCATGGTCACCCACGATCTGGATACGCTGTTTGCGCTGTCCACACGAGTGGCCGTGCTGGCCGAGAAAAAAGTGCTGTTCACAGGGGCTCCGCGCGATGTTGCCCGGATCAAGCACCCGTTTATTGAACATTTCTTCCAGGGAGAGCGTGGCCGCCGTGCCATGGCCCCGGTGCAAGGCGGCGCGGCCGCAGAGGAAAGCTGATGGAAAACAAGTCCCATGCCATGGCTGCCGGCATCTTCGTTCTGGTGGTGGCGACCCTGCTGGCAGGGCTGGCCGTCTGGCTGACGCGCGACAACAGGGAATACCAGCTCTATGAAATGTCCACCAAGGACGGTGTCAGCGGCCTGCAGCCCCAGGCCACGGTGCGCTACAAGGGCGTGCCCGTGGGCAAGGTGGTGCGCATCGGTTTTGACCCGCAGATTCCCGGCAATGTGCTGATTCGCATTGCCGTGGGCGAGGACACGCCGGTCACGCCGGCCACCTATGCCCAGCTCGGCTATCAGGGGGTGACGGGGCTGGCCCATATCCAGCTCGACGATGACAGCCGGGCTTCGCAGCCGCTCAAGCCCGGGCCCAGCGGCCTGCCGCGCCTGCCCATGAAGTCCTCGCCGCTGAACATGCTGGCCGACCAGGGGCCGGTGCTGCTGGAGCGGGTTGATGAAATTTCACGCCGCCTCAATTCCATGCTGGGTGAGGACAACCAGAAGCGGGTGAGCGTGGCGCTCGACAATATCGCTGCTGCATCTGGCGGGATCAAGGATCTGGCCGAGACCATGAACAAGACGGCCAAGGACTTTCCACAGATCACGGCAGATGCGCACCAGACCCTGCAGTCCCTTACCAAGGCTGGCAATGCCGCCACGGGCGTGGCGACCGATCTGCAGCAGACCGTGCGCAAGGTGAATGCGCCGGACGGCCCGCTGCAGCAGATTGCCGAGGGCACACAGGCCCTGTCGCAGGCGGCCGAGTCGCTGGGGCGCAGCACCTTGCCGCGCATGAACGGCGCGGCCGACGATGTCTCGCGTGCCGCGCGCACCATGGGCGCGGCCGCGGGCCGCTTCAATGACAACCCACAATCCGTCATCTACGGCCAGGGACTGGGCCTGCCAGGCCCCGGCGAGCCTGGTTTCGTGGCTCCGGCCAAGTGAACCCGCAACAAGGACACGACTTGCGCAAATCCGGAGCAGGCATGGTGTTTTCTTCGATAGCAACATCCATTGTCCATCCCCGTTTGCGTCGGTCCTAAAGGAATCAATATGGCAGACACAAAGCTTTCACTCACAGGCCGCAGAGCATGGCGATTGCTGGGCGCATCTTCTTTGTTGCTGGCGCTTGCGGCCTGCTCGGGCCTGCCCACGGCTCCCACGCAGCCGGTGCGATATGACCTGGGCATGGCCAACCTGGCAGTGCCGGCCGCGAATGCCGCCGCACCCTCCGTGGCGCCGGTGCCGCTGGTGCTGGCTGAAGTCCAGGCGCCGGGGCTGCCCGAGGGCCTGACGGCCATGTTCTACCGTCTGAACTACAGCGACAGCCAGCAACTGCGTGCCTACCAGAACGCACGCTGGAGCCTGCCTCCCGCCCAGATGGTGGAGCAGCGCCTGCGTATGCGCTTGGGGCTGGAGCGTCCCGTTCTTTCGGGTAAGGACAATGTCCGCGCGGTGCTGGCCGACAAGCGCTCGATTGCGCAGCTGCGCGTGACGGTGGACGAGTTCAGCCAGGTCTTTGACAACGCCAGCAACAGCCGTGCGCAGCTGCGCCTGAGCGCCAGCCTGATTGGTGCCGGCGAGAGTGCAGGCAACCAGTTGCTGGGCCAGAAGGTGTTCACGGTCGAGGTTCCGGCTGCCTCGGCCGACGCAGCCGGCGGTGCCCAGGCCATGGCGCGTGCAGTGGATGAGGCGGCAGCCCAGCTCAGCCGCTGGTTGCAGGGTTACGGGCGCTAAGGCCCGGTCAGTCCCAGGCATTTCCGCTCCCAAAGCCCTGCCATGCAGGGCTTTGTTGATTCCGGGCAAGTCCTGGTTGCCGGTGGGCAACTGCTTTGCTGATGTGGGTCAATGGCCGGGACAGGCCTTGTTCTTAAGCTGGCAGTTCCTCAACCTCGCACAAGGAACTGCCATGGCCAGCCTCGAATGGAATGCCGCTCTCATCCTGGATTTTCCCGTCATGGACGCGGTGCATGAAGAGTTCGTCACCTTGCTGGCCCAGGTGGAGGCGGCGGCCGATGAGCAGCTGTGCGCGCTCTGGGACGAGTTGATTGCCCATACCCAGCAGCACTTCGATCAGGAAGACCGCTGGATGCAGACCACGGGCTTTGCCACGAGCAACTGCCACAGCCAGCAGCACAAGGTGGTACTGGCCGTGCTGCGCGAGGGGGCGGTCAAGGGCGAGCAGGGCGATCTGGCCACGATCCGCCATATGGCGGCCGAGCTGGGCCCGTGGTTCAGCCACCATGCGCAGAATATGGACGCGGCTTTGGCCTTGCACATGCGCCGCTCGGGTTTCGATCCGGTCAGCGGTGCGGTGCTGATACCCGAGGCCTTGCCGGCCGAGCCTATCACCGGCTGTGGCGGAGCCTGCGGTGAAGCTGAAAAAAAGGAAGTAGTAACTGCCTGAAACTGGCACGCGCTAAGGCGAGAGACAGCGAGCAAGCGCCGGTCCCCCTTGGGGGAAGCGGCGTAGCCGCTCAGGGGGTCAAGGGTAAATCGCCGGGGAGGCCAGGATGGGGAAGATCTTGATCAGGCCTCCTGCCATCACCTCGATGGCCAGCGCGGCCAGAATCAGGCCCATGAGCCGGGTCATCACATTGATGCCGGTCTTGCCCAGCACGCGGGCGATCGGGTGGGCCAATGAAAAGCACACCATGATGGCGGCAGCCACCACCACGCCGTAACCGACCAGCGCCACATGCTGCCAGATGGTACGCGCCTGATCGGCATAGATCACCACGGTGGACATGGCGGCAGGCCCGGTCAGCAGCGGAATGGTCAGCGGCACTACGGCAATGCTGTTGCCCTCGGCGGCCTTTTCGACGCCGGCTGCCAGCGTGGCATTGTTGGGGCGGTCTTCGGCGGGGCGGGCATTGAGCATGTTCATCGCGCTGATCAGCAGCAGCAGACCGCCGCCGACCTGAAAGCTCTGCAGCGAGATATTGAAGAACTGCAGAATCTGCAGTCCCAACAGGGCGCAGACCGCAATCACACAAAACGCGGCAAAGGCGGCGGTGCGAATGGTCTGCCAGCGCTGCTCGGCGTCGAAGCCGGCCGTGTAGTGGATGAAGAACGGGACGATGGCCAGCGGGTTGATGATGGCGACCAGGGTGATCAGCGGCTTGATATCCATTACAGCTCGCCTCCGGGCATGGGGGGCTTCTTGCGACTGTCGGCCTTTTGTGGGGCTGGGATGGCTTGCATCAACACTCCTGTGAAAAAATGGCCGAATCATCGACGCGGCATCAGCCATTACAGCATTGCTGGCGGCCGCGTCGCGGATTTTCCCTTTGAACCAAGTTAAGGAGCTTCGCAATGGGCAGCTTTATTGAACTGACAGCCGTAGATGGCGCAAAAACCCCCGCCTATGTGGCCATGCCCGAGGGCCAGGCACGCGGTGCCATCGTGGTGCTGCAGGAGATCTTCGGCGTGAACTCGCATATCCGCTCCTTGGCAGACCGCTACGCAGCCCAGGGTTATGTGGCGGTGGCTCCCGCCATGTTTGCCCGCGTCAAGCCCGATGTGGAGCTTGGTTACAGCGAAGAAGACATGAAGGCCGGATTTGCGCTCAAGACCGCGGTGGAGGCCCTGCCCGAGCCTGGCGCGCTGCGCGATGTGGAAGCGGCCGTGGCCCATGCCGCGACGCTGGTGCCCGGCGGCAAGATCGGCGTGGTGGGCTTTTGCTGGGGCGGCCTCATGACCTGGCGCTCGGCCTGCAATCTGGCCAGCGTCTCGGCTGCAGTCTGCTATTACGGCGGCGGCATGACGGGCGAGCTGGAAGCCAGCCGTCAGGCGCTGTGCCCGGTGCTGGCCCACTTCGGCAGCAAGGACCATTACATCTCGCTGGAGTCCGTCGAGGCCTTCAAGACGGCCCAGCCCAAGGCGCAAGTGCATATCTACGAAGCCGATCACGGCTTCAACTGCGACCAGCGCGGCTCCTACAATGAAGCGGCAGCCAAGCTGGCCGGTGAGCGTACGCTGGCCTTCTTTGCCCAGCATCTGGGTTGATATAAAAACCATAGCTGCTTGTGCTTGATATATAAGCACAAGCAGCTGTTTTTATCTAAAGCCCGTTGCCGCTGGGCGGTCCCCCATCAGAGACATCAAGCAAGCGCCGCCGCGCAGCGAGGATGTCGTCCCCCTTGGGGGAAGGCGCGGAAGCGCCTCAGGGGGTCATTCTTTTTCTTCGCTTTCCAGATAGCGCCGCCGCCAGAAATAGGCCACCAGCACCACGGTGATGATCACCATGGCCACCAGGGCCCAGATGAAGCCGTCCTTTTTGTGCACGAAGGGAATGAACTCGAAGTTCATGCCGAAGATGCCTGCAATCAGGTTCAGCGGCAGAAAGATGGCCGTCACCGTGGTCAGCGTGCGCATGATGTCGTTGGCGCGGTTGCTCTGCGCCGAAAAGTGCATCTGCACGGCGGTCTCGGCGCTTTGTTCCATGCGGTGAATGTGGTGGGTCACGCGCTCTATATGTTCGAGCACGTCGCGCGAGCGCACGCGCAGCAACTCGCGCTCATGCTGGCGCGCGGGTGTGTGCTCGGGCGGCCAGCCCTCCAGTGCCTCGGTCCAGTCCTGCACGGCCGCGCGCTGGTCTTCGCAGATTTCATCCAGCTGGTGCAGCGCCAGACGCACGTCGAGCACGCTGGCCCAGTTGCTGAAGCGCTTGTTGGGCTTGAGCAGCGCCATCTGCCAGTGGTCGATCTGGCGCGTCAGTGTGCGACGCAGGTCCAGGTAGCCGTCCACCATGCCATTGACCATGCGAAGCATCAGGTCGGCAGGCTCCACAGGCATCTTGGTGCTGACCTGGCGGCTGTCAGTCTTGGCGGGGCCGGAAATCAGGCGTTGCCAGAAGCTGTCCAGCACAAAGCAGCCATCGGGATGCACGGACAGCAGGATCTGGTCATACAGCGCAAAGCCCACGGGCTGGGTTTCCACGCGTTGCAGCACCGGCGTTTCTCGCTGGCCGCTGTGGGCCGGGTTGTGCGATGGAGGCGGGGCACTGGATGCAGCACTGCCGGTGCCTGCCGTCACGGCAGGCGAGGCTGGGGTGTGGTTGCCGTTGAGCGGCGGCAGATGGGCGTTGGCCAGGCGGCGGAACACCAGCACGTCGTACACCGAGGTGTAGTCGTAATTGGAAGGGATTGCCGGATTCAGCAGATCGGAGACATGCAGATCAACGAGGGCGGAGCCGCCCAGCCTGGTCAGCATGGTCTGAATGGCCGGCAGTTGCGTCTCCAGCTCCGAGCGTGTGCAGGAGACCCAGTAAAACCCCGTTGTCGCGGCCTGCGTTGGCAGTCCGTCAACAGGCTGGGCATAGAGGGGAGAGATATGCAGCACGCGCATGGGAATTGGCAGCCTCGATGTCAGTGCAAAAGCAGATGCAAAAACGGCCCGGGCCAGCAGCCCGAGCCGTCAGATCATGCCTGAAATGCTCTCAGGCGCAAGCATGACCTGCGCTGGTAGCTATCAATTTTGTTACAGGCCGCGCAGCTTCTTGGCGGCGTCGATGGCAAAGTAGGTCAGGATGCCGTCGGCGCCGGCGCGCTTGAAGGCCAGCAGGGCTTCCATCATCACGGCGTCATGATCGAGCCAGCCGTTGGCGGCCGCGGCCTTGAGCATGGCGTATTCACCGGACACCTGATAGGCGAAGGTCGGCACCTTGAACTCGTCCTTGACGCGGCGCACCACGTCCAGATACGGCATGCCGGGCTTGACCATGACCATGTCTGCGCCTTCGGCGATGTCCTGCGCCACTTCGCGCAGGGCTTCGTCGGTGTTGGCAGGGTCCATCTGGTAGACATTCTTGTCGGCCTTGCCCAGGGCGCCGCGTGTGCCCACGGCGTCGCGGAAGGGGCCGTAGAAGGCGCTGGCGTACTTGGCGCTATAGGCCATGATGCGGGTGTGAATATGGCCCTGAAGCTCCAGGGCCTCGCGGATGGCGCCGATGCGGCCGTCCATCATGTCGCTGGGGGCCACCATGTCCACACCGGCTTCGGCATGGGCCAGGGCCTGGCCGACGAGTACTTCCACGGTGTCATCGTTGATGATGTAGCCGCTCTCGTCGAGGATGCCGTCCTGGCCGTGGCTGGTGTAGGGGTCCAGAGCTACATCGGTCATCACGCCCAACTGGGGAAATTCCTTTTTCAGCGCGCGCACCACGCGCGGGATCAGGCCGTCGGGGTTCAGGGCTTCCTTGCCATCGGGGGTCTTGAGGCTGGATTCAATGGCGGGGAATAGCGCCAGGTAGGGAATCTCCAGCTTCACGCATTCCTCGGCCACGGGCAGCAGCAGGTCCAGGCTCAGGCGGTCCACGCCAGGCATGGAGGGCACGGCCTCGCGCTTGTTCTGGCCTTCATGCACGAACACGGGGTAGATGAAGTCGTGCGGTGTCAGCACGCTCTCGCGCACCAGATTGCGGGTGAAAGCATCGCGGCGCAGACGACGCGGACGATTCTGGGGAAAAGGAGTAGGGCTGGACAAATGCATGGGGAAAATTGTGCCCCATTCGTCATGGCTTGGCTTGCAGCTGCGTGACTATTCCATGACGACCGGCGCGACAAGGCCCGAGCTTCAGGGTAAAGACGCGGCGCGCAGCGGCTGTGGCGCAGCGCAGGCCTTTACACTGGCCCCATGCTATGGGTCAAAGCCTTTCACATCATTTTTGTCGCCAGCTGGTTTGCTGGTCTGTTCTACCTGCCGCGCATCTTTGTCAATATCGCCATGGTCACCCCGGGCTCTGTGGCTGAGCGCGAGCGCCTGCTGCTGATGGCGCGCAAGCTGCTGCGCTTCACCACCATGCTGGCCGTGCCCGCGCTGGGCCTGGGCCTGTGGCTGTGGCTGGGCTGGGGCTTCGCGGGTGGCTGGCTGCATGCCAAGCTGGTCGTGGTGCTGCTGGTCATCGGCTACCACCACAGCTGTGCCGTGCTGCTGCGCAAGCTGGCGGACAACACCTGTCATAAAAGCCATCGCTGGTTCCGCTTCTATAACGAAGTGCCGGTGCTGCTGTTGATCGCCGCCGTGATTCTGGTGGTGGTCAAGCCCTTCTGAATCTTGCGCTGAGAGTAGGAGGCGACTGTGTCCGATTCCGCGGTGCCGGTGATTTCCATGCGCCATACCTCGGCCTGGCCGCTGGCGCTGGTCTATGGCCTGCTCATCGTGTTTGCCAGCCTGTTCCCGTTCGACGGCTGGCGCGCCCAGGGGATTGATCCCAGCGTATTTCTGCTGGCCAGGATTCCGCCGCCGTACTGGACCTGGTTCGACGTCAATACCAATATCGTCGGCTATGCGCCGCTGGGCTTTTTTCTGGCGCTGGCCCTGATGCGTTCGGGCCAGCCCAGGCTGGCCGTGCCGCTGGCTTTTCTTGCCGGCACGCTGCTGTCGCTGTGCATGGAGTTTCTGCAGATCTATCTGCCGCGCCGCGTGCCGTCGAATCTGGATCTGGTGCTCAATGCAGGCGGTACCTTGATCGGTGCCCTGCTGGCTGCGCTGCTGGAGAGGCTGGGGGCTCTCTCGCGCTGGAGTGCATTTCGCAACCAGTGGCTGGGCGAGGGCGGTGCTGGCGTGCTGGTGCTGCTGGCGCTGTGGCCGTTTGCGCTGCTGTTTCCGGCGGCCGTGCCGTTTGGCCTGGGCCAGGTGCTGGAGCGCATCGACGATACCCTGCAGGACTGGTTGCTGAACACGCCGTTCGAGGACTGGTTGCCTCTGGGTGACTTCGCCATGACGCCGCTGTCGCTGGTGACGGAGATGCTATGCGTGATGCTGGGGCTGTGGATTCCCTGTCTGCTGGCCTACTGTGCCGTGCGCCATATGGGGCGCCGCGCGCTGGCCGGACTGCTGCTGGTGGCGGCAGGGGTAGGGGTGACGGCACTGTCGGCCGCGTTGAGCTGGGGTCCGGCCCATGCCTGGGAGTGGGTGGATCTGCCGGTGCGCCTGGGAGTCTGGGGCGGGCTGGGCCTGGCCGTGATTGCATTGCCTGCCTCGCGCCGCATGTGCGCCGTGCTATTGCTGCTGGTGCTGGTGCTGCATCTGAGCATCCTCAATCAGGCACCGACGAATGTGTATTTCGCCCAGACCCTGCAGGCCTGGGAGCAAGGCCGTTTCATCCGCTTCTACGGCCTGGGCCAATGGCTGGGCTGGCTCTGGCCTTACGTGACACTGGCGTATGTAGTGATTCGACTCTCGCGTCGCCAACAGCCTGCCTAGAATGAGCCACCATGAGCGACATCCAGAATCAAGGCCGGGCCGGTGGCTACTACCAGCGTCATATCTTCTTTTGCCTGAACGAGCGTCCCAACGGTGAGGACTGCTGTGCCCTGCATGGCGCCAAGGCAGGCTTTGACCACTGCAAGCGCAAAGTCAAGGAAGAGGGGCTGGCCGGCAAGGGGCAGGTGCGTGTGAACAAGGCCGGCTGCCTGGATCGCTGCGCCGGCGGCCCCGTGGCCGTGGTCTACCCCGAGGCCGTCTGGTACACCTTCATCGACGACAGCGATATCGATGAAATCGTCGAATCCCATCTCAAGAACGGCAAGGTGGTCGAGCGCCTTGTGCTGCCCGATAGCGTGGGCCGGTGATCTGGCTGCCCTGAGGTTTTTGGTCGCTCCGGCAGGCTTGCGGCAAGGCGGCTCTTGCCTGGTGCGACCTACTCAGGGCTTGCTGGTTCAGGAACTTTAAGCGTTTACAGGCGTCAGCCCAATTACAGCAAGCGCAAAAAGCTACAACTAGGATAGCAATCGTGAATTCCCAGACCGAACGACTGACGCTCACCGGCACCGCCGGTGCCATTGAGGCCCTGCGCGATGCACCGCAACTGGTCGAAGGCCAGAGCCCCAAGGGTGTGGCCATCATCGCCCATCCGCATCCGCTGTTTGGCGGCACCATGGACAACAAGGTGGTCCAGACACTGGCGCGTGCCTTTGTTCAGTGCGGCTATACGGCCGTGCGTTTCAATTTTCGTGGCGTGGGTGCCAGTGCCGGCGAGTATGACGCGGGCAAGGCCGAGCTGCAGGATTTGCTGGCCGTGGTGCAGCAGGTGGCTCCCGAAGGCCCGATTGCCCTGGCCGGTTTTTCCTTTGGCGCCTTTGTCACCAGCCATGCACTGGCCCAGCTCTGGGATCAAGGTCGAGTGCAGAAGGCCGTGCTGGTAGGCACCGCCGCCAGTCGCTTCGAAGTGGCGCCCGTGCCTGCCGAGGCCCATGACCAGACCCTGGTGATCCACGGAGAGGCGGACGACACCGTCGAGCTGTCCGCAGTGATGGACTGGGCACGCCCGCAGATACTGCCTGTTACCGTGATTCCCCAGGTCGGCCATTTCTTTCACGGACAATTGCCTCTGCTCAAGAGCCTGGTGGTGCGCCATCTGAAGTCCCTGTAAGAGCCATTTCCCACACCTTGACGCACGTGAATTGCTGCCCCGTCTTGGTTAACTCCCTTTTCATAGCGCCAGGCCGAGGTATATCCTTGGCCTTGGCCGTTTTCGACGGTAAATCACCGCGCTTACCTTTGCTTTAGCGAGAGTCCTCTTCATGAAGCCCATCTACTCCACACTGCGTGTTCTGGCCGTTGCTGCCGCAGTGGCGCCCGTGTTTGCCATGGCACAGGTGGCGGCCCCTGTTCCTCCCGAAATTGCTGCCCGCAACTATCTGCTGGTGGACGTCACTGCCGGCCAGGTGCTGGGTGCCAAGGACGTCGATGCTCCCGTCGAGCAGGCATCGCTGACCAAGCTGATGTCGGCCTATGTGGTGTTCGACGCCCTGCGCTCCAAGAAAATCACGCTGGAGCAGCGCATGCCAGTAAGCGAGCGCGCCTGGAAGATGCCCGGCTCGCGCATGTTCATCGACCCCAAGATGCAGGTGCCCGTCAATGACCTGCTCAGCGGCATGATCATCCAGTCCGGCAACGATGCCACCATGGCATTGGCCGAGGCTGTGGGCGGCACGGCCGAGAACTTCGTCAAGATGATGAATGACCAGGCCAAGGCCCTGGGCATGAAGAACACCAGCTACAAGAACCCCGAGGGACTGACCGAGCCCGGCCACCTGACGACGGCGCGTGATCTGTCCATCCTGGCGCAGCGATTGATGCATGACTTCCCCGAGTACATGCACTACTACGCCACCAAGCAATACAGCTACCCCGGCACGCCGGCCTCCAACGGCAGCAACCGCAATGCCTTGCTGTTCCGCGATCCCACCGTGGACGGCCTGAAGACCGGTCACACCAATGCCGCCGGCTATTGCCTGGTGGCCACTGCCAAGCGCGACCTGCCCAATGTGGGCCAGCGCCGCCTGCTGTCCATCGTGCTGGGAACGGCCAGCGAAAAGGCGCGTGCCAACGAAAGCCAGAAGCTGTTGAACTGGGGTTACACCGCATTCGATGCCGTCAAGCTGTTCGATGCCGATCAGCCCGTGGCCACTCCCGCCGTCTGGAAGGGCGCTGCCAATGCCGTCAAGATCGGCAAGGCCGACGGCGCCGTGGTGGTGACCGTGCCCTCGGGTACCGGCGGCAAGCTGACCACCGAGGTGGTGCGCCAGGATCCGCTGATTGCACCTATTGCCAAGGGGCAGTCCATGGGTGTGCTCAAGGTCAAGTCGGGTGCGGATGTGGTGGCCGAGGTGCCGCTGGTAGCGCTTGAGGCCGTCGAGCAGGCGGGCTTCTTCGGCCGTCTGTGGGACACCATCCGCCTCTGGATCAAGTAAGTTCCCGGGCCGGCAGGAGGCTGCTCCTGCCGGTGAGAGCACTTTGATGTGCCATGCAAAGCATCTTGCTGCCTGCGGGGCTATTGTCGGCGGGGAGTTGTGCTGATTTGCACAAGCTGGTACATTCGAGGGCTTTTCGGAATTTCCGAAGGGATTCACGTTTCCGCATCGGCATCTGTTGCTGCGGATAAACCTTTTGCTTTCACGAAGCAAATTCACGTTTAGGGACGTTTAATTAATGCCAACCATTAACCAACTCGTGCGTCAGGGCCGCACGGTCGAAGTTGTTAAATCCAAGAGCCCTGCTATGGAAAACTGCCCCCAGCGCCGTGGCGTGTGCACCCGTGTGTACACCACCACTCCCAAGAAGCCTAACTCGGCTCTGCGTAAGGTGGCCAAGGTTCGTCTGACCAACGGTTTCGAAGTGATTTCGTACATCGGCGGTGAAGGCCACAACCTGCAAGAGCACAGCGTTGTGCTGGTGCGCGGTGGTCGTGTGAAGGACTTGCCCGGTGTGCGTTACCACATCGTGCGCGGTTCCCTGGACCTGCAAGGCGTCAAGGACCGTAAGCAAGCTCGCTCCAAGTACGGTGCCAAGAAGCCTAAGGCTAAGTAATCAGCCCTGGTTTTTTGAAAACAAACGGTGTTTGATTCGCCTGACTGGCGCGGTCAAACGTAGTGGCCCTGAGCACGAATGTTTTGTGCGGGTCGAGTAAGTGAGAGTTTTGAATAGCTCTCGCGGTATCTGAAAAGATGCCAACTGAAGCAAAGATAGAGGTAAAAAATGCCACGTCGTCGCGAAGTCCCCAAACGTGAAATCCTGCCGGATCCCAAGTTCGGCAATGTAGAGCTGTCCAAATTCATGAACGTGATCATGGAAGGCGGCAAGAAGGCGGTTGCTGAGCGCATCATTTACGGCGCTCTGGACCTGATCGAGAAGAAGCACCCCGGCAAAGACCCTCTGGAAGCTTTCGTTGTTGCCATCAACAACGTCAAGCCCATGGTCGAAGTGAAGTCCCGCCGTGTTGGCGGTGCCAACTACCAGGTGCCCGTGGAAGTGCGTCCCGTCCGTCGTCTGGCTCTGGCCATGCGCTGGATCAAGGAAGCCTCCCGCAAGCGTGGCGAGAAGTCCATGGCTCAACGCCTGGCCAACGAGCTGCTGGAAGCTACGGAAGGCCGTGGCGGCGCCATGAAGCGTCGTGACGAAGTGCACCGTATGGCCGAAGCCAACAAGGCCTTCAGCCACTTCCGCTTCTAATCGGAATCTCGCTCGAGATACAGGGCCGCATGCAAAAACTTGCTGCGGCCTTGTGTCGATTCTGAGCGCCCCCATATAGAGCTGCTGCCTCCTGCGCACAATGCGGGGCCGGCAGTACTCCCATACGATCAAGCAAGGATCCATCATGGCTCGCAAGACCCCCATTGAGCGCTATCGCAACATCGGTATTTCCGCTCACATTGACGCAGGTAAGACAACCACTACAGAACGTATCCTGTTCTATACCGGTGTGACCCACAAGCTGGGCGAAGTGCACGACGGCGCTGCCACCACCGACTGGATGGAGCAAGAGCAAGAGCGTGGTATCACCATCACTTCCGCTGCAGTGACCTGCTTCTGGAAGGGTATGGATCTGTCCTACCCCGAGCACCGCTTCAACATCATCGACACCCCCGGCCACGTGGACTTCACGATTGAAGTGGAACGTTCCATGCGCGTGCTGGACGGTGCTTGCATGGTGTATTGCGCCGTGGGCGGCGTGCAGCCCCAGTCCGAAACCGTGTGGCGTCAGGCCAACAAGTACAAGGTGCCTCGCCTGGCCTTCGTGAACAAGATGGACCGTACCGGTGCCAACTTCTTCAAGGTCTATGAAGGCATGAAGACTCGCCTGAACGCGAACCCTGTGCCCGTGGTGATCCCAATCGGCGCTGAAGAAAACTTCCAGGGCGTGGTCGATCTGGTCAAGATGAAGGCCATCATCTGGGACGAAGCTTCCCAGGGCATGAAGTTCGAATACCAGGATATCCCCGCCGAGCTGGTGGAGACCGCCAACAAGTGGCGTGAAAACCTGGTGGAAGCCGCTGCCGAAGCTTCGGAAGAGCTGATGAACAAGTACCTGGAAGAAGGTACTCTGACTGAAGAAGAAGTGAAGCTCGGCGTGCGTACTCGTACCCTGGCCACCGAAATTCAGCCCATGCTGTGCGGCACCGCGTTCAAGAACAAGGGTGTGCAGCGCATGCTGGACGCCGTGATCGACTATCTGCCCGCTCCTGTGGACATTCCTGACGTTACCGGTACCGACCCCGATGACGAAGAGAAGAAGCTGAGCCGCAAGGCTGACGATGCTGAGAAGTTCTCGGCTCTGGCCTTCAAGCTGATGACCGACCCCTTCGTGGGCCAGCTGACTTTCGTGCGCGTGTACTCTGGCGTTCTGTCCAAGGGTGAGACCGTTCTGAATGCCGTCAAGGGCAAGAAGGAACGTATCGGCCGTATCGTGCAGATGATGGCCAACGACCGCGTGGAAGTGGAAGAAATCCGTGCTGGCGACATCGCTGCCTGCGTGGGCCTGAAGGACGTGACCACCGGTGAAACCCTGTGCGACATCGCAGCGCCTATCGTGCTGGAGCGCATGGTGTTCCCCGAGCCCGTGATTGCACAGGCTGTGGAGCCCAAGTCCAAGACCGACCAGGAAAAGATGGGTATCGCTCTGTCGCGTCTGGCTGCAGAAGATCCTTCCTTCCGCGTGCGTACCGACGAAGAATCCGGTCAGACCATCATCGCCGGTATGGGCGAACTGCACCTGGAAATCATCGTTGACCGCATGAAGCGCGAATTCAACGTGGAAGCCAACGTGGGCAAGCCCCAGGTTGCCTACCGCGAAACCATTCGCAGCACGGTCAAGGACGTGGACGGCAAGTTCGTTCGCCAGTCCGGCGGTAAGGGCCAGTACGGCCACGTGGTTCTGACTCTGGAACCCCAGGAAGCCGGCAAGGGCTTCGAGTTCGTCGACGAAATCAAGGGTGGTGTGGTTCCTCGCGAATACATCCCTGCGGTGGAGAAGGGCGTGATCGAAGCTCTGACTTCCGGCGTGCTGGCTGGCTACCCTGTGGTGGACGTCAAGGTTCGTCTGACCTTCGGTTCGTACCACGATGTGGACTCGAACGAAATGGCGTTCAAGATGGCCGCTATCTTCGGTTTCAAGGAAGCTGCCCGCAAGGCCAACCCCGTCATCCTGGAACCCATGATGGCTGTGGAAGTGGAAACGCCCGAAGACTACGCCGGTACCGTGATGGGCGATCTGTCCTCGCGTCGCGGCATGGTTCAGGGCATGGACGACATGGTTGGTGGCGGCAAGGCCATCAAGGCTGAAGTGCCTCTGTCCGAAATGTTCGGCTACGCCACTTCGCTGCGTTCCATGACTCAAGGTCGTGCCAGCTACACCATGGAATTCAAGCACTACGCTGAAGCTCCTCGTAACGTGGCTGAAGCCATCGTTGCTGCCCGCGCCAAGTAATTGACGCAGGTTTGACGAATCCGTCATAATCTACGGCTTCCAATCGCGGCAGTCCTTTGAGGATTGCCGCGATTTTTGCCGGTCTGCGATCCCATGCCGTCCTGTTTCCTGTGCGGGGCGAGTCAGCAATGAGGTGCAGACCTTAAACATCACACAGGTTTTTGCTCTTTCGGAGAAATCATGGCAAAAGAAAAGTTTGAACGTACCAAGCCCCACGTGAACGTGGGCACCATCGGTCACGTTGACCACGGCAAGACCACCCTGACTGCTGCTATCGCTACCGTGCTGTCCAAGCACTTCGGCGGTGAAGCCAAGGACTACTCGCAGATCGACAACGCCCCCGAAGAAAAGGCTCGTGGTATCACGATCAACACTTCGCACGTTGAGTACGAAACTGCCAACCGCCACTACGCTCACGTGGACTGCCCCGGCCACGCTGACTATGTGAAGAACATGATCACTGGTGCCGCTCAGATGGACGGCGCTATCCTGGTTTGCTCCGCTGCTGACGGCCCCATGCCCCAGACTCGCGAGCACATCCTGCTGTCGCGTCAGGTGGGCGTGCCCTACATCATCGTGTTCCTGAACAAGGCCGACATGGTGGACGACGAAGAACTGCTGGAACTGGTCGAAATGGAAGTGCGCGAGCTGCTGTCCAAGTACGACTTCCCCGGTGACGACACCCCCATCATCCGCGGCTCCGCCAAGCTGGCCCTGGAAGGTGATCAGTCCGACAAGGGCGAGCCTGCCATCCTGAAGCTGGCCGAAGCTCTGGACACCTACATCCCCACTCCCGAGCGTGCTGTTGACGGCGCCTTCGTGATGCCCGTGGAAGACGTGTTCTCCATCTCCGGTCGTGGTACCGTGGTGACTGGCCGTATCGAGCGCGGTATCGTCAAGGTCGGCGAAGAAATCGAAATCGTCGGTATCAAGGACACCGTCAAGACCACCGTCACCGGCGTGGAAATGTTCCGCAAGCTGCTGGACCAAGGTCAGGCTGGCGACAACGTGGGCCTGCTGCTGCGCGGCACCAAGCGTGAAGACGTGGAACGCGGCCAAGTGCTGTGCAAGCCCGGCTCCATCAAGCCCCACACCAACTTCACTGCTGAAGTTTACGTGCTGTCGAAGGACGAAGGCGGTCGCCACACTCCTTTCTTCAACAACTACCGTCCCCAGTTCTACTTCCGTACAACTGACGTGACCGGCTCCATCGAACTGCCCGAAGGCAAGGAAATGGTGATGCCTGGCGATAACGTGTCGATCACTGTGAAGCTGATCTCCCCCATCGCCATGGAAGAAGGTCTGCGCTTCGCTATCCGCGAAGGTGGTCGTACTGTGGGCGCCGGTGTGGTTGCCACGATCATTGCCTAATTCTTAGAAAAGCTAGGAATTAACAATGTCTAAGCAAAAAATCCGCATCCGTCTGAAGGCTTTCGATTACAAGCTGATCGATCAGTCTGCAGCCGAAATCGTTGATACCGCCAAGCGTACCGGCGCCATCGTCAAGGGTCCCGTGCCCCTGCCGACACGCATGAAGCGCTTCGACATCCTGCGTTCGCCTCACGTCAACAAGACCAGCCGTGACCAGTTCGAAATCCGTACGCACCAGCGTCTGATGGACATCGTGGATCCGACTGACAAGACTGTTGACGCTCTGATGAAGCTGGACCTGCCCGCAGGTGTGGACGTCGAGATCAAACTGCAATAAGAGTTTTGGAAGCCTCGCAAGAGGCTTTTGAGGGTCTTTGTTTAACGCGAACTTGCTTGAAAAAGCAGTTCGCGTTAAAATTTGGAGCTTCGCCTTTGATGCGGAGTTTTATTAACCTTCTTTTGTGTGCTAGGCATGATTGCCGAGGCGCAACGCTGGGCCAATTGCAGTTTCAGCGGCAAAAGTTTTGGAGCAAACAAATGAGTCTGAGCAACTCCCTGGGGTTGCTGGGTCGCAAGGTGGGCATGATGCGTCTGTTCACTGATGATGGGGACGCAGTGCCTGTCACAGTGGTGGATGTTTCTAACAACCGCGTGACTCAGGTCAAAACCCAAGAGAACGATGGCTATGTGGCCCTGCAGGTCACTTTCGGTGCACGCAAGGCTTCTCGCGTGACCAAGCCTCAAGCCGGCCACCTCGCCAAGGCGGGTGTCGAAGCCGGTGAAGTGACCCGTGAATTCCGTGTGACTGATGAAACCGCTGGCAAGTATGCCGCTGGTGCCGTTCTGCCTGTGGCAGAACTGTTCAGCGTTGGCCAGAAGGTGGACGTGCAAGGCACTTCCATCGGTAAGGGCTACGCCGGCACGATCAAGCGCCACAACTTCAGTTCGCAGCGCGCTTCGCACGGTAACAGCCGTTCGCACAATGTCCCCGGTTCTATCGGTATGGCACAAGACCCCGGTCGCGTGTTCCCCGGTAAGCGTATGACCGGCCACATGGGCGACGAAACCGTCACTACTCAAAACCTCGACGTGGTTCGTATCGACGAAGCACGCCAACTGCTGTTGATCAAGGGTGCCATTCCTGGTGCCAAGGGTGGCTTCGTTTCCGTGCGCCCCGCGATCAAGGCTAAAGCTTCCAAAGGAGCGAACTAATGCAGCTCGAACTCCTGAATGAACAAGGCCAGGCCGCTTCCAAGGTGGAAGCTCCCGAGACTGTGTTCGGTCGTGAATTCAACGAAGATCTGGTCCACCAGCTGGTGACTGCCTACCGTGCCAACGCACGTCAAGGCACTCGCGCCCAGAAGGACCGTGAACAAGTGCGTCACACCACTGCCAAGCCTTTCAAGCAAAAGGGTACAGGCCGTGCACGTGCTGGTATGTCCTCCTCGCCTCTGTGGCGTGGCGGCGGTCGCATCTTCCCCAATCTGCCCGAAGAAAACTTCTCGCAGAAGATCAACAAGAAGATGTACCGCGCCGGTATGGCTTCCATCCTGTCTCAGCTGGCCCGCGAAGGCCGTCTGGCAGTTGTGGAATCCCTGACGCTGGATACCCCCAAGACCAAGGTGCTGGCAGACAAGTTCAAGGCTATGAACCTGTCTTCGTCGGTGATGGTGATCGCTGAAGAAATCGACGAGAACCTGTACCTGGCATCCCGCAATCTGAAGAACGTGTTCGTGGTTGAGCCGCGCTATGCAGACCCCGTGTCGCTGGTGCACTACAAGAAAGTGCTCGTCACCAAGGGTGCGATCGACAAACTCAAGGAGATGTTCGCATGAGCACTACCAAGTTTGACGAAGGTCGTCTGATGCAAGTGCTGGTCGCTCCCATCGTGTCCGAAAAGGCCACTCTGGTTGCTGAAAAGTCCAATGCTGTGACATTCAAGGTGCTGCAGAACGCTACCAAGCCCGAAATCAAGGCCGCTGTGGAATTGATGTTCAAGGTTGAAGTGGCTGGCGTGTCTGTGGTGAACACCAAGGGCAAGACCAAGCGCTTTGGCAAGACCGTTGGCCGTCGCGACAATGTGCGCAAGGCTTACGTGATGCTCAAGCCCGGTCAAGAGCTGAACCTGTCCGGGGAGGCTGCGTAATCATGGCTGTTATCAAGCTCAAACCTACGACCCCCGGCCAACGCGGCGCGGTGAAGGTTACTCGCGACCACCTGCACAAGGGTGAGGGCTTTGCCCCCCTGCTGGAAGCTCAATTCCAGAAGGCCGGTCGTAATAACAACGGTCACATCACAACTCGCCACAAGGGCGGTGGTCACAAGCACCACTACCGTGTGGTGGACTTCAAGCGCAACAAGGACGGTATCCCCGCCAAGGTTGAGCGCATTGAATACGATCCCAACCGTACTGCCCACATCGCTCTGGTGTGCTATGCAGACGGCGAGCGTCGCTACGTCATTGCTCCTCGCAACCTGGAAGTCGGCGCTACCATCATCAGTGGCTCCGAAGCTCCTATCCGCGTGGGCAACACCCTGCCTATCCGCAACATCCCCGTGGGCTCGACCATCCACTGCATCGAACTGAAGATCGGTGCCGGTGCTCAGATCGCTCGCTCGGCTGGTACCTCCGCCACTCTGCTGGCTCGCGAAGGCATCTACGCTCAAGTGCGTATGCGTTCGGGCGAAGTCCGCAAGGTGCACATCGAGTGCCGCGCCACCATCGGTGAAGTTGCCAACGAAGAACACAGCCTGCGCCGTCTGGGCAAGGCCGGTGTGAAGCGTTGGATGGGTATTCGTCCTACCGTCCGCGGTACGGTCATGAACCCTGTCGACCACCCGCACGGTGGTGGTGAAGGTAAGACCGGTGAAGGCCGTCACCCAGTTGACCCATGGGGCAATCTGACGAAGGGCTACCGCACCCGTAACAACAAGCGCACACAGACAATGATCGTGTCGCGCCGTAAGAAGTAAGGGGTAGCAAATGACTCGTTCTCTTAAAAAGGGTCCGTTTGTTGACCATCACTTGCTGGCCAAGGTCGAAAAGGCCATCGCCACCAAGGACAAGAAGCCAGTGAAGACCTGGTCGCGTCGCTCCATGGTCCTGCCCGAGTTCATCGGTCTGACCATTGCCGTGCACAACGGCAAGCAACACGTGCCGGTTTATGTGACTGACCAGATGGTCGGCCACAAGCTGGGTGAATTCGCGCTGACTCGTACCTTCAAGGGTCACCCTGCGGACAAGAAAGCCAAGAAGTAAGGAATAGAACATGTCTGAAACACGTGCTGTTCTCCGTGGCGTCCGCCTGTCTGTTGACAAGGGTCGCCTGGTCGCGGATCTGATCCGCGGCAAGAAGGTGGATCAAGCTCTGAACATTCTCCAGTTCACGCAGAAAAAAGCTGCCGTGATCGTGAAGAAGGTTCTGGAATCCGCTATCGCCAACGCTGAGCACAACGACGGCGCCGATATCGACGAACTGAAGGTCAAGACCATCTACGTCGAGCAAGGCACTACGCTCAAGCGTTTCACTGCTCGCGCCAAGGGCCGCGGCAACCGCATCAGCAAGCCTACCTGCCACATCTACGTGACAGTGGGTAACTGAGGCCTTAAGGAAGAATATGGGACAGAAAATCCATCCTACCGGCTTCCGTCTGGCGGTGAGCCGCAACTGGGCAAGCCGCTGGTACGCTAGCAACCGTGACTTCGCCGGCATGCTGGCCGAAGACATCAAGGTGCGCGAGTACCTGAAGGCCAAGCTGAAGAACGCTGCCGTGGCTCGCGTTCTGATCGAGCGTCCTGCCAAGAACGCCCGTATCACCATTTTCTCGGCTCGTCCGGGCGTGGTGATCGGCAAGAAGGGTGAAGACATCGAGGCCCTGAAGAAGGAACTCGCTGCTCGCCTGGGCGTGCCCGTGGCTGTGAACATCGAAGAAGTGCGCAAGCCCGAAATCGATGCCAAGCTGATCGCTGACTCCATCTGCCAACAGCTGGAAAAGCGCATCATGTTCCGCCGCGCCATGAAGCGTGCCATGCAGAACGCCATGCGTCTGGGTGCTCAAGGCATCAAGATCATGTCTTCCGGTCGTCTGAACGGTATCGAAATCGCTCGTACCGAGTGGTACCGCGAAGGCCGCGTGCCTCTGCACACTCTGCGTGCCGACATCGACTACGGCTTCTCCGAAGCCAAGACGACTTACGGCATCATCGGCGTGAAGGTCTGGGTCTACAAGGGTGACACCCTGGGCCGTAACGATCTGCCCGCCGTGGAAACGCCCCGTCCTGAAGACGAGCGTCGTCCCCGTGGTCCCCGTCGTGACGGTCGCCGTGATGGCCGTGATGGCGCTGGCCGTGGTGGCCGTCGTCCCGCAGGCACCAATGCCGCTCCTGCCGATGGCAGCGACAAGCCTGCTGGCGCTGGTGCTGATTCCGTTAAGCGCGTTCGTAAGGCCGACGCGCCCGCTACAGCAGCGGACGGTAAAGGAGAATAAACATGCTGCAACCTGCACGCCGCAAGTTCCGTAAGGAACAAAAAGGCCGCAACACCGGCATCGCTACCCGTGGCAACTCCGTTGCCTTCGGCGATTTCGGTTTGAAGTCTACTGACCGTGGTCGTCTGACCGCACGCCAGATCGAAGCTGCACGTCGTGCAATTTCCCGTCACGTCAAGCGTGGTGGTCGTATCTGGATCCGCGTGTTCCCGGACAAGCCCATCTCTACCAAGCCCGCCGAAGTGCGTATGGGTAACGGTAAGGGCAATCCCGAGTACTACGTGGCCGAAATCCAGCCCGGCAAGGTGATCTACGAAATCGTGGGTGTGCCTGAAGAGCTGGCCCGTGAAGCGTTCCGCCTGGCTGCTGCAAAGCTGCCTCTGCGCACGACCTTCGTGTCCCGTCACATTGGTGCTTAAGGAGATCAACATGACGAAATCTGCTGAACTCCGCCAAAAAGACGTGGCTGGTCTGGAAGCTGAAGTGAAGTCCCTGCAAAAGGCTCACTTCGGTCTGCGCATGCAAAAGGCCACGCAACAACTGGGCAACACTGCGACCATCAAGGCTACACGCCGTGACATCGCTCGTGCCAAGACCATCCTTGCTGAAAAGCAAGCCGCCAAGTAAGGAGCCGACATGACGGAAGCTAAAACATCCCTCAAGCGCACCTTGATTGGCAAGGTGGTCAGCGACAAGCGTGCCAAGACCGTGACCGTTCTGGTGGAACGCCGCGTCAAGCACCCCATCTACGACAAGATCATGATCAAGTCGAGCAAGTACCACGCTCACGACGAGCAAGGTGAGTACAAGCTGGGTGACGTGGTTGAAATCACCGAGAGCCGTCCTCTCTCCAAGACCAAGAACTGGGTTGCTACCCGCTTGGTTCAAAAGGCTGCCCTGGTGTAAGCCTAACCAGGCCCGCCGGCTGCAAAGCCCTTGAAAACGACCCACAATGCTGTGGGTCGTTTTTTTATTTGGGCCGCCAAGAACGCGGTCCTTGCTTTGCAACAAAGGAGATAGTCATGATTAAAGTTGGTGATGCCCTGCCCGCAGTGACCTTGATGGAATATGTGGAAGTGGAAGGCAATGGCTGCAGCCTCGGCCCCAACCCCGTGAAGCTGCCCGAAGCTCTGGCCGGCAAGACTATTGCCGTGTTTGCCGTGCCCGGTGCATTCACGCCCACCTGCTCCGAAAAGCACCTGCCAGGCTATGTGGCCAAGGCCGAAGAACTCAAGGCTGCTGGCGTCGATGAAATCTGGTGCCTGGCCGTGAACGATGCTTTCGTGATGGGCGCCTGGGGCCGCGATCAGAAGGTGGCTGGCAAGGTGCGCATGATTGCCGACGGCGATGCGGCCTTTGCCAAGGCGACCGGCCTGACGCTGGACCTGAACGGCAAGGGCCTGGGCCTGCGTGCCAATCGCTTCTCGATGCTGGTCAAGGACGGCAAGGTCGCGACCCTGAACGTGGAAGCCCCCGGCAAGTTCGAAGTCAGCGATGCCGACACCATGCTGGCTCAGGCCAAGGCTTGATGGGTGAAGTCCCGAGCTGCTGCGCGCGGGAATGATGTTCTCGCCGTAAGGCAGCTTGGCATCACAGAAAAAAGGCATTGCCAAACTGGCAATGCCTTTTTCGCATTAGGGGGCTCAGAACAGGTTCGCCTTGAGGTAGTGCGCCCCTGGAAGCGGGTTGTGATAGTAGGGCTCGATCGACTCGAAGCCCAGATCCACATAGAGGGCGCGGGCAGACTCCATGTCGTCCAGGGTGTCGAGCAGCACATGGTCATAGCCGGCCTGGCGGGCTATGTCGAGCATGGTTTCGGCCAGTTGGCGCCCCAGGCCAAAGCCACGAAACGCCTTGCGCACGAACAGGCGCTTCATCTCGGCGGCATTGGGGTAGTCGGAGTCGTCCAGAGGGCGCAGCGCGCAGCAGCCCGCAATGCTGCCATCCACGCGAGCCAGCAGAATCTGTCCACGGGGCGCAGCATATTCCCCAGGGAGGGCGGCGAGTTCAGATTCGAATCCTTGAAATTCCAGGTCGATGTTCAGGCTGTCCGCATACTCTTGGAAGATCTGGCGCACAGCACCCATTTCCTCCAGGCTGGGCGTCAGCAAGTCCACGGCAGGCTTGTCCACGGCAACTAGGCGATGATGAAAGAAGGGTCAGTGTAGCGGCAAGTGCGCTTCATGGTTAAAGCGCAGGCGGCGTCGTCAGAACTCAGAAAGCAGCGCCCTGACCCAGTTGATGGACCCACCAGGACAGTGCGCTTGCCATCACGGCCAGTAGCACAGCCAGCATGCGGGTGGCAGCGGTGTCGCGGCTGGCGGCAACAGGTTCGGTCAGGCATTTGTCGCCCGTCACCATGGCGGGCACCAGCTTGTCGCCCTTGAGGCTGTAGCCGATGAGGGCCAGCAGATGCAGTGCGACCAGTGCGTAAACCAGGTACTGGCCCCAGTGGGCGTGGTAGTTGGTGGCCTTGGAGATCAACTCGCCCGAGACAAAGCGGGTCAGGGGGCCGCTGAAGGCAATTTCGTCATCGCTCATCAGTCCGCTGGCGATCTGCGCTATCAGAACGATGAGCATTGCGATGACCGACAGCGAGCCCAGCGGGTTGTGGCCTGCGCGGTCCTGCGTGGTCGACGCGCCGCTGAGATAGCGTTTCATGGCTGCTGCGGAGGGGATGAAGCTGCCAAAGCGTGACCAGTACCCGCCCACCAGGCCCCAGAGAATGCGAAAGACCAGCAAGGCCAGCACCACCTGTCCCAGTATCAGATGCCAATTCATGGCATTGCCGCCCATCTTGGCGGTGACGACCAGGGCCACGATGCAGATCGCCAACAGCCAGTGAAACAGGCGGGTGGGCAGATCCCAGATCCGAACTCTGTGGATTTTCGTGGCGGTTTGTGCGACGGACTCTGTCATGGCTTTTTTCATGGCTGATGGACCCGGGCATTGTGCCCTGGCAAGGCCGCAAGCCCAAATCGCGGCTTTTGGGTGACTCTGCCATACTGGTCAGGCAGCCGCCTGCGGCAGGCTGCAGAACCAAGAAAGGATACCCTGATGAAAGCTTTTTCCACTCTGGCATTCGCTGCTGTGGTTGCCACCGTGGCCCTGCCTGCCTCGGCCCAGTTCGCCAAGGCTGAAGATGCCATCAAATACCGCCAGAGCGCCCTGAGCGTGTTGGGCACGCATTTCAGCCGTCTGGGCGCCATGGCCAACGGCAAGATGCCCTTCGATGCCAAGAGCGCGCAGGAAAGCGCCGAGGTCGTGGCCTTCATGTCCAAGCTGCCCTGGGCTGGCTTCGGTGCCGGCACCGAAGGCGGCAAGGCCAAGCCTGAGGTGTGGAAGGAGCAGGCCAAGTTCCATGACCTGTCGGGCAAGCTGGAAGCAGAAGTCGTCAAGCTCAACGCCGCCGCCAAGACCGGCAATCTGGACAATCTCAAGACGGCTTTCGGCCCGGCCGCCAATAGCTGCAAGAGCTGCCACGACAGCTTCCGCAATAAGTAAGCCAAGACTGTTCTGCATCAAACAGACGCAAAAAAACCGGCATTGCCGGTTTTTTATGAGCGTCTTGCGCTTGTTGGTAGCTCATTTTAGCTGGATTGAAGCTTGAGATTCAGCAGCAGCATGCGCAGCCAGCTATGCTTTTGAATGAGCTCAGGCGTTCGCCGGCTCGGCCAGCAGCTTCTCGATCAGCTTGTGCAGTTGCTCAAAGTCGGGGGCGCCGATATAGCGCTTCACGATCTCGCCGCGCTTGTTGACGATGAAGGTGGTAGGGGTGAGCTGCACATCGCCCCAGGCCTTGGCCACGGTGCCGGTGTTGTCCAGCGCGACCTGGAAGGGCAGCTTGCGCGATTCGACGAAGTTCACGACATAGCTGGGCGGGTCGTAGCTCATGGCCACGGCCAGGGTGTCAAAGCCCTTGTCCCGATACTTCTGGTAGGTGCTGATGATCTCGGGCATTTCCGCCACGCAGGTGGTGCAGCTGGTGGCCCAGAAGTTCACCAGCGTCACCTTGCCTTTGAGCTCGGCGGTGGTTTTCTGGCTGCCGTCCAGCAGCACAAAGGTGGATTGGGGGGCTGTGGTCTGCCCTGCGCCCGAATACACCCAGGCCCCGACGCCGATGACGGCGGCCGCCACAATGCCTGCGATCCAATGTTTGCTTGCCATAGAGATTGATTGTGCACAAATCTTCAGCACCTTGCTGATCTGTGGTTTGGTGTGTCAAACCCGCCTAAAGTTCAGTTCTTACTGCTTGACCCACGGGTCAACCCTAGGCTTGTGTGACAGCTCGGGCCCGTGCCGCTGCCGATAATGGGTCATGAAGAAAACCGGACTCCGGGCCGTGAACTTGCTTGCCGGTTGCGCGCTGTTGCTGGCAGCCTGCAGCCCGGCGCTGAACTGGCGTACCACCCAGCTCAAGGATGCGCCGCTGCAAGCACTCTTGCCCTGCGATGCGCAAACAGCCGCCCGGCCGATAGAGCTGGGGCTGGGTCAGGTGCAACTGTCGGTCGTGGGCTGCGAGGCCCGGGGCGCGACCTATGCGGTATCGCATTTCGCCGTGGCCGAGCCAGCGCGTGCTGCCGAGGCTCTGACATTCTGGCAGCAGGCGGTGCTGGCACAGCTGAAGTCGGCAGGCGGCGTCGCGGCAAGGCTCAATGCCAAGGGCGACGGCCCATGGGTGCCCAAGGGGGTGCTGAATCTGCCGCAGTCCCTGCGCATCACGTTCGAAGGCCAGGGCCCGAGCGGACAGAACGTGGTGGGGCATGGCCTGTGGTTTGCTCGTCTGGAGGGCAGTGGTGCCAGGGTCTATCACGCCGTGATCTATGCCGACAAGCTCAGGCCTGCCGAGGCCGAGATGTTTTTTTCAGGCCTGCAATTGCAATAAGCCCCCATCCAGATCATGAGCTTTGCGCTTCATCCACCTCATTGCCCTTGTTGATCGAAGCAACAGGCCATAATTTGCTTTCAAGAACTGTGACTACATGACCACGCGCATTCTTTTGCTCACTCACGCTCCTTTGGCCGCTGCATTGCGCGAATGCGCCCTGCATGTGTTTGCCGATAGCGCTGACGATTTGCTGGCCCTGGACGTGCCTTCCGAAGAGGCGCCCGAGGCCACGCTGGAGCGCGCCCTGGCCATGCTGGTGGCACATGGCGGGCTGGATGCTCCGACCCTGGTGCTGACCGACCTGTTTGGCGCCACTCCATGCAATGTGGCCCAGCGTCTCACGGGCCTGTTGCAGGCCAGGCTGGTGGCGGGCGTGAACCTGCCCATGCTTTTGCGCTCCATCGGCTATCGGCATGAGCCGCTGGATGCCCTGGTTTCGCGGGCCATGGTGGGCGGCAGCCAGGGGGTGATGCAGGTAGCCGGCAGTTCTCGACAAAATCAAAGCGCACGACCTTCCAATGATCAAGACCAATATCACCATCAGCAATAAATTGGGCCTGCATGCCCGTGCATCGGCCAAACTCACCAAGCTCGCCGGCAGCTTCCCCTGCGAGGTCTGGCTGACCAAGGGCGAGCGCCGCGTCAATGCCAAGAGCATCATGGGAGTGATGATGCTGGCGGCAGGCATAGGCTCCGAGCTGGAGCTGGAAACCGACGGCGCGCAGGAGCAGGAGGCCACGGAGGCGCTGGTGGCCCTGATCAACGACAAGTTTGGCGAAGGCCAGTAAAAGCTGTTTCACCTGTGCCGCGGCTTGACCGCGCGGAGGTGGCAGTTAGCTCTTTTGATAGCGGGCAAGGTCTTGCTGTCAATAAAGTAGAGCTGTTTTGATGCTGTAGTGCAGCGATAGTTGGCGCTGACTGCTGCAAAAACAAGAGCAAGAAGCAAGCAAAAAGCAATCGCGAAATTCGCGAAAGGGCATTCGCTATGACATTTGCCATCCACGGCCTGGCCGTCTCCCGGGGGATTGCCATCGGGCGCGCGGTCGTTGTGGCCTCCAGTCGCATGGAGGTGGTGCATTACTTCATCCGGCCCGATCAGGTGGAGTCGGAGATCCAGCGTGCCCGCACGGCACGCAATGCGGTGATTGACGAGCTGCGCCGGCTTCAGGAGGAAATGCCCAAGGATGCGCCAGGCGAGCTGGATGCGCTGCTCGATGTGCATCTGATGCTGTTGCAGGACCAGGCACTGGCCGAGGCCATCCGCAACTGGATCTCGGAGCGCCTGTACAACGCCGAATGGGCGCTGACCACACAGCTGGAAATCGTCTCGCGCCAGTTCGACGAGATGGACGACGAGTACCTGCGCGAGCGCAAGGCCGATCTGGAGCAGGTAGTGGAGCGCATTCTGCGCCACATGAAGGGCGCGGCCAGTCCGCTTGCGCAGGTTGCGCCACCTTTGGCTCCGACGGGCGCCGCGCCTGCAACCGATGGGCAGCAGCTGCGTCTTGACGTCACCACGGAAACCCCGCTGGTGCTGGTGGCACAAGACCTGTCGCCTGCGGACATGCTGCAGTTCAAGAGCAAGGTCTTTGCGGGCTTCATCACAGCCGTGGGCGGCAAGACCAGCCACACGGCCATCGTCGCGCGCAGCATGGACATTCCGGCCGTGGTTGGGGCGCGGGCTGCAAGCCAGCTGATTCGTCAGGATGACTGGGTCATCATCGACGGCAACGAGGGCGTGGTCATCGTGGACCCCACGCCCATCATCCTGGCGGAGTACAGCTTTCGCCAGCGCCAGACTGAACTGGAGCGCGAGCGCCTGACCCGTCTGCGTTACACGCCGTCCCTCACCATGGACGGGCAGAAGGTGGAGTTGCTGGCCAATATCGAGCAGCCCAGCGACGGGGCTGCTGCCGTGCGTGCCGGCGCAGTCGGGGTGGGGTTGTTCCGTACCGAGTTTCTGTTCATGGGACGCAGCGGCAATCTGCCCGGCGAGGAAGAGCAGTACCGCGCCTATCGCGAGGCCATAGACGGCATGCAAGGCATGCCGGTCACCATCCGCACGCTGGACGTGGGGGCCGACAAGCCGCTGGACAAGGCACAGCCCAAGGACTACTACCTCAACCCCGCGCTGGGCCTGCGCGCCATACGCTGGAGTCTGGCCGACCCCGTCATGTTCCGTACCCAGCTGCGCGCCATTCTGCGCGCGGCAGCGCATGGGCAGATCAAGCTGCTGTTTCCCATGCTGGCCCATCGCAGCGAGATCGAGCAGACCCTGGCCCAGCTGCGCCAGGCGCAGCATGAGCTCGATGTGCGCGGCGTCGCCTACGGCCCGGTCAAGCTGGGCGCCATGATCGAGATCCCGGCGGCCGCCCTGACGGTGCGCAGCTTTCTCCAATATTTCGACTTTCTGTCCATAGGCACCAACGACCTGATCCAGTACACGCTGGCCATCGACCGGGCCGACGAAACCGTGGCCCATCTCTACGACCCCATGCATCCGGCCGTGTTGCGCCTGGTGGCCGAGGTGATCGCAGCGGCCAATGCCGCAGGCAAGGAAGTCTGCGTTTGCGGCGAAATGGCGGGCGATCTGAGCATGACCCGGCTGCTTTTGGGCCTGGGCCTGCGCAGCTTTTCCATGCACCCCGCGCAGATTCTGGCGGTGAAGCAGGAGGTGCTGCGTGCGGACACCGGCAAGCTTGCACCCTGGGCCAGTGAAGTACTGGTCAGCGAATGTCCGGCGCAGATGCTGGCGCCCTGAAGCACCCGGGGAACGACATCGAGGCAGGCAGAAAGGGATGGATGAATTACGCAGATTCGCAGGAAATTGCCCGCGCGCTCGAGCCGGTGCTGGAAGATGCGGCACTTGCGCAGCAACTGGCTGAGCAAGCCAGGCCGGCCGTGTGGTTGCAGACCACTGTGGTGGAGGATGAAGCGGAGATTGCGTCCGGCAGCACCAAATTTGGCGGCTGTCCCGATCTGCCTGCCGGTGTGGCCTGGCCCGAGCGCGGACGCTATCCGGACCATGAGCAGCGGGTGAAGCCCCATCGCGAAGACAGTGTTGCTCCCGACAGCCGCTGGCGATGGGCCAGGCCGGAGCAAGTCCAGCTGTTTCGCGAAGAGGCCTTGCAGCACGTCGCAAGGCTTGAAAGCACTTTTCCGCTGAGCTTTGTGGCGCAGATCAACTTCGCCGAAGCCCGCTCCGCCGGGACTCTGGATGCAGATTTCCCCGAGTCCGGACTGCTGTCCGTCTTCTACGACCTGATGGAGCAGCCCTGGGGTTTCGATCCTGCCGATGCCTGCGGGTTGAAGCTGATCTTCTCCGAGGGCGATGCCGCGCTCGAGCGGCGCCCGCAGCCGCCGGCGCTGCTAGAGCTGCCCGATCACTGCCAGCTCGCTCCTATGGCCTGCGAACTGCATGCCTGCGTCACGGCCCTGCCCCTGGAGAGCGCTCAGTGGGGTTCGCAGGGCCTGGCACTTGACGAAGAGCAGCGTGACCGCTTTGTCGAATGGTGGTTTGATGGCGCACAGAACGCTGCCAGCAGCGGTGGTGAGGACAGCGGTTGCCACCGCATCGGCGGCTGGCCCACGCCTGTCCAGGGTGATATGCAGACCGAATGCGCGCTGGTGGCTGCGGGGCATTACTGCGGTAATGGCGATGCCTACGCGGACGATGCCACGCTGGCTGTGCGCCATACTGCAACGCAGTGGCTTTTGCTGCTGCAGATCGGCAGTGATGAAAAAGGTGGCATGGGCTGGGGTGATGGAGGCCAGGTCTATCTGTGGATGCGCCGCGACGACCTGCGCGCACGTCGCTTCGACCGAGCGCGGCTGGTGCTGCAGTGTTGCTGAAACCGGCAGGCGCCGTAATTGCAGGTGTCAACGGTTGCGAAATGGCTGCAAAACAGGTGTTTACAGATTTCTTTTTGTCTGAAGTGAAAATTAATTGATATTGATTCTCATTTGATGTTAATATTCATCCGGCTTGCAGCGCAGGACTCTGGTGGGGTATTCAGTGCTGCATTGCTCAGTTTCATCGTGGGGCGACTCGTCGGGCCTGTTCAGCCTGCAGTCGTTTTTGCCAGCCAGCGGTTTGCCGGTTAGCCAGGCGTTTTTTTCGATGCAAACAGTGAGTTACTCAAAATTCATAGCTTTTGGCGCATGATATGCAACGATTGTGCTATGGATTGACTTTGTAAGTGCTACAGGAAAAGCGCATCAAGCTCCTTATTCAGGAGCTTTATTTTTGGGGAAATCCTGGAGCGCGCAGCACTGCCCATCGCATCCGGGCATGAAAAAAAGCAGCCACAGGGGCTGCTTTTGTGAGTGCTGTCTTCGGTGCTCAGACGCCGGCAGCATGTGCCTGCTGGTCGGCATGGTAGCTCGAGCGCACCATGGCGCCGACGGCGGCGTGGGTGAAGCCCATCTTGTAGGCCTCTTGCTCGAACATCTTGAAGGTATCGGGGTGCACATAGCGGCGCACGGGCAGGTGGCTGTTGGTGGGCGCCAGGTACTGGCCGATGGTCAGCATGTCGATGTTGTGGGCGCGCATATCGCGCATCACCTGCAGGATTTCCTCGTCCGTCTCGCCCAGGCCCACCATGATGCCGCTCTTGGTCGGCACATCGGGGTGCAGTTCCTTGAACTTCTTGAGCAGGTTCAGGCTGAACTGGTAGTCGGAGCCGGGGCGCGCTTCCTTGTACAGGCGCGGCGCGGTTTCCAGATTGTGGTTCATCACATCGGGCGGAGCCGACTTGAGGATTTCCAGTGCGCGGTCGTCACGGCCGCGGAAGTCGGGCACCAGGATCTCGATCTGCGTCTCGGGCGAGAGCTCGCGGATGTTCTTGATGCATTCCACGAAGTGGCCCGAGCCACCGTCGCGCAGGTCGTCGCGGTCCACGCTGGTGATCACCACGTACTTCAGGCGCAGCGCGGCAATGGTGCGCGCCAGATTCAGCGGCTCGTTCACATCCAGTGGATCGGGGCGGCCATGGCCCACGTCGCAGAAGGGGCAGCGGCGCGTGCACTTGTCGCCCATGATCATGAAGGTGGCCGTGCCCTTGCCGAAGCATTCGCCGATATTCGGGCAGCTGGCTTCCTCGCAGACCGTGTGCAGATTGTTCTTGCGCAGAATGTCCTTGATCTCGTAGAAGCGCGTGCTGGGGCTGCCGGCCTTGACGCGGATCCATTCCGGTTTTTTGAGGACTTCGGCCTGCTCCACCTTCACGGGGATGCGTGCCAGCTTGGCAGCAGCCTTCTGCTTGGCCAGCGGGTTGTAGTTTTCGGCGGACTGCGCTTCGCGCACGACTTCATTGGTGCTCATGATCTTGCCTTCAGGGAGAGAGACGCGCCTTCAGCTGGCGGCCCAGCACGGATGCGGCCTCGTCCCAGGTTGTCTGTACGCCGATTGTAGAAAGGTCCACCGTCCTCAGCCCTGCGTATCCGCAAGGGTTGATTCGCAAATAAGGTTCCAAATCCATATCGACATTGAGTGCCACTCCGTGGTAGGTGCTGTGGCGGCTGACCTTGATGCCCAGGGCGGCAATCTTGCCCAGGCCCTCGAAATGCGGCTCGGGCGCCGGGCTGCCGGCCTCGCGGTGTTGCGGTCGCTGCTCCAGCATGGCATGGCTGCGCGGATCGTCCAGGCGCACATAGATGCCGGGGGCACCTGCCACGCGGTGGCCGGTGACGCCGAAATGGTCCAGCGTGCGGATCACTGCATCTTCCAGCCGGTACACATACTCTTTGACGAAGTAGCCCATGCGCTGCAGATCCAGCAGCGGATAGGCCACCACCTGACCGGGGCCGTGATAGGTCACCTGGCCGCCGCGATTGGTTGCCACCACGGGAATATCGCCGGGATTCAGAACATTTTCAACTTTGCCGGCCAACCCCTGGGTGAAGTGGGGTGAGTGCTCGCACACCCATAATTCGTCACGTGTGGCCGGGTTGCGAGTGCGCGTGAACTCCTGCATCGCGACCACCGTTGCTTCATAGCCGGTGTGCCCCAGAAAGCGCAGATCCATGGCTTCGGGAGGCTGCAAGGCGGAAGCAATCGGGCTGTTGCTCACAGCACGACCTTCACCAGGGGGTGAGAGGTCAGTGCGCGGTAGGTGTCGTCCAGCTGCTCGCGGCTGGTGGCCGTGATGGTGATGGTCACGCCCAGGTAGTTGCCGCCAGAACTGGGGCGCAGCTCCACCGTGCTGGCGTCAAAGCTGGGGTCGAATTTTTCGGCGATCTTGGTGATTTCATGCACCAGATGCTCATTCTTGACGCCCATCACCTTGATGGGGAACTGGCTCGGATACTCGATCAGCGAATCCTTGCGCGGGTCTTCTTGCTGGCCGTTCTCGTTGGCGGCAGATGGGTTGGGCGTGTCGCTCATGAAGAGTCCTTGGCTGGAATGAAAAATTGCCGTTGGTGAAACAGCCGGTCAATGAGTAAGAAAGATTGTGCGCCACGCCGGGCAGCCCTGCGCGCGTGGGCCTAATCCATGGCTCGGCGAGGCCTGTCAACCGGCAAAGCCCCTGGCAGGCGGCAGACAATTCAGGGTAATCAGGTATTTCAATTAGGGCACACTCGCGCCGCACCAAAGCCGAGGGTGGCAGATGTTGTCACTCAGCGACAACCCTCAGGTCTTGTCAAAGACGTTTTGCGCATGACAGTATCAACCCCTATCTAACGACGGGGGTTTTTACTTATAATCAGAGGCTTTGTAAAAAAGTCTTGTCTGGTCAGCGGTGTGAAAGAAAACATGACAAACATGCCCGCTGATTTTCAGGATGAGGACGAAGTCGAAGACTTCAAGCCCCTGACTGCACAAGAAGCCTCTGCATGGCGTTCGCGCTTTCCGCAGGTTTCGGTCTGGCGCATCGTCATCGTTCAGACGCTGGTAGGCGTTATCGTGGCTTTGCTGTCGTGGTTGATCACGGGGCGTGCAGCCGCAGGCTGGTCGGCAGCGTATGGAGCGCTGGCGGTCGTGTTGCCCGCGGCGCTGTTTGCAAGAGGCGTGGTTCGTCAGCGGCCGGGAGGTGCCGGTGCGGCCATGGCAGGGATTTTCGGTTGGGAGCTGGTGAAGCTGGTGCTGTGCATTGCCATGTTGGCGGCTGCACCCAAGCTGGTACCTGACCTGAGCTGGCTGGCGTTGCTGGTTGGCTTGATTGTTGTGATGAAAACGTATTGGGTTGCGCTTCTGGTGCGATCCAGTGTCCAAAAACCGATTGATATTTGAGAGAAGTTGACCGATGGCCGCAGAAGCGCACGCACCAACTGCAAGTGAATACATCGTTCACCACTTGCAACACCTCCAGAACATCAAGCAGAAGTCCATCATCGACTTCTCCGTGTTCAATCTGGATTCGATTGCCGTGAGTGTGACTCTGGGCGCTTTGTGCCTGTTCGTCCTCTGGCTGGCTGCCCGCAAGGCGACTTCCGGCGTTCCCGGTCGTTTCCAGGCAGCGGTGGAAATGCTGGTCGAGATGGTGGACAACCAGGCCAAGGCCAATATTCACAACGCTGAATCTCGCAAGTTCATCGCTCCTCTGGCACTGACCGTGTTCGTCTGGATCTTCGCGATGAACGCCATGGACATGCTGCCTGTGGATCTGCTGCCCGTGCTGTGGCAGACCGCCCAGGGCGACTCCCATGCCTACCTGCGTGTCGTGCCTACTGCCGACCTGTCCACCACTCTGGGTCTGTCGACCGGCGTGCTGGTGCTGTGCCTGATCTACTCGGTGAAGATCAAGGGCATGGGCGGCTGGGCTCACGAACTGGTGACCGCTCCTTTCGGTACCTCTAAGAATCCCGTGTTTGCTGTGATCCTGGGTATTGTGAACCTGGCCATGCAAATCATTGAATACATTGCCAAGACGGTTTCGCACGGTATGCGACTGTTCGGCAATATGTACGCTGGTGAGTTGGTGTTCTGTCTGATCGCCTTGATGGGCGGTGCGGCTGCCATGTCGCTTTCCGGTGTGTTGCTCCCCGTGGGGCACATCATTGCAGGTTCGATCTGGGCGATCTTCCACATCCTGATCATTACCCTGCAAGCCTTCATTTTCATGATGCTGACGCTGATTTACCTCGGCCAGGCACATGAAGCTCACTGAAATCCTTTCTTTCACTCAACCTTTCTTTAATCCCTAGGAGTCATCATGGAAAACGTTCTCGGTCTCGTCGCTCTGGCTTGTGGTCTGATTGTTGGTCTGGGCGCTATCGGCGCTTCGATCGGTATCGCTCTGATGGGTGGCAAGTTCCTGGAATCCTCGGCACGTCAGCCTGAGCTGATCAACGAACTGCAAACCAAGATGTTCATCTTGGCTGGTCTGATCGACGCCGCCTTCCTGATCGGTGTGGCTATCGCTCTGCTGTTCGCCTTCGCCAACCCCTTCCAACTGGTTGCCTAAGCTCCGTTCAACGCCCTAAATAGAAAGGTGTTGCCGTGAGTATTAACGCGACCCTGTTCGTTCAGCTTGGTGTTTTCCTGGTTCTGGCGCTGTTCACGATGAAGTTCGTGTGGCCCCCGATCGCGAAGGCACTGGATGAGCGAGCCCAGAAAATCGCCGATGGCCTCGCTGCTGCCGACAAGGCCAAGACCGAACTGACCGCTGTCAACAAGCGCGTCGAGCAGGAATTGGCCCAGACGCGCAACGAAACAGCTTCGCGGCTTGCGGACGCCGAACGCCGCGCCCAGGCCATCATTGAAGAAGCCAAGGCCCGCGCGACAGAAGAAGGCAACAAGATTGTTGCTGCTGCCCGCGCTGAAGCTGACCAGCAAGCCATTGCTGCCCGTGAAGCCCTGCGTGAGCAAGTGGCAGCGCTGGCCGTCAAGGGTGCCGAGCAGATCCTGAAGAAGGAAGTCAATGCCGGTATCCACGCTGATCTGCTGAACCGCCTGAAGACAGAGCTGTAAGGAAAGCAAAAAATGGCAGAACTCGCCACCATTGCCCGCCCTTACGCCGAAGCATTGTTCAAAGCCTGCGCCGACAAGGCTGCAGATTTGAACAGCACTGTCGCTTGGGTGGAGGAATTGGCGGCGATTGCCGCCAATCCGCAATTGCGCCAACTGGCCGACAACCCGAACGTGAGCGACGCGCAAGTGTTCGATCTCATCACAGGTGTGGCCAAGTCGGCATTGCCCGAGTCCGCACGCAACTTCCTGCGTGTGGTCCTCGAAAACGGCCGTCTGGACGTGCTGCCTGAAGTGGCAGCCCAGTTCCGCAGCCTCGTGAACAGCAAGAGCGGCTCTTCGGATGCCGTGGTGTACAGCGCTTTCCCGATTGAGGATGCAGCGCTGGCCGAGCTTGGCGCCACGCTGGAAAAGCGCTTTGGCCGCAAGCTGAATCTCACCGTGAAGCTCGATGAATCGCTGATCGGTGGCGTTCGCGTTGTGGTGGGCGACGAGGTGCTGGACACCTCCGTCAAGGCCCGTCTGGAACAAATGAAAGCGGCCCTCACGGCGTAATGCGCTTGAGGTCTCGGCTAACACACAAGAAAGAAGGAAAGAGTCATGCAACTCAATCCCGCAGAAATTTCTGAACTGATCAAGAGCCGCATCGAAGGGCTGGCTGCTAGCACTGACGTCCGTAACCAAGGCACCGTGGTGTCGGTGACTGACGGTATCGTGCGCGTGCACGGCCTGTCGGACGTGATGGCTGGCGAAATGCTGGAATTCCCCGCAGGCGCCGACGGTCAACCCACTTACGGTCTGGCTCTGAACCTGGAGCGCGACTCCGTGGGCGCCGTGATTCTGGGTGCCTACGAGCACATCGCAGAAGGCAACACCGTCAAGTGCACCGGCCGTATCCTGGAAGTGCCCGTGGGTCCCGAGCTGGTCGGCCGCGTGGTGAACGCCCTGGGTCAGCCTATCGACGGCAAGGGTCCCATCAACGCCAAGATGACGGACGTGATCGAGAAGGTTGCACCTGGCGTGATCGCACGTCAATCCGTGGATCAGCCCCTGCAAACCGGTATCAAGTCCATCGACTCCATGGTTCCCGTGGGCCGTGGTCAGCGTGAACTGATCATTGGTGACCGTCAGACTGGTAAGACGGCTGTCGCTATCGACGCCATCATCAACCAGAAGGGCCAGGGCGTTATCTGTATCTACGTGGCTATTGGTCAGAAGGCTTCTTCGATCAAGAACGTGGTGCGCTCTCTGGAACAAGCTGGCGCGATGGACTACACCATCGTCGTGGCTGCGACCGCTTCCGAATCCGCTGCCATGCAGTACGTGTCGGCCTACGCTGGCTGCACCATGGGTGAATACTTCCGCGACCGCGGCGAAGACGCTCTGATCGTTTATGACGATCTGTCCAAGCAAGCCGTGGCCTACCGTCAAGTTTCGCTGCTGCTGCGTCGTCCTCCCGGACGTGAAGCCTTCCCCGGCGACGTGTTCTATCTCCACAGCCGTCTGCTGGAGCGTGCCGCTCGCGTGAACGCCGACTACGTCGAAGCCTTCACCAAGGGTGAAGTCAAGGGCAAGACCGGTTCTCTGACCGCTCTGCCTATCATCGAAACACAAGCTGGCGACGTGTCCGCTTTCGTTCCCACGAACGTGATTTCGATTACCGACGGCCAGATCTTCCTGGAAACCAGCCTGTTCAACGCCGGTATCCGTCCCGCTATCAACGCCGGTATTTCGGTGTCCCGCGTGGGTGGTTCCGCTCAGACCAAGGTTGTGAAGGGCCTGTCCGGCGGTATCCGTACCGACCTGGCTCAGTACCGTGAACTGGCTGCCTTTGCGCAGTTCGCTTCCGATCTGGACGATGCAACCCGCAAGCAGCTGGACCGCGGCGCCCGCGTGACCGAACTGCTCAAGCAGGCTCAGTACTCTCCTCTGTCGACCGCTCTGATGGCCGCTTCTCTGTTCGCAGTGAACAAGGGCTTCATGGACGATATCGAAGTCAAGCAAGTGCTGCCCTTCGAATCTGGTCTGCACCAGTTCCTGAAGACCAGCCACGGCGCTCTGCTCGACCGTCTGAACGAAAAGCGTGCTTTCGACAAGGAAGGCAAGGACGAAGCTGAACTGACTGCAGCCATTACTGCATTCAAGAAGTCCTTCGCTTAATACCGGCGAGGAGTCATCATGGCAGCAGGTAAGGAAATACGCGGCAAGATCAAATCGGTGGAAAACACCAAGAAGATCACCAAAGCCATGGAAATGGTGGCTGCATCCAAAATGCGCAAGGCGCAGGACCGGATGCTGGCTGCCCGTCCATATAGCGAAAAAATCCGCAACATTGCAGCCCATCTTGGCGAAGCTAACCCTGAATATGTGCATCCGTTCATGCAAGTGAACGATGCCAAGAAGGTCGGCGTCATCGTGGTGACGACCGACAAGGGTTTGTGCGGCGGCATGAACACCAACGTGTTGCGTGTCGTCACCAACAAGTTGCGCGAACTGCAAGATGCGGGTGTTGCGACAGATGCAGTGGCCATTGGCGGCAAGGGACTGGGTTTCCTGAACCGTGTCGGTGCCAAGGTGGTCTCTCACGCTACAGGCTTGGGCGACACGCCTCACCTGGACAAGCTCATCGGGCCTGTCAAGGTGTTGCTGGACCAATATGCTGAAGGCAAGCTGAGCGCGGTGTACCTGGCGTACACCAAGTTCATCAACACCATGAAGCAGGAGTCGGTGGTGGAGCAACTGCTCCCCCTGTCGTCCGAAAAATTGCAAGCCGAGAAGACGGGTGCATCCTGGGAATACATCTACGAGCCTGACGCTCAAAGCGTCATTGACGAACTGCTGGTTCGTTACGTGGAGTCCCTCGTGTACCAGGCAGTTGCGGAAAACATGGCGTCCGAGCAATCGGCGCGCATGGTGGCCATGAAGGCCGCTACCGACAACGCCGGCAACGTCATCAGCGAGTTGAAGCTGGTCTACAACAAGACGCGTCAGGCAGCGATTACGACCGAGTTGTCGGAAATCGTGGCAGGCGCAGCCGCTGTGTAAACGGCTTTAACGAACAAACAGATTGGAGCAAAAAATGGCTCAAGTACAAGGCAAGATTGTTCAATGTATCGGCGCCGTGGTGGACGTGGAGTTTGCCCACGGCCAGGTGCCCAAGGTGTATGACGCCTTGAAGCTGGAAGGCTCGGCCCTGACCCTGGAAGTTCAGCAGCAGCTGGGCGACGGCGTGGTGCGTACCATTGCCCTGGGTTCTTCGGACGGTCTGAAGCGTGGCCTGATGGTCACCAACACCGGCAACCCCATCACTGTTCCCGTGGGTAAGGCTACCCTGGGCCGCATCATGGACGTGCTGGGTAACCCCATCGACGAACGTGGTCCCGTGGACCAGACCCTGACCGCCGCGATCCACCGCAAGGCTCCTGCTTACGACGAACTGTCGCCTTCGCAGGAACTGCTGGAAACCGGTATCAAGGTGATCGACTTGGTCTGCCCCTTCGCCAAGGGCGGCAAGGTGGGCCTGTTCGGTGGTGCCGGTGTGGGCAAGACCGTGAACATGATGGAACTCATCAACAACATCGCCAAGGCCCACAGCGGTCTGTCGGTGTTCGCTGGTGTGGGTGAGCGTACCCGTGAAGGCAACGACTTCTATCACGAAATGTCCGACGCTGGCGTTGTGAACCAAGAGAACCTGGGCGAGTCCAAGGTTGCCATGGTTTACGGTCAGATGAATGAGCCCCCAGGAAACCGTCTGCGCGTGGCGCTGACCGGCCTGACCATGGCTGAGTCGTTCCGTGACGAAGGCAAGGACGTGCTGTTCTTCGTGGACAACATCTACCGCTACACACTGGCCGGTACCGAAGTGTCCGCTCTGCTGGGTCGTATGCCTTCCGCCGTGGGCTACCAGCCTACCCTGGCTGAAGAAATGGGTAAGCTGCAAGAGCGTATTACCTCCACCAAGGTTGGCTCGATCACTTCCATCCAGGCCGTTTACGTGCCAGCCGATGACTTGACCGACCCCTCGCCCGCCACCACTTTTGCTCACTTGGACTCCACCGTGGTGCTGTCCCGTGACATCGCTTCGCTGGGTATCTACCCCGCTGTGGATCCTCTGGACTCCACCAGCCGTCAGCTGGACCCCCAAGTGGTTGGCGAAGAGCACTACAAGGTGGCTCGCCAAGTGCAGGGCACGCTGCAGCGCTACAAGGAACTGCGCGACATCATCGCGATTCTGGGCATGGACGAACTGGCTCCCGAAGACAAGCTGACCGTGGCTCGTGCTCGTAAGATCCAGCGTTTCCTGTCTCAGCCTTTCCACGTGGCTGAAGTGTTCACCGGCGCTCCCGGCAAGTACGTTCCCCTGTCTGAAACCATCCGTGGCTTCAAGATGATCGTGAACGGCGAAGCCGATCACCTGCCCGAACAGGCTTTCTACATGGTTGGTACCATCGACGAAGCCTTCGAGAAGGCCAAGAAGCTGGCAGCCTAACGGACTTTCACCCCCTGAGCGGCTAACGCCGCTTCCCCCTCTCTCTTCGGGAGGGGGACGACGCCCTCGCTGCGGGGGCGGCCCTTGCTTGGCGTCTCTTGCTTGGGGTGTGTCGGTTTTAGGACCAGTTTTAACCTTTTCAAGGAGCAAAGATGAACACCATCCACGTTGATGTGGTCAGTGCCGAAGAGTCCATCTTCTCCGGTGAAGCGCGCTTTGTCGCCTTGCCCGGCGAAGCGGGCGAGCTGGGCATTTATCCCCGCCACACACCGCTGATCACCCGCATCAAGCCGGGTTCGGTGCGCATCGAAATGCCTGATGGCAGCGAAGAGTTCGTCTTCGTGGCCGGTGGCATTTTGGAAGTGCAACCCAACTGCGTGACCGTGCTGTCCGACACCGCCATCCGCGGCAAGGATCTGGACGATGAAAAGGCGCAAAAGGCCAAGGCTGCCGCTGAGGAAGCCCTGAAGAACGCCAAGGGCGAGCTGGATATCGCTCGTGCACAGTCCGAGCTGGCCGTCATGGCCGCTCAGATTGCCGCTCTGCGCAAGTATCGCCAGAAGCGTTGATGTCCGGTGCCCTGGAGCACCTGCATCAGCAAAGAAAGCCACCGCATGCGGTGGCTTTCTTTATGGACTGCTGCTGCGGAAATCGAAGCGCACTGCGCTTGTCCAAAAGGGTCTGATCCCGAAACCAGCAGGATTCTGAACCGCGGCAGCGCGCAAGCAGCCTAGCCGTTGCAGGCGGCCTGATAGCCGTAGACCACGGAGTTGTCCTTGGGGTCCACATGGCGCGATTTGCGCACCACGGCCTTGCTAGGGTCTTCGCAGAGTGCTCGGATCTGGGCTTCGCACTTCTTGGGGTCATCTTCCTTGAGCTTGCAGCTCAGTGCGTAGTCGTATTCGGCCGGCGTTTCGGCGCCCTTGGGGCTGATGGAGGAGCAGGCGCTCAGTGCCAAGGCAGAGCTGATGATGGCCAGAGAGAACAAAGATTTCTGCATGCTTGAATGCTTTCTTAAGAAAATACGGCTGCCCCAAAACTAACACAGCCATGCGGGGAAAAAGGTTTTTTCTGGCTGGGACTGACCTGCTTTTGGGCTCACGAGGCCTGTTTGCGGTGTCAAAAACAACAAAGGACGGAGATGCGCTATAGCGGTGTCTTGACGCAATGGAATGACGAGCGTGGCTTTGGCTGGATAGAGACCGATAGCGGTGGTGAGCGTCTGTTTGTCCATATCAGTGCTTTTGAGCCGCGTCCGCCCGCAGAGCAGCGTCCTCAGCCTGGCCTGCGCCTGGAGTTTGCCGTCGGCATGGAGCAAGGCAAGAAGCGCGCGCTTCAGGTTGCGTGGCGCGCCACCGGTCAAATCCGTCAGCCGGCAGCGAAAGTATCCAGATTGGTGCGGCACAACAGCTCGCCTGCAGGGCGTTTGCAGTCCTCGCGTACGGCTCCTCAGGGCTGGCATGCCTCCAGTGGCTTCAGTTATGGTGCATTGCTGGTCTGGTTGCTGATGATGCTGGCCGCCGCCGTGATTTGGGGCGTGCCACGCATCCTCTGGCTGGTCTATGCAGGTCTTAGCATGCTGACCTTCATGGCCTACTGGCAGGACAAATGGGCCGCCCAGAAGGGGCATTGGCGCACGCCGGAAAAAACGCTGCAGACCATGGCTCTGGCCGGTGGCTGGCCCGGTGCCTTGCTGGCTCAGCAATGGCTGCGTCACAAAAGCAGCAAGACGAGCTTTCAGCTGCAGTTCTGGCTCATGGTTCTGATCAATGTGGCGACTGTGCTCTGGCTGTGCTCGCCCTATGGGCGGCATGTGCTGGCTTAGGGTGTTGGTGCCTTCAGCCGTTTTCCGGAAGACGCATGCAGCTTGACGCCTGATTAGCTGCTGTGGCCTGGCAGATGTCGCTCGACCACGGGCGAGTCTGGCAGGTTTCGTTCCGCGCTGGGGGCTGATTTGCGCGGGAAGTGGGTCTGCAACTGCCGACTGACGCGCTCCAGTGCCGATACCAGGCCCACGCTGAAATGCCCGCCCTGGAAGGCGGACTGCATATCGCTGATCAGCGTTTGCCATTGCTCGGCGCTCATGGTGCGGTCCAGGGCGCGGTCGGCCACGATTTCTATGGCGTGATCGGCCAGCAGCAGGTAGATGAGGGCGCCGTTGTTGTGCTCAGTGTCCCAGACACGGAGCTTTGCGAACTGCGAGAGCGCACGCTGGCGGGCCGTGGCATCGCGCCAGATATAGCTCCAGGGTAGGCCGGCCTCCACGCAGATGCGGACCTGGCCGGTGTGGCCCAGTTCACTTTGGGCGATCAGCAGTTCCAGCTCCTTGAGCGTGGCAGGAGGCAAGGCCTTGCGCAGATGCTGTTCGGCCCAGCGGTGTCGCACCAGGCGTGCCAAGCGTTGGAAGATATTGCTCATTTCACCAATCCCCCGAGGCGCCACCGCCACCAAAGCTGCCGCCGCCCCCCGAGCTGAAGCCACCGCCCCCGCCGCTGCTCCAGCCGCCGCCCCCGCCCCCACCCCCGCCGGTGCCGATGTACGGTCCGCCCCCGCCACGCGAAAGGTTTGAGAGCAGGGTGAAGATCAGGCCCACAAAGCCAGCCACGCCTGCGATCAACAGGCTGGCGGTGATCACATAAGCGGCCACCCCGGCAACGCCGCCAATGAGCAGCGAACCCAGCACGCGGCCAAAAATGGCGCGTGCGACGGCAATCCCGATCGGAAAACCGAAGAACAGCAGAGGAAGCAGAAAGTCCAGCTGGTCGGCCCAGGACTTGCCGGACTTGCGCGGTTGGGACTGCGGTGCGGGCAGTTTCTCGCCATGAATCAGCAGGCTCATCTGCTCGATGGCGGCAGACAGTCCACCCGCATAGTCGTCGGCGCGAAAGCGCGGCTTCATGGCACTGTCGATGATGCGTGCAGCCTGGATGTCGGGAATGGCGCCTTCCAGCTTGCGCGCCACTTCGATGCGCATGCGCCTGTCGTTTTTGGCCACGACGATGAGAGAGCCGTCGCCTATGTCCTTGCGTCCCAGCCTCCAGCTGCTGGCCACACGCCAGGAATAGGCTGCGATGTCTTCCGGGGCCGTTGTGGCAACCATGAGCACGGCGACCTGGGCGCCGGTCTCATCCTCCAGCTTCTTGAGCTGCTCGCTCAGCGATTGCAGATCGCCGGGGCTCAGCGTGCCGGTCTGGTCGATGATGCGCGCAGTGAGCTCGGGAACAGGCTGAAGTTGCGTGCCTGCAGCACCTTGTGCCCAGACTGGCAGCGCCGCAAGCAGTGCCAGCCATGCAAAAACAATAGCTGCAAGCGCTTTATGTATAAGAGCTTGATGCATGTGGTGCATGGTTTTTGAAGCGGAAGCCTGCAATTACTTGCTGCCAGCAGGCGCTGCGGGTGTGGAAAAGTCAACGGCTGGTGGCTGTGAGATCTGGGCTTCGTTCTGGACCGTGAAGGTCGGCTTGACCTTGTAGCTGAATACCTTGGCCGTGATATTGGTGGGGAAGCTGCGCGCCAGCACGTTGTAGGCTTGTACGGTGCCTATGTATTCGTTGCGCGCCACGGTGATGCGATTTTCTGTGCCTTCCAGCGTTACGCGCAGATCGCGGAACGCCTGGTTGGCCTTGAGTTCGGGGTATTTTTCCGCCACCACCATCAGGCGTGAGAGCGCGCTGGAAATCTCGCCCTGAGCCTGCTGGAACTTGTTGAAGGCTTCGGGGTTGTTGATCAGCTCGGGCGTGGCCTGAATCGAGGTGGCCTTGGCGCGTGCTTCGATCACCTTGGTCAGGGTCTCTTGCTCGAAGTTGGCTTCGCCCTTGACCGTGGCGACAATGTTCGGGATCAGGTCCGAGCGGCGCTGGTACTGATTCAGCACCTCGCTCCAGGCGGCCTTGGATTTTTCATCCAGGCGCTGAAAGTCGTTATAGCCGCAGCCCGTGAGGGAGAGCATGGAGGCCGCGGTTGCGATTGCCAGAAGCCAGCGTTTCATGGGTGTTTCCATTCACGAGATTGAGACGGAAACAATAGCATAAGGGCTTGGTCGGTTCGTGTGTGTGCAAGGCCTGTCACCCTGCCCGCTGCCCGGCGGCGCTAGCATTGCAATCATGTCCACTGTTTCTGCACTCGATGCCCTGCGTGGCGCACAGCGTCCCGGCCCGAAAACTGCGACCTTGCCGCGCCTGTTGCTGGCCGGGGCCACGGGGCCGCTGGGTAACGAGGTGCTCAGCCGCGTGGTAGGTGCGCAGAACTATGGGCTGGTCCAGGTGCTGGCACGCGAGCCCTATGTCCAGGGCCTGCGTGGCATGGAGTTGCTGACGCAGCTGCACGGCGATGTGCAGCAATGGCCTGTGCAGAGTGCCGATGTGGGCCTCATCATGTTTGAGCCTCCGCGTCCCTATTACCAGCGCGAGCGCGCCTTGTGGACGCCCCGGCCCGATCAGCTGCCGGCGGTGGCGCAGTGGATGCAGCGCTGTGGCGTGCATACGCTTGCCGTGGTGTTGCCCCACGATACGGGCAGCCTGCCCCAGGCTTTGAAGCAGGGACTGGCCAATCTCAATGAGCAAGGCGTAGCTGCGCTGGGCTTCGAGCGCCTGATTTTTGTGCGCTCGGCCAGAGAGGCCCGGAAAATCAATACCGACCATTGGCTGCAGCGTACGGCAAAGACCATGCTTTCGGTGCTCAGCTATATGCTGCCGCAGACGGAGCGACCGGTGCGGGCCATGCATGTGGCCCGTCTGGTGGAGGCGGCCTTGCTCAAGGCGCCGCCGGGAATTCATGTGGCTCCGCCTGAACTGGTCTGGCGTGCGGCGCAAAAAGACGCCCTGCAGTCAGAGCTGCGCAACTGGCTGGGTTCCCCATGAATTTCGAACAATTTCGTGCACCTTGGTGGCAGCCCGGAGGTCATGTCCAGACCATTTGGGCTGCACTCTGTGCGAAGGGCGGAGAGTCTCCGAGGTGGCGGCGCGAGCGCTGGGATACGCCCGATGGCGATTTCATCGATATCGATTTTTCAAGCCATCTGGCCAGTGCAAGCGCTCCCACACTGGTGCTGTTCCATGGCCTGGAAGGCTCTTCCTCCAGCCACTACGCCAAAGCCCTGGCACAGGTCTGCGCGCAGCGCGGCTGGCATCTGGCCGTGCCGCATTTTCGCGGCTGCAGCGGTGAGCCCAATCGCTTGCTGCGTGCTTATCACTCTGGCGACTCGGACGAGGTGGACTGGATTTTGCGCAGGCTGCAGCAGAGCACGAGCGGCGAGTTGCTGGCAATGGGTGTATCGTTGGGCGGCAACGCCCTTGCGCGCTGGGCCGGGCTGCAGCAGCGGGCGGCTGCAGAACTCGTCAAGGGCGCGGCAGTGATCTGTGCGCCGCTGGACCTGGTGGCCGGAGGCGTCAATCTGGGCCAGGGGCTCAATCGCTGGATTTACACCCCCATTTTCATGCGTACCCTGGTGCCCAAGGCCCTTGCCAAATGGCAGCAGTCGCCGGACTTGTTCGACAGGGAGCGGCTGCAGCGCGCGCGCACCCTGCATGACTTTGACGATGTGTTCACGGCCCCGGTCCATGGCTTCAGGGATGCCGATGATTACTGGAGCCGGGCCTCGGCCAAGCCCCTGCTCAAGCAAGTGGCCGTGCCCTTGTTGCTGCTCAATGCGCGCAACGATCCGTTTGTGCCGGCGCACAGCCTGCCCAGGCCCGATGAGGTCAGTGCCTCCGTGCAGCTATGGCAGCCGCCCCACGGTGGACATGTGGGCTTTGCCAGCGGTGCATGGCCTGCCCATGTGCAGGCCATGCCGCTGGCCGTGACCGAATGGCTGGAGCAGTGGCTCTGAGCGTTCGCAGAATAATCAGGAGATGAGTGATGGATGACATCGTGAAGCAGGCCATGGCGAAATGGCCCAACGTGCCTGCCTGCAGCGGCTGGCTGGGTCTGGATGCGCGCGGCCAGTGGTGGCTCAGAGACGAGCAGGCCCAGGCATGCGGCACGTTTGCCGGCGGCAAGCCCGGAGCCAGGGGCAATCTGCTGCGCCACGAAAAGCTGGCCGAATTCATCGGTCGCAACTATCTGGCCGAGTCTGATGGTCGCTGGTATTTCCAGAACGGCCCGCAGCGTGTGTATGTGGAGCTGGAGAGTGCGCCATGGATATGGCGTCTGCGATGCACGGAGCATGGCCTGCAGCTCAGCAGCCACACGGGCCAGGAGCTGGCGGTCGAACAGGTGCAGCAGGTGCTGCTTGATGAGCAGGGGCGGCTTTTCCTGGCTTTGCCGCAGGGCCTGGGCATGGTGCACAGCCTGGACATGCTGGATGCCGCCAATGCGCTGGAAGGCGGCTTGCTGCCCGAGGTGCAGGAGGTCGACAGCGCTTCGCTGACATTGAAGTTCGGTTTTGTACCCAGTCCTGAGGGGTATCAAGTTTGATAGCTGCTTTCGCTTGCGTGCAAAGGGCTTGAGGCCAAAAATAACAAAACCGGCCAAAGGCCGGTTTTTGCGGAGCAGAGAGCAGGGCTTACTTGGCTGCATCCACCATGTACTGAATGGCGGCCTTGAAGTCTGCGTCCGAAGCAGTGGAGCCGCCCTTGGGAGGCATGGCCCCAACACCTTGGGTGGCCTTCTGCACCATATCGTCCATGCCCTTGGCAATGAAAGGTGCCCAGGCAGCCTTGTCGCCAAACTTGGGAGCCCCGGCTACGCCACTGGCGTGGCAGGCCATGCAGGTGGTGTTGTAGATGTTCTTGCCCACATCGGAGGCTGCGGCAGCTGCGGCGGGTGCCGCCTCGGCGGCTGCAACAGCTGCAGCAGGTGCAGCGGCAACGGGGGCTGCAGCTGCTGCTGCGGGGGCATCACCGGCTGCTGCGCCAGCTGCAGGCTGGGGCTCGGGGAAGTTGGCTCCGGCCGCATTGGCCATATAGACCACGCCACGGGCAATTTCCGTGTCATTGAACTCGCCGCCACCCTGGGCCGCCATTGCGCCCTTGCCTGCCAGGGCCGAATGCACCAGCGTTTCCAGACCCTGCTTGATGCGCGGGCCCCAGGCTGCCGCATCCTGGAATTTGGGTGCGCCGGCTACGCCGGTTTCATGGCAGGCCGCGCATTGCGACTTGAAGACTTCCGCGCCACCGCGCAGCGGGCGGTTGGCATCACGAATTTCCACCGTTCCCACTTTTTGCAGACGCATGGCCTTGGCCATTTCGGCATTGGCCGTACCTGCGCCCGTGGTGTCGGACGAAGTCACGAACTTGACCAGTCCGATGATGACGAAGATGGGAACCACAAACGAGAAGAAGACGGCAAGCAACAACTGCTTGGGTTTTTTGATTGGGCCGGTATGGGCTTCTTCGTGGTGTTGCTCGCTCATGAAGTCCTCTGAGATCGTGGGGTGGGAATTAACAAACCATTATAGAAGTGAGGGTTAAGAACACCAGTGCACGACGATCCGGGTTGACGGCTGCTGCATAAAGGAGTTGAGTTGGATCAACTTTGTGCAGTCAATTTGTGGCGTGCATGAAAAAAGGCGTCCGAAGACGCCTTGAGTGAGGGGGCAAAAAACGGCCTGATTACTGGGCTGTAGTTGCTGCCGCAGGGTTGTTGCTGGCGCTTGCCTCCGTCCAGCCGCCGCCCAGCACCTTGTAGAGATTGACCTGGTTTTGCAGCTGCGCCAGGCGGACCTGAACCACGGACTGCTCCAGTGCAAACAGTGAACGCTGCGCATCCAGCAGATCCAGGTAGCTGGCCACACCGTTGGTGTAGCGCAGGTCCGACAGCTTGTAGCGAACCTGCTCTGCCTCCAGCTGACGCGATTGGGCATCGAGCTGATCCTTGAGTGCCCGGCGATTCACCAAGGTGTCGGACACCTCGCGGAAGGCCGACTGGATGGAGCCTTCGTATTGCGCCACGGCAATCTTCTGGCTGGCTTCTGCAACCTGCAGATTGGCGCGATTGCGGCCTGCATTGAAGATGGGCAGATACAGCGAAGGCGCAATCGTGAAAGCCGCAGAGTCCGATTTGAACAGATCGGAAACCTCCGAATTCACAAAGCCTGCCGAGGCAGTCAAGGAGATGTTCGGGAAGAACAGCGCACGTGCCGCACCAATGCTGGCATTGGCGGCAATCATGCTTTGCTCTGCCTGACGGATGTCGGGCCGGCGCAGCAACAGGTCAGAAGGCAGGCCCGACGGCACATCGGCCAGGGCTGGCAGATCACGCAGCTGCTTGCCTTGCATGCTGGTCTGCAGATCGGCAGGCAGAGCCTGGCCTACGAGCAGCGTCAGGGCGTTGACGTCGCGCTCGCGCTGACCGGCTTGCTGGGCCAGCGTGGCGCGTGCGCTTTCGGTCAGCGACTGAGCCTGGCGGTAGTCCAGCTCGGAAGCCACGCCAGAGTCCAGGCGCAGCTTGGTCAGCTTGATGGACTGCTCGCGTGTGCCCAGGGTACGGCGGGAAATGGCCAGCAGCTCCTCGTCAGCCTGCAGGTTCAGCCAGGTGTTGGCGACTGTTGCAATCAGGCTGATCTGGGCTGCCTTGCGGCCTTCCTCGGTCGCCAGATACTGGGCCAGAGCTTGCTGCTTGAGGCTGCCGATGCGGCCCCAGAAGTCAATCTCCCAGCTGGGCATGGAGAGGCCCGCCATGTACGAGTTTGCATAGCGGCCCGTGGTAGCGCTGGGCTGGCGGCTGGCGCTGCCTGCCACACCGAACTCAGGAAACTGAGCGGCACGCTGGATCTGGTACTGGGCCTGCGCCTTTTCGATGTTGAGCACGGCCACACGCAGGTCGCGGTTGTTGTCCAGCGCGAGCTGTATCACCTGCTGCAGGCGTGGGTCCGTGTAGAACTGCTGCCAGGGGATGTCGGCGGCCGCAGTGGTGCCGGCCTGCTCGTCGGCGGCAGAGTAATGCTCGGCCACCGGAGCGGCAGGGCGCTCCAGCGTGGGGATGAAGGAGCAGCCGCTGGCCAGCAGCGCGCCGGCCAGTGCTACGGGTAGCAAGGTTTTATTCATGTTGCGAGCCTCCCTGTGCTGCAGAAGTTGCCGCCGGGGGAGTGGCGTTGGAGTCTTGCTTGGATTTCTTGCCAAACAGATTGAACACGGCCACAAAGAACACGGGCACCAGGAACACGGAGATCGGCGTGCCGATCACCATGCCCCAGAACACGCCGGTGCCGATTTCCTTCTGGCTGGCAGCGCTGGCACCTGAGGCGATGTACAGCGGCACCACGCCCAGAATAAAGGCCAGCGAAGTCATCAGAATGGGGCGGAAACGCAGGTGACCGGCTTCCAGTGCGGCTTCCAGCGCGCTCTTGCCTTCCGCATGCAGGTCCTTGGCGAACTCCACGATCAGGATGGCGTTCTTGGCCGAGAGACCAATCACCGTGATCAGCGCCACCTGGAAGTAGATGTCGTTGGGCATGCCGCGCATCAGCATGCCGGCCACGGCGCCGAACACGCCCAGAGGCACGACCAGCAGCACGGACAGCGGAATGCTCCAGCTTTCATACAGTGCGGCCAGGCACAGGAACACGGCCAGGATGGAGAACGCGTACAGCAGCATGGCCGAGGAGCCGGCCTTTTTCTCGTCCAGAGACTGGCCGGTCCACTCGTAGCCGAAGCCGTCGGGCAGTTCCTGGGCCAGCTTTTCCATTTCCTTCATGGCATCACCGCTGGTAAAGCCGGGTTTGGCCTGACCGGTGATGCTCATGGAGGGGTAGCCGTTATAGCGTGTCAGCTGCATGGGACCGCTGATCCACTTGGCGCTGACCATGGTGGAAAGCTCCACCAACTGGCCTTGCGCGTTGGGAACCGTCAGGCGCATCACGTCCTCGGGTTGCATGCGGCGGGCCGCATCGGCCTGGATGGTGACGCGCTGCATATAGCCGTTGTTGGGGAAGTCCGTGGAGTTGGACGAGCCCAGGGCCGTTGCCAGCGTCGAGGCAAGGTCGCTCATGTTCACGCGCTGGGCATAGACGGCATCGCGGTTGATGTCCACCTGCCATTGGGGGGCGTCATCCACACCGTCAAAGCGCACGCCGGTCAGCACAGAGCTCTGGTTGGCCTTGGCAACCAACTGATTGCGGGCTGCCAGCAAGGCTGCATGTCCCTTGCTGCCGCGGTCTTGCAGACGGAAGGTGAAACCGTCGCTATTGCCCAGCTCTGAAATGGAGGGGGGAACCAGCGTGAAGATGAAACCATCGCGCAGCGCTGACATGGCGCCCTTGGCTCGGTCAGCGAAGGATTTGGCATCCGAGCCCGCTCCTGTACGCTCGGACCAGTCCTTGAGCGTGGTGAACGCCAGGCCCACGTTCTGGCCCTGACCCATGAAGCTGAAGCCCAGAATGCTCACGATGTGATCGGTCTCAGGCTGGCTCAGGGCGAACTTCTCCAGCTCAGACATGGTCTTGCTGGTGCGTTCCAGACTCGCGCCGGGAGGCAGCTGAGCCAGCGAGATGACATAGCCCTGATCTTCGGTGGGAAGAAAGGCCGTGGGCAGTCGCATGAACATGAAGACCACACCGGCGATTACCAGCAGGTAGACGATGAAGGCCTGCACGGAGCGCTTGACCACACCGGACAGAGCGGTTGAATAGCGCCTTGTGCCGGCTTCAAACTTGCGGTTGAACCAGTTGTAGAACGGGCCGAGCAGACCGGTCTTCTTGTCGTGCGCATGGCCCTTTGGAATGGGCTTGAGCATGGTGGCGCACAGTGCGGGCGTCAGTGTCAGCGCAAAGAAGCCCGAGAAGAAGATTGAGATGGCCATCACCAGCGAGAACTGGCGATAGATGTTGCCGGTCGCGCCGGAGAACATGGCCAGAGGCAGGAAAACCGTCACCAGAATCACGGTGATGCCGACCACGGCGCCTTGAATCTGTCCCATGGCCTTGATGGTGGCTTCCTTGGGTGGCAGACCTTCCTCGGCCATGATGCGCTCGACGTTTTCCACCACCACGATGGCATCGTCCACCACGATACCGATCACCAGCACCATGGCGAACATGGCCAGAATGTTGATGGTCAGACCGGCAAGCAGCATCACGGCAAAGGTGCCGAGCAATGCGATGGGGACCACGATGGTAGGGATCAGGGTGTAGCGGATGTTCTGCAGGAAGATCAGCATCACGATGAACACCAGCACGATGGCTTCAAGCAGCGTGTGCACCACCTTTTCGATGGAAATCTTCACGAACTTGGAGGTGTCGTAGGGCGAGGACCACTTCACGCCGGCAGGCAGGAAGGGCTCCATCTCTGCCATCTTGGCCTTGACCAGCTTGGCAGTCGCCATGGCGTTGGCAGTAGAAGTCAGCTGCACGGCCATTGCCACGGCGGGCTTGCCGTCCAGGCGCGACTCGAAAGCATAGCTTTCGATGCCCAGTTCGATGCGAGCCACATCCCTGAGGCGCACGGTGGAGCCGTCGGAGTTGGAGCGCAGCACCACTTCGCCGAATTCCTCGGGCGTCGTCAGCTGGCCAGGCACCACGATCGTGGCGGTGGTGGTGGTGCCAGGGGTGCTGGGCAGGTTGCCCAGGGCGCCACCGGAGATCTGCTGGTTCTGCGCGGCAATCGCTGCGTTGACCGATGCAATCGACAGACCGAAGCCCTGGAGCTTGGCAGGATCCACCCACACGCGCATGGCACGACCCGATGCAAACAGCTGTGCCTTGCCCACGCCGTCCAGACGCTGGATTTCAGGCACCACATTGCGGTTCACGTAGTCGGCAATATCGTCACGCGAAGTCTCTCCGGACTCGGCCTGGAAGGCCAGAATCATCAGGAAGTTGCTCATGGACTTGTCCACGCGCACGCCCAGGGCCTGTACGACCTGAGGCAGGCGGGGCAGCACGCGGGAGAGGCGGTTTTGCACGTCCACCTGCGCCAGATCGGGGTTGGTGCCCGGAGCAAAGGTGACGGTCAGAGTGCCTTGACCGCCCGCAGGGGCGGAGGCTTCCATATACATCAGACCCTGGGCGCCGTTGATTTCGCGCTCGATCAGTTGCAGAACGGAGTCCGTCATGGTCTGTGACGTGGCGCCCGGGTAGGTCGCCGTCACGTTGATGGTGGGAGGTGCGACCGATGGGAACTGTGCCACCGGTAGCTTGGTGATGGAGATCACGCCCGCAATGATCACGAAAATCGCGATCACCCAGGCAAAGATCGGTCTGTGGATGAAAAACTTTGACATGGATCGTGCCTGTTACTTGGCTGCCTGGCCTTCGCCAGCACCTTCGGCTGGTGTGGCCGCTTTCTCTTGCGCAGGTGCGGCAGGGGCCGCAGCAGAGGGCTGTGCTGGTGTGCCGGCAGCCGCATTGTTGATCTCGACGGGCTTGACCTTCTTGGCGCCCATGCCCACCTTGATCAGGCCGTCCACCATGACTTTCTCTCCAGCTTTCAAGCCGGATGTGACGACCCAGTTATTGCCACTGGACTGACTGATCTGAACGGGACGCGGTGCCACGGAGCCATCCTCGGCCACGATCATGACGAAGTTGCCCTTTTCGTTGCGAGTCACGGCTTGTTGCGGAATCAGCGCTGCGTTCTCGACCTGTGCCTGCTCCAGGTGCACGCGTACATAAGTGCCGGGCAACAGCAGTCCGTCGGGATTGGGCAGCTCCGCACGCACGCTGACCTGTCCGGTAGTCGGGTCCACGGTCAGGTCGGTGAACAGCAGCTTGCCGGTGTGTGCATACTCCTTGCCATCGTCCAAATAGACGTGGACGCGCGCTGCGTTGTCACCTACCTTTGCTAACTTGCCGGAGCTGAGCGCTTCGCGCATGCGCATGATGTCGGAAGAGGACTGAGTCAGGTTCACGTACAGCGGGTTGACCTGCTGAATGGTCGCCAGCTGTGTGGCCTCGCCCTGGCCGACCAGAGCGCCTTCCGTCACCAGAGCGCGGCCGATGCGTCCGGAGATGGGGGCTGTCACGCTGGCATAGCCCAGGTTGACGTTGGCATTGGTGACTGCCGCCTTGCCTGCTGCAACCTGTGCCAGTGCCGCCTTTTCGTTGGCAATGGCCGTGTCGTACTCCTGCTTGCTGATGGCATTGGCTTCCACCAGGGGCTTGTAGCGGCGGGTGGTGGCAGATGCCTGGGCAAGATTGGCTTCGGCCTGTGCCAGGGTCGCCTGAGCGCTCTGCAGATTGGCCTTGTACGGCGTGTTGTCAATCTGGAACAGGGCCTGGCCGGCCTTGACATCCGAGCCTTCCTGGAACAGGCGCTTTTGCACGATGCCGGCTGCGCGGGCGCGAACCTGAGCAATGCGCGATGGCTCCAGACGGCCGGGCAGATCGGAGATCAAAGGCACGTTCTGCATGGATACCGTCACCACACCCACTTCGGGTGGCTGTGCCTGCGCGGCTGCCTGTGCTTTTTGAGCTTCCGCGTTTTTGTCACTGCATGCGACTAGGCCCAGTGCAGCAGCCAGGCTCAGGCCGATGACCATGGAGCGGGTGCCGGATGCGGCTGAATGGGACTGATTGTCGGGAGCCTGGTTTGCTTCATACATCGGGTGCATGAACGTCCTTCCGGTTGACATTGTGAAAACGAGAAAAGAGCGCTGTCCGCAGTGGAGCGCTCATTCGGGTGGAAACCCTAGATGGTTTCCTGCATATCGGTGCTAGAGAAATTATACATACATGCATAAATGTATAATTGAAAACGCTGCGTAAAGCAGCTGAGAAATGGTTGTTCTCGCGGCGAGCTATCGCTGGCGAGTGATGAGGAGGGTGAGTGATGGCTCGAAGAACCAAGGCTGAAGCGGACGAGACGCGCACCAAGCTGCTGGATGCGGCTGAGGAGGTGTTTTTCGAGAAGGGGGTGTCTCGAACCTCTCTGGGCGATATCGCGCAGCGTGCAGGGGCTACACGCGGGGCGGTGTACTGGCACTTCAAGGACAAGATGGATGTCTTTGTTTCCATGCTTGGGCGCATATGCCTGCCTTTCGAAGAAATCTGTGACGACAGGTATGGCGACCTGTTGCCGCTAGAGCGCATTCGTCACTCCATCCTGTGTGTGTTCGAGAGCTTGGATGAGGATGAGCGCAGACGCAAGGTGTTTGAAACGGCGCTATTCAAAATGGAATACGTGGGCGAACTGGCTGATGTGCGTTTGCAGCATATAGAAAGTTCAGGCTTCGCTCGGGAAAAATTTGCGCACGACCTGGCGGCTGCAGCGCAGGGGCAGTCCGTGCAGTTGTCGGTATCCCCGGAAGAGGCAGCCCTTGGTTTGCACTCTCTTTTTGTAGGTCTTATACATGGTTGGGTATTGACGGAAGGAAGTTTCTCATTGGTCAAGGTCGGTTCGATGTCGGTGGATGTCTACTTGTCTGGTTTGGGATTTCGGGTGAATTTGTGATTTGGGTGTCCAAACCCGTGCAATAATTGCGGCTGTTGAATTGTTGTTGGCCGTGCAAGCGGCCTGACGGATTCGCGGCTGTAGCTCAGTGGATAGAGTATTGGCCTCCGAAGCCAAGGGTCGTGGGTTCGATCCCCGCCAGCCGCGCCAGCATCGATCTTCGGTAAGAAAAAAGAAATTTCAAAATTTCTTTTTAAGCCGGAAATAGATGCTACAATTCAAGTCTCTTCGGAGGGGTGGCCGAGTGGTTAAAGGCAGCAGACTGTAAATCTGCCCGCTAACGCGTACACAGGTTCGAATCCTGTCCCCTCCACCAGCAATGGTTGAGAAGAGCGATTGCTAGAAATAGCAGTCACGTGCAGTAGTAAATCTGTGCGGGAGTAGTTCAATGGTAGAACCCTAGCCTTCCAAGCTAATGACGCGGGTTCGATTCCCGTCTCCCGCTCCAGTTTGCGAGCAAAGATTTTAGAAGTTGTTTTTGCAGCTTCTTTGCCCATGTGGCTCAGTGGTAGAGCACTCCCTTGGTAAGGGAGAGGTCGCGGGTCCGATTCCCGCCATGGGCACCATTTTCTGGTGCGCTCGCTTGATAGGGTTGCGCCGAAATCCTCTTGCAGTGAATTAGTTTTTTCGGAGTCGGAAAAATGGCAAAAGAAAAATTCGAGCGCACCAAGCCCCACGTGAACGTGGGCACCATCGGTCACGTTGACCACGGCAAGACCACCCTGACTGCTGCTATCGCTACCGTGCTGTCCAAGCACTTCGGCGGTGAAGCCAAGGACTACTCGCAGATCGACAACGCCCCCGAAGAAAAGGCTCGTGGTATCACGATCAACACTTCGCACGTTGAGTACGAAACTGCCAACCGCCACTACGCTCACGTGGACTGCCCCGGCCACGCTGACTATGTGAAGAACATGATCACTGGTGCCGCTCAGATGGACGGCGCTATCCTGGTTTGCTCCGCTGCTGACGGCCCCATGCCCCAGACTCGCGAGCACATCCTGCTGTCGCGTCAGGTGGGCGTGCCCTACATCATCGTGTTCCTGAACAAGGCCGACATGGTGGACGACGAAGAACTGCTGGAACTGGTCGAAATGGAAGTGCGCGAGCTGCTGTCCAAGTACGACTTCCCCGGTGACGACACCCCCATCATCCGCGGCTCCGCCAAGCTGGCCCTGGAAGGTGATCAGTCCGACAAGGGCGAGCCTGCCATCCTGAAGCTGGCCGAAGCTCTGGACACCTACATCCCCACTCCCGAGCGTGCTGTTGACGGCGCCTTCGTGATGCCCGTGGAAGACGTGTTCTCCATCTCCGGTCGTGGTACCGTGGTGACTGGCCGTATCGAGCGCGGTATCGTCAAGGTCGGCGAAGAAATCGAAATCGTCGGTATCAAGGACACCGTCAAGACCACCGTCACCGGCGTGGAAATGTTCCGCAAGCTGCTGGACCAAGGTCAGGCTGGCGACAACGTGGGCCTGCTGCTGCGCGGCACCAAGCGTGAAGACGTGGAACGCGGCCAAGTGCTGTGCAAGCCCGGCTCCATCAAGCCCCACACCAACTTCACTGCTGAAGTTTACGTGCTGTCGAAGGACGAAGGCGGTCGCCACACTCCTTTCTTCAACAACTACCGTCCCCAGTTCTACTTCCGTACAACTGACGTGACCGGCTCCATCGAACTGCCCGAAGGCAAGGAAATGGTGATGCCTGGCGATAACGTGTCGATCACTGTGAAGCTGATCTCCCCCATCGCCATGGAAGAAGGTCTGCGCTTCGCTATCCGCGAAGGTGGTCGTACTGTGGGCGCCGGTGTGGTTGCCACGATCATTGCATAATTGATTTGTAGGGGTATAGCTCAATTGGCAGAGCGTCGGTCTCCAAAACCGAAGGTTGTAGGTTCGATTCCTACTGCCCCTGCCACCTCTTAATGGTGGAATCAACAAGAGCCCGCCTTTGGCGGGCTTTTGTGTCTTGAAATTGCACATTTTTGTGCATTTGAAACAAAATATGGCCACTACTCAGGTTGAAACAGTCAGCTCTGCTGCTGACAAAGCAAAATTAGCCGCTGTTGCGGCTTTAGTTGTTGCTTCTATTGCTGGCTTTTATCTGTTGAGCAAGCAAGGTGCGCTGGTGCAGTGGGCGACTCTGATTGTCGGCCTGGTGCTGGCTGCTGGCGTGTTTCTGATTTCTGAGCCGGGCAAGCGCTTCATTGGCTTTGCTCGTGATGCTTGGCGTGAGGTGAAGAAGGTGGTCTGGCCCACCCGCAAAGAAACCATGCAGATGACACTGTATGTCTTTGCGTTTGTGGTGGTGATGGCCTTGTTCTTGTGGTTCACCGATAAGACGCTTGAATGGGTCTTGTACGACTTGATTTTGGGCTGGAGGAAGTAATGGCTGATGCAGTCGAAACAGATGTGAATGGTGGAGCAGCGGGACCCGCCAATCCCGATCTGCGCTGGTATATCGTCCATGCCTATTCGGGTATGGAGAAGGCTGTCGAGCGCAATATTGCGGAGCGTATTGCCCGCTCGGACATGCAGTCCAAGTTTGGCCGCATCCTGGTGCCTTCCGAAGAAGTTGTGGAAATGCGCAACGGCACTCGTCGCACCACAGAGCGTCGCCTGTTCCCCGGTTATGTTTTCGTCGAAATGGTGATGGATGACGATACATGGCACCTGGTGAAGCACACCAGCAAGGTGACTGGTTTCGTCGGTGGTGCCAAGAATCGTCCTGCCCCCATTTCTGAAGAAGAAGTTCGCAAGATCGTCGACCAGATGCAGGAGGGCACCGAGAAGCCCCGCCACAAGGTCGAGTTCATGGTGGGCGAAATGGTTCGTGTCAAGGAAGGTCCGTTCGCAGACTTCAACGGCTCCGTCGAAGAAGTCAACTACGAAAAGAACCGTCTGCGTGTGTCGGTCACCATCTTTGGCCGCGCAACTCCTGTGGAATTGGAATTCTCTCAAGTTGAGAAAACTTGAGATTCGCAATAGAATCTAGGGCTTCGCATTTTTTGACTCGATGCGAAGCTTTTTTGTAGAGTCAGCAACCTCGGGGAGCTGTTTGCAGACGCTGCGAATGGCGCTATACCCGTAAGGAGCTCAACATGGCGAAAAAAATCGTCGGCTTCATCAAGCTGCAAGTGCCAGCTGGTAAGGCCAATCCTTCTCCTCCCATTGGTCCTGCGCTGGGTCAGCGCGGCCTCAACATCATGGAATTCTGCAAGGCGTTCAACGCCCAGACCCAAGGTGTCGAGCCCGGCCTGCCTCTGCCCGTGGTGATCACGGCTTTTGCTGACAAGAGCTTCACGTTCGTCATCAAGACTCCTCCCGCAACCGTTCTGATCAAGAAGGCTGTGAAGCTGGACAAGGGCTCTTCCAATCCTCTGAAGAACAAGGTTGGCAAGATCACACGTGCTCAGCTGGAAGAAATCGCCAAGACCAAGCTGAAGGACATGAACGCCGCTGACGTTGACGCTGCTGTGCGTACGCTGGCTGGTTCTGCCCGTTCGATGGGCGTGATCGTGGAGGGTGTGTAAATGGCCAAGTTGACCAAGAAGCAAAAAGCTCTCCAGGGCAAGGTTGATTCCAACAAGCTGTACTCTTTCGCTGACGCCGTGGCGCTGGTGAAGGAAGCTGCAACTGCCAAGTTCGATGAATCCATCGACGTGGCCGTGCAACTGGGTGTGGATGCCAAGAAGTCGGACCAAGTGGTGCGTGGCGCTGTGGTGCTGCCTCACGGTACCGGCAAGACTGCTCGCGTGGCTGTGTTCGCACAAGGCGCCAAGGCTGAAGAAGCCAAGGCTGCTGGCGCTGACGTGGTCGGCATGGACGACCTGGCTGCTCAAGTCAAGGCCGGTGACATGCCCTTCGACGTGGTGATCGCTGCTCCCGACGCTATGCGCGTTGTGGGCCAGCTGGGTCAGATCCTGGGCCCCCGTGGCCTGATGCCCAACCCCAAGGTTGGCACCGTGACTCCTGACGTCGCTACGGCCGTGAAGAACGCCAAGGCTGGTCAAGTGCAGTTCCGCGTGGACAAGGCTGGTATCGTGCACGGCACGATCGGTCGCCGTTCGTTCGATGCCGACAAGCTGCAGGGCAACCTGGCTGCTCTGATCGATGCACTGAACAAGGCCAAGCCTGCTTCCAGCAAGGGTCTGTACCTGCGCAAGGTGGCTGTTTCGTCGACCATGGGTGTGGGCGTTCGCGTCGATACACAATCCATCTCGGCGTAATTGCTAGAAATCGTCAGATGAGCCTGGCTCATCTGGTGTGGTGGGCTGCGGGAGTTGTTGCTCCTGCAGGTCATCCAAGACCGTTGGTGTGATTTGATCACTTAATCACGAAGGCCAACGCAGATGGCGATCCCGCTGCAGATGGAAATTTTTCCTAAACAGTTGGTCGCTGCAACAAGAGCGTGTATGCAGGGCTTGCCTTGCATATGCATTTGAAGGAGTAGACCTTGAGTCTTAATCGCAGTGAGAAAGAAGCGGTCATCAACGAAGTGACCAGCCTCGCCGCTAAAGCTCAAACGCTTGTGATCGCGGAATACCGTGGCATCACGGTCGCCGACATGACCAAACTGCGTGCCGATGCTCGCAGCAAGGGTGTGAGCCTGAGCGTGTTGAAGAACACCCTGGCCCGCCGTGCTGTTGCCGGTAGCGCGTTTGACGTGGTGGCTGACCAGATGACTGGTCCCCTGATCTATGGCTTCTCTGAAGACGCAGTGGCTGCCGCCAAGGTGGTGGCCGACTTCGCGAAGACCAACGACAAGTTGGTGATTCGCGGTGGTGCGTTCGGAGGCAAGGCCCTGGACATCGACGGCGTTAAGCAACTGGCAAACATCCCCTCCAAGGAAGTACTGCTCGCACAACTGTGCGGCTTGCTCATGTCGCCTATCTCGCGTACAGCCGTTGTGCTGGGCGCTCTGGCGGCCAAGAAGGGCGAAGGCTCTGCCGAAGCGGCAACAGAAACAGCCGCAGCCTGAGTGCTCGGCAAAACCAACCAATTTTAGGAAATCAAAATGGCATTCGATAAAGACGCATTCCTGACCGCCCTGGACAGCATGACTGTTCTGGAACTGAACGACCTGGTCAAGGCTATTGAAGAGAAGTTTGGCGTGTCCGCCGCTGCTATGGCTGCTCCCGCTGCTGGCGGCGCTGCTGGTGGCGCTGCTGCTGCTGAAGAAAAGACCGAGTTCAACGTCGTTCTGACCGACGCTGGCGCTAACAAGGTGTCCGTGATTAAGGCTGTGCGCGAAATCACCGGCCTGGGTCTGAAGGAAGCCAAGGATCTGGTCGACGGCGCTCCCAAGACCGTGAAGGAAGCAGCTCCCAAGGCTGACGCTGAAGCCGCTGTGAAGAAGCTGGTTGAAGCCGGTGCCAAGGCTGAACTGAAGTAATTCAGTGAAATCAAGGGCTGGAGACTCCTAAAAGGGTCTCCAGCCTTTGGCGCTTGTGGAACGCGCTGAAAGAACACACCAGAAAGCAGGTTTCCTAGGGAGTCTGCTTTTTAGTGTCTTCTGACAATCCGACAGCAGAAGATGCCTTGGTTCGGGCGATGTGCAACGCATCGCCGTCAGCCATGGTTGGTAGTGGCCAACCGCCAAGCCCGCAGGAGAACCCTGTGGGGCAGTCGTCGCAGACCCAGGACTCATGTCTTTGCCCGGAGATCTCATGGCCTATTCTTATACCGAACGCAAGCGAATCCGCAAAAGCTTCGGGAGCCGCGATAGCGTGCTCGAAGTGCCTTATCTGCTGCAGATGCAAAAAGATGCCTATACAGCATTCCTGCAGGCAGATGTAGCCCCCAAAAAACGTACCATTGATGGCCTGCAAGCGGCCTTCAATTCCGCCTTCCCCATCGTCTCCCACAATGGTTTTGTGGAGATGAAGTTTGTCGAGTACAACCTCGCCAAGCCCGCTTTCGACGTGCGTGAATGCCAGACCCGTGGTCTGACCTTCGCCTCCGCTGTCCGCGCCAAGGTCCAGTTGATCATCTATGACCGCGAGTCCTCCACGGCTCAGTCCAAGGTGGTCAAGGAAGTGAAGGAACAAGAGGTCTACATGGGCGAAGTGCCCCTGATGACCGACAAGGGTTCGTTCATCATCAACGGTACCGAGCGCGTGATCGTGTCTCAGCTGCACCGTTCGCCTGGCGTGTTCTTCGAACACGACAAGGGCAAGACCCATAGCTCGGGCAAGCTGCTGTTCTCGGCTCGCATCATTCCTTACCGCGGCTCCTGGCTGGACTTCGAGTTCGACCCCAAGGACCTGCTGTACTTCCGCGTCGACCGTCGCCGCAAGATGCCCGTGTCGATCCTGCTGAAGGCCATCGGCATGACGCCCGAGACCATCCTGGCAACGTTCTTCGTGAACGACAACTTCCGCCTGATGGACAGCGGTGCCCAGATGGAATTCGTGGCCGATCGCCTGAAGGGCGAAGTCGCGCGTTTCGACATCACCGACAAGTCCGGCAAGGTTGTTGTCGCCAAGGACAAGCGCATCACTGCTCGCCACACCCGCGAGCTGGAGCAGTCCGGCACCAAGTTCGTCAGCGTGCCCGAAGACTTCCTGCTGGGTCGTGTGCTGGCCAAGAACATCGTTGATCCCGATACCGGCGAAATCATCGCCAAGGCCAACGAAGAACTGACCGAAGCCCTGCTCAAGAAGCTGCGCAGCGCCGGTGTGCAGGACGTTCAGTGCATCTACACCAACGAACTGGACCAGGGCGCCTACATCTCGCAGACTCTGCGCACCGATGAAACCGTGGACGAGTTCGCTGCCCGCGTTGCCATCTACCGCATGATGCGTCCTGGCGAGCCTCCTACCGAGGACGCCGTGCAGGCCCTGTTCCAGCGCCTGTTCTACAACGCCGACACCTATGATCTGTCGCGTGTGGGCCGTATGAAGTTCAACGCCAAGATCGGCCGCGAAGGCGCGACCGGTCCCATGGTGCTGTCCAACGAAGACATCCTGGCCGTGGTCAAGATCCTGGTGGACCTGCGCAATGGCCGCGGCGAAGTCGACGATATCGACCACCTGGGCAACCGCCGCGTGCGCTGCGTGGGCGAACTGGCCGAAAACCAGTACCGTACCGGTCTGGCTCGTATCGAAAAGGCTGTGAAGGAACGTCTGGGTCAGGCCGAGCAAGAGCCCCTGATGCCTCACGACCTGATCAACTCCAAGCCCATCTCTGCGGCTCTGAAGGAGTTCTTCGGTGCCTCGCAGCTGTCGCAGTTCATGGACCAGACCAACCCTCTGGCAGAAATCACGCACAAGCGTCGTGTTTCTGCCCTGGGCCCAGGCGGTCTGACCCGCGAACGTGCCGGCTTTGAAGTGCGTGACGTGCACGTGACCCACTACGGTCGCGTCTGCCCTATCGAAACGCCTGAAGGTCCCAACATCGGTCTGATCAACTCGCTGGCTCTGTACGCCCGCCTGAACGAGTACGGTTTCATCGAAACCCCTTACCGTCGCGTGGTGGACGGCAAGGTGACGATGGACATCGACTACCTGTCGGCCATCGAAGAAGGCAAGTACGTGATCGCCCAGGCCAACGCCGATCTGGATGCCGAAGGCAATCTGGTGGGCGAGCTGGTGTCGGCCCGTGAAGCCGGTGAATCGACCCTGGTGTCGGCCGAGCGCGTGCAGTACATGGACGTGTCGCCTGCGCAGATCGTGTCCGTGGCCGCTTCGCTGATTCCCTTCCTGGAACACGACGACGCGAACCGTGCCTTGATGGGCGCCAACATGTCGCGTCAGGCCGTGCCTGTGCTGCGTCCTGAGAAGCCCATGGTCGGTACCGGCATCGAGCGCGTTGCCGCTGTGGACTCCGGCACCGTGGTCACCGCCAAGCGCGGCGGTATCGTGGACTATGTCGACGCCACCCGCATCGTGATCCGTGTGAACGACGACGAAGCCGTGGCCGGTGAAGTCGGCGTGGACATCTACAACCTGATCAAGTATCAGCGTTCCAACCAGAACACCAACATCCACCAGCGCCCCATCGTCAGCCGTGGCGACAAGCTGGCCAAGGGTGATGTGCTGGCGGACGGCGCTTCGACCGACCTCGGCGAAATCGCCATCGGCCAGAACATGCTGATCGCGTTCATGCCCTGGAACGGCTACAACTACGAAGACTCGGTGATGATCAACGAGCGCATCGTGGCTGACGACCGCTACACCTCGATCCACATCGAGGAGCTGGTGGTGATGGCTCGCGACACCAAGCTGGGTGCCGAAGAAATCACGCGCGACATCCCCAACCTGTCCGAGCAGCAACTGAACCGCCTGGACGAGTCCGGCATCATCTACGTGGGTGCCGAAGTGCAGCCCGGCGACGTGCTGGTGGGCAAGGTCACGCCCAAGGGCGAGACCACGCTGACGCCTGAAGAGAAGCTGCTGCGCGCCATCTTCGGCGAGAAGGCTTCCGACGTGAAGGACACTTCTCTGCGTGTGGATCAGGGCTCGCAAGGCACCGTGATCGACGTGCAGGTGTTCACGCGTGAAGGCATCCAGCGCGACAAGCGCGCCCAGCAGATCATCGACGATGAACTCAAGCGCTTCCGCCTGGACCTGAACGACCAGCTGCGCATTGTGGAAGCCGACGCCTTCGACCGTATCGAGAAGCTGCTGACCGGCCGCGTGGCCAACGGCGGTCCTCAGAAACTGTCCAAGGGCGCCAAGATCGACAAGGCCTATCTGGACGGTGTGGAGAAGTTCCACTGGTTCGACATTCGTCCTGCCGAAGACGATGTGGCCGCTCAGCTGGAGTCCATCAAGAATTCCATCGAGCAGCAGCGTCACACCTTCGACCTGGCGTTCGAAGAAAAGCGCAAGAAGCTCACCCAGGGCGACGAGCTGCCTGCCGGCGTGCTGAAGATGGTCAAGGTCTACCTGGCCGTCAAGCGTCGTCTGCAGCCCGGTGACAAGATGGCCGGCCGTCACGGTAACAAGGGCGTGGTCTCCAAGATCACTCCTGTGGAAGACATGCCTTTCCTGGCTGATGGCTCCACTGCCGACATCGTGCTGAACCCGCTGGGCGTGCCTTCGCGTATGAACATCGGTCAGGTGCTGGAAGTGCACTTGGGCTGGGCCGGCAAGGGTCTGGGCCAGCGCATCGGCGACATGCTGCAAAAGGAAGCCCGTGCTGCTGAAGTGCGCGCCTTCCTGGAAGAGATCTACAACCGCAGCGGTCGCAAGGAAGAGCTGTCTCAGCTGGACGACGGCGAAGTCATGTCCATGGCCAAGGAACTGACCACGGGCGTGCCGTTCGCAACGCCGGTGTTCGACGGTGCTTCCGAAGCCGAGATCAAGGACATGCTGAAGCTGGCCTACCCTGACGACATCGCTGCCGCCAAGGGTCTGACCGAGACACGCACTCAGGCTTATCTGTATGACGGCCGCACCGGCGAGCGCTTCGAGCGTCCGACCACCGTGGGCTATATGCACTACCTGAAGCTGCACCACTTGGTCGACGACAAGATGCATGCCCGCTCCACCGGTCCTTACTCGCTGGTGACGCAACAGCCTCTGGGCGGTAAGGCCCAGTTCGGTGGTCAGCGTTTCGGTGAAATGGAAGTGTGGGCGCTGGAAGCTTACGGCGCCGCCTACGTGCTGCAGGAAATGCTGACCGTGAAGTCCGACGACGTGGTCGGTCGTACCAAGGTGTACGAGTCCATCGTCAAGGGCGAGCACTCGATCGAAGCGGGCATGCCCGAATCGTTCAACGTGCTGGTCAAGGAAATCCGCTCTCTGGGCTTGGACATCGAGCTCGAACGTTCTTAAGCCCTATTAAACAGAGAGCTGCAACCGCTTTAAAACAAAGGATTTGCGCTTGGTTCGTTGCTGAAACCAAGGCAAATCCAGCGGTGGCTGCAATGATTTTTGACGAAAAGGAAAGAGTTACATGAAATCGCTACTCGACCTGTTCAAGCAATTTACGCCTGATGAGCATTTCGATGCCATCAAGATCGGCCTGGCCTCGCCCGAGAAGATCCGTTCCTGGTCTTTCGGTGAAGTGAAGAAGCCTGAAACGATCAACTACCGTACTTTCAAGCCCGAGCGTGATGGTCTGTTCTGCGCCAAGATCTTTGGCCCGATCAAGGACTACGAATGCCTGTGCGGCAAGTACAAGCGCCTCAAGCACCGCGGCGTGATCTGCGAGAAGTGCGGCGTTGAAGTCACACAGACCAAGGTGCGTCGCGAACGCATGGGTCACATCGACCTGGCCGCGCCCTGCGCCCACATCTGGTTCCTGAAGTCCCTGCCTTCGCGCCTGGGCCTGGTGCTGGACATGACGCTGCGCGACATCGAGCGCGTGCTGTACTTCGAAGCCTATGTGGTGACCGACCCCGGCATGACTCCGCTGAAGAAGTTCAGCATCATGACCGAGGACGACTACGACGCCAAGCAACTCGAGTACGGCTACGATGAGTTCACCGCCAAGATGGGCGCTGAAGGCATCAAGGACCTGCTCGAAGGCATCGACATCGACGTCGAGATCGAGCGCCTGCGCAACGATCTGACCGGCTCCGAAGTCAAGGTCAAGAAGAACGCCAAGCGCCTGAAGCTGCTGGAAGCGTTCAAGAAGTCCGGCATCAAGCCCGAGTGGATGGTGATGGAAGTGCTGCCCGTGCTGCCTCCCGATCTGCGTCCCCTGGTGCCTCTGGACGGTGGCCGTTTCGCCACTTCCGACCTGAACGACCTGTACCGCCGCGTCATCAACCGCAACTCGCGTCTGCGCCGCCTGCTCGAGCTGAAGGCTCCTGAAATCATCGCGCGCAACGAAAAGCGCATGTTGCAGGAAGCGGTGGACTCGCTGCTGGACAACGGCCGTCGCGGCAAGGCCATGACGGGCGCCAACAAGCGTGCCCTGAAGTCGCTGGCCGACATGATCAAGGGCAAGAGCGGTCGTTTCCGTCAGAACTTGCTGGGCAAGCGCGTGGACTACTCCGGTCGTTCCGTGATTACCGTGGGTCCTTACCTCAAGCTGCACCAGTGCGGTCTGCCCAAGCTGATGGCGCTGGAGCTGTTCAAGCCCTTCATCTTCGCGCAGCTCGAGCAGCGCGGCATCGCCACGACCATCAAGGCTGCCAAGAAGGAAGTGGAAGCCGGTACGCCCGTGGTGTGGGACATCCTTGAAGAAGTCATCAAGGAACACCCCATCATGCTCAACCGTGCGCCTACGCTGCACCGTCTGGGCATCCAGGCTTTCGAGCCCATCCTGATCGAAGGCAAGGCCCTGCAACTGCACCCGCTGGTCTGCGCGGCCTTCAACGCCGACTTCGACGGTGACCAGATGGCTGTTCACGTGCCCCTGTCTGTGGAAGCGCAGATGGAAGCCCGCGTGCTGATGCTGGCCTCGAACAACGTGCTGTTCCCCGCTTCGGGCGAACCCTCCATCGTTCCTTCTCAGGACGTGGTGCTGGGTCTGTATCACGCCACGCGTGAAAAGATCAACGGCAAGGGCGAAGGCATGGTGTTTGCCGACCTGATGGAGCTGCAACGCGCTCTGGATGCCGGCGAGACCGAACTGCACGCCAAGATCAGCGTGCGCCTGACCGAGTGGAACAAGAACAAGGAAACCGGCGAATTCGAGCCCGTGACCTCGCTCGTGGAAACCACCGTGGGCCGTGCCCTGCTGTCTGAAATCCTGCCCAAGGGCCTGGCTTTCAGCAACATGAACAAGGCGCTCAAGAAGAAGGAAATCTCCAAGCTGATCAACGCCTCCTTCCGCAAGTGCGGTCTGAAGGCCACGGTCGTGTTTGCCGACAAGCTGCTGCAAAACGGTTTCCGTCTGTCCACGCACGCCGGTATCTCGATCTCCATCGACGACATGCTGGTGCCTCCGCAAAAGGCCGACATCCTGGCCCGCGCAGAGTCCGAAGTGAAGGAGATCGAGCAGCAGTACGTCTCGGGTCTGGTGACCTCCGGCGAGCGCTACAACAAGGTGGTGGACATCTGGGGCAAGGCCGGCGACGACGTGTCCAAGGTGATGATGGACCAGCTCAAGGTCCAGAAGACCACCGACCGTCATGGCAACGAAGTCGATCAGGAGTCGTTCAACGCGATTTACATGATGGCCGACTCCGGCGCCCGTGGCTCCGCAGCTCAGATTCGTCAGCTGGCCGGTATGCGTGGTCTGATGGCCAAGCCTGACGGCTCCATCATTGAGACGCCTATCACCGCGAACTTCCGCGAAGGCCTCAACGTGCTGCAGTACTTCATCTCGACCCACGGTGCTCGTAAGGGTCTGGCCGACACGGCGCTGAAGACGGCTAACTCCGGTTACCTGACTCGTCGTCTGGTGGACGTGACGCAGGATCTGGTCGTGAACGAACAGGATTGCGGTACCTCCAACGGCTATCTGATGCGCGCCATCGTCGAAGGCGGTGAAGTGATCGAATCCCTGCGCGACCGTGTGCTGGGCCGTTCGACCGCGGAAGAAGTGCTGCACCCCGAAACCCGTGCCGTGCTGGTGCCTGCCGGTACCCTGCTCAACGAAGACACCATCGAAGAGCTGGAAGCCCAGGGCGTGGACGAAATCAAGGTTCGCACGGCTCTGACCTGCGAAACCCGTTTCGGCCTGTGCGCCACCTGCTACGGTCGCGACCTGGGCCGCGGCGGCCTGATCAACCTCGGCGAAGCCGTGGGTGTGATCGCTGCCCAGTCCATCGGTGAACCCGGCACGCAGCTGACCATGCGTACCTTCCACATCGGTGGTGCCGCTTCGCGTGCCGCCATCGCTTCGAGCGTGGAAGCCAAGTCCAATGGTGTCATCGGCTTCAACAGCACGATGCGCTATGTGTCCAACACCAAGGGCGAGCTGGTGGTGATTTCGCGTTCCGGCGAGATCGTGATCAGCGAAAACGGCCGCGAGCGCGAGCGTCACAAAGTGCCTTACGGCGCCGTGCTGACCATCAAGCCCGATGAAGCCATCAAGGCCGGCAAGATCCTGGCGAACTGGGATCCGCTGACCCGACCCATCATTACCGAATACGCCGGTCAAGTGCGTTTCGAGAATGTGGAAGAAGGTCTGACGGTGGCCAAGCAGGTCGACGAAGTGACCGGTCTGTCCACTCTGGTGGTGATCGACCCCAAGCGTCGTGGCTCCGCCAAGGTGGTGCGTCCCCAGGTCAAGCTGATCGACGCCAACAACCAGGAAGTCAAGATCCCAGGTACCGACCATGCCGTGACGATCGGCTTCCAGGTCGGCGCCCTGATCCAGGTGCGTGACGGCCAGGACGTGGGCCCCGGCGAAGTGCTGGCCCGTATCCCTGTGGAAGGTCAGAAGACCCGCGACATTACCGGTGGTCTGCCCCGTGTGGCCGAACTGTTCGAAGCCCGTACGCCCAAGGACAAGGGCACTCTGGCCGAGATGACCGGTACCGTGTCCTTCGGCAAGGAGACCAAAGGCAAGATCCGCCTGCAGATCACCGATCTGGAAGGCAAGGTCTGGGAAGAGCTGGTGCCCAAGGAGCGCAACATTCTGGTCCACGAAGGCCAGGTGGTGAACAAGGGCGAGTCCATTGTTGACGGTCCTGCCGATCCTCAAGACATCCTGCGTCTGCTGGGTATCGAAGAGCTGTCGCGCTACATCGTGGACGAGGTGCAGGACGTTTACCGTCTGCAGGGTGTGAAGATCAACGACAAGCACATCGAAGTGATCGTGCGTCAGATGCTGCGTCGCGTGATCATCGAGAACTCCGGCGATACCACCTACATCCAGGGTGAACAGGTCGAGCGTTCCGAGGTGCTCAACACCAACGAACAGATGCAGAAGGAAGGCAAGCTGCCTGCCACGTACTCCAACGTGCTGCTGGGTATCACCAAGGCTTCGCTGTCGACCGACTCGTTCATCTCTGCGGCTTCCTTCCAGGAAACCACCCGTGTTCTGACCGAAGCTGCCATCATGGGCAAGCGCGACGAACTGCGTGGCCTGAAGGAAAACGTGATCGTGGGTCGTCTGATCCCCGCCGGTACCGGTCTGGCCTATCACCAGGCTCGCAAGGCCAAGGACGAAATGGACGATGCCGAGCGTCGTGCCATCGCCGAAGCCGAAGAAGCCGAGCTGGCCGGTGTGCTGGCTGATGACGTCGAAGCACCTGCTGGCGACGCCTCTGCCGACTAAGCATGGCACTGGGCCGCAGCCGGCAAGGGCTGCGGTTCGCTGCTGATGCACCGCGCTCCCGCTCTGCCTTGTGCAGACGGGAGCGTTTTTCATTGATCAAGACACGATTTGCGCAAGTTCGGATCAGGCATGGCGCATGTCGATGGACATGCCCGCCGTGCCTTGCTGTCTGCGTCAGTTTTCCAAGTTTTTCAGGTCTGCTCTTCATGACTTCCAAGCCTTCCCAACCCAAGAACGCCGCGGCTGGTGCTGCTGTACCCAACGCTCCTGCCCTGTGGCAACAGCTGGATGCAGTGGCCAAGGCCCTGCACGGCATCCTGGGTGGCCAGTCCAGCAAGGCTGTGCTGGCACAGGTGCCGCAGCGCTTGCGTCCGGGAGTGCAGGCCTTGCTGTTCCAGGTGCTGCGCAATCTGGGACGTGCCCAGGCGCTGCAAAAGCAGCTGGCGCCGCGCGCACCTGCACCCAAGGTCAGTGCCTTGCTGAGCACGGCGCTGGCTTTGGCCTGGGATGAGGCGCAAGCCCCGTATCCGCCCTTCACCCTGGTCAACCAGGCCGTGGAAGCCGCCAAGAATGGCGCGGCACGCGCGCAGTCCGGTTTCATCAATGCCTGCCTGCGCCGCTTTCTGCGCGAGCGCGATGCCTTGGTGAGCGCGACCGACAGCGATCCAGTGGCCGTCTGGAATCACCCTGCCTGGTGGATTGCCCGGCTCAGGAAAGACCATCCCCGGGATTGGCAGACCATTTTGGCGGCCAACAATGCCCAGCCGCCCATGACGCTGCGCGTGAATGCACAGAAAAGCACTGCAGCCCGGTATCAGGATGCGCTGCAGGAGATGAACCTGAAGGCGACGGCCGTCGCCGAGTGCGGTCTGCAGCTGGAGCAGGCCGTGCCTGTACAGGAGCTGCCGCATTTTGAAGAAGGCTGGGCATCGGTGCAGGACGGCGCGGCACAGGCCGCGGCCCCACTGCTGCTGGCCGGCTTGTCCCAGCCCCAGGGGCGCCCGCTGCGCGTGCTGGATGCCTGTGCGGCGCCCGGCGGCAAGACCGCTCATCTGCTCGAACGTGCCGCGCCCGGCAGCATCGAAGTCACGGCCTTGGAGATCGACCCCGAGCGGGCTCGCCGCATCGATGAAACCCTGTCGCGCCTGGGCTTGAAGGCCAAGGTGCTGGTGGCCGATGCGTCCGCGCCCCAGGCGTGGTTCGAGTCGCAATGTGGCGGTCAGCCCTTCGATGCCATCTTGCTTGATGCGCCTTGCACCGCATCGGGCATTGTGCGTCGCCAGCCCGATGTGCGCTGGCTGCGTCGTGAAAGCGATGTGGCCCAGTTGGCAGACATCCAGTCCAGGCTGCTGGATACCTTGTGGCCGCTGCTGCAGCCCGGCGGCCGCATGGTCTATTGCACCTGCTCGGTCTTCAAGGCCGAGGGCGATGCCCAGATGCAAGCGTTTCTTGCACGCAACACTACGGCGGCCAGCTTGCCTGCTCCGGGTCATTTAATTCCCGGCAAAGCTGCCAAACACGATTCAGTGGCAGACAATCCCCTGGGTGACCACGACGGCTTTTTTTACGCTCTGCTGGAAAAATTGCGCTAACGCTGTAGCGGGGGCCTTGTGGCCTGCGGCCCGTGCAGCTTCGCTGGTGCTGGCCTTGTCCCTGTTTTTCGTGATGGCCCGGGCGGATACCGTGCCGCCGGACATCAGCTCCATGCAGGTCACGCGTACCGACGAGGGGGTGTTTCTCTCGGCCAATCTGCAGTTCGAGCTGCCTGGCCAGGTTGAAGATGCCCTGCGTCAGGGCATTCCCATGTATTTCATTGCCGAAGCCCAGGTACAGCGCGAGCGCTGGTACTGGTCCGATCAGCAATTGGGCGTCGCCACCCGCTATTACCGCATTACGCACCAGCCACTGACCAGGCGCTGGCGTTTGCATATCTCCAATTCCGCCTTCACCGGCGGCAGCGGCACCGGACTGGCGCTGGGCCAGTCCTACGAGCAGCTGGAGGATGCCATCGCAGCCATTCAACGCATTTACCGCTGGAAGATTCTGGAGTCCGGCCAGCTCGGCTCCACTTCAGGCGTCTCGGTGCAACTGCGCTTTCGCATAGATCTGTCGTCCCTGCCCAGACCTTTACAGATTGGGGCGCTGGGGCGCTCGGGCTGGAATCTGCAACTGTCGCGCACACAGACGCTGGAGGCTGCTCCCTGATGGCTGACTTCAAGCTCCTGGATGGCGAAGCCAGCGGCTCCTCTGCCGCGCGCTGGTCGCGCGCCACGCGCTGGGCCGTTGGCACGGGCGTGGCGCTGATGGTGGTGGTGGGGGTGCTGCTGCTGTTCCTGCTGACCCTGGCCACGAATAACCGGCTGGCCTATGAGCGCAACTACAACTGGCTGTTTGCCGCCAATGTCGTTGTGGCCGGATTGCTGCTGCTGGTACTGTTCTGGGGCGGCTTGCGCCTGGCTCTGCGGCTCAGGCGCGGGCGTTTTGGCAGCAAGCTGTTGCTCAAGCTGGCGGGCATCTTCACCTTGGTGGGTTTGCTGCCGGGCTTGTTGATCTATGTGGTGTCCTACCAGTTTGTTTCGCGCTCGATAGAGAGCTGGTTTGACGTCAAGGTCGAGGGGGCCTTGTCTGCGGGTGTGAGCCTGGCCAGTGCCACACTGGATACCGTGGCCAATGACATGGCCAACAACACGCGCACGGCAGGCCTTCAGCTCTCTCAGACCTCGGATGCCGGTGCGGCACTGATGCTGGAGCGCATCCGAGATCAGATCGGTGCCTCCGATGTGGTGCTCTGGAATGCATCAGGCAAGGCCATTGCAAGTGCCGGTCAGTCTCAGTTCAGCCTGGCGCCGGAGCGGCCCAACACCCAGCTGCTGCGCAGCTTGAGGGAGCAGGGCGGTCAGCGTGCCGTGGCCAGCATCGAAGGCCTGGATGATGCCGGTGACGTGCCTGCCGATCAGGCTGCGGCCAACGCCAAGGTGCGCACACTGGCGCTGGTGCCCAGCTCGGCCGTGAATCTGTTGGAGGAGGCTCGTTATCTGCAGGCCACGATTCCCCTGCCGCAAGCCCTGGTCAGCAATGCCCTGGCCGTGCAGGAGGCCAATCGCGAATACCAGGAGCGAGCACTGGCTCGCGGTGGGTTGCAGCGCATGTATATCGGCACTCTGACGCTGGCGCTGTTTCTGGCCGTGTTTGGTGCCGTGGTGCTGGCCGTGGTGCTGGGCAATCAGCTGGCCAAGCCATTGCTGTTGCTGGCCCAGGGCATGCGCGATGTGGCGCGTGGAGATTTGCGTCCCAAGCCTGCGCTGCAAAGCAAGGACGAGATTGGCGGGCTGACGCGCTCTTTTGCCGTCATGACCCAGCAACTGGCCGATGCACGCTCCGATGCCAACCGCAATCTGCTGCAACTCGATGCTGCGCGCAGCAATCTGCAGACCATTCTGGACAACCTTACTTCGGGCGTCATCGTGCTCGATCGCTCCGGGCGCATCGTCCTCAGCAATCCCGGTGCAACACGCATTCTGCGTGCGCCCATGGCGGTGTTCCAGGGCAAGCGTCTGCGCGATGTCTCGGGTCTGCAGGACTTCGCGCGCGTGGTGCAGGAGCAGTTCGAGATTTTCCTGGGCGATGCTTCGGCCGAGCAGGGGCGCGACCGCTGGCAGCAGGTCTATGAGCTGGACGGTGGCAGCGGCAATGGCGATGTGGTGCATAACACCACCAGCCTCGTCATGCGTGGTGCGGAGCTGCCCGATGACCAGCGTCTGCTGGTGTTCGATGATATTTCGGAGATCGTCTCGGCCCAGCGTGCACAGGCCTGGGGCGAGGTTGCGCGCCGCGTGGCGCATGAGATCAAGAATCCGTTGACGCCGATTCAGCTGTCTGCGGAGCGTCTGGCGATGAAGCTGACCGACAAGCTGCAGCCTGCGGAGCAGGCGCTGCTGGCAAAATCGGTCAAGACTATCGTCGACCAGGTGGGCGCCATGAAGCGTCTGGTCGATGAGTTTCGTGAGTACGCACGTTTGCCGGCAGCCAATCTGCAAGCGCTGGATCTGAATGCACTGATCGCAGAGGTGCTGCAGCTCTATGGCGAAGAGAATGCGACGGTGCGTGTGGAGGCATCGCTTGACGAAGCCTGTCCGCTGATTCAGGGCGATAGCCAGCAATTGCGCCAGGTCATCCACAATCTTTTGCAAAATGCGCAAGATTCCACGGCGCAAAGAGCGCAGGAAACAGGGCAGACTCCGGGCTCCGTCACCATCGAAACCCGCTGGATGGACACGGCCCAGCGTGTGCGCCTGAGCATCAGCGACAGTGGCACAGGTTTTGCTCCCAATATTCTTCAAAGAGCTTTCGAGCCCTATGTGACCACCAAGTCCCGCGGCACAGGTCTGGGTCTGGCCGTGGTCAAGAAAATCGCCGACGAGCATGGCGCAAGAGTGGACCTGGGTAATCGAGAGGAAGACGGGGTAGTGCAAGGCGCGCGAGTGTCGCTATCATTTGTACCTAACGACCGTGCGGGGGCGGCTTGATCCCGTTCTGCACAAGGCATAGCAACAGGCTTTAGACACATGGCAAACATACTAGTGGTCGACGACGAACTGGGGATCCGGGATTTGTTGTCGGAAATCCTCAACGACGAAGGTCATAGTGTGGACGTGGCGGAGAACGCCACGCAGGCACGCGTATCCAGGGCAACCCACAACTACGATCTGGTGCTGCTGGACATCTGGATGCCGGATACCGACGGCGTCACCTTGCTCAAGGAATGGGCCACGGCCGGCCAGCTCACCATGCCCGTCATCATGATGAGCGGTCATGCGACCATCGAAACGGCCGTCGAGGCCACGCGCATCGGTGCACTGTCCTTCCTCGAAAAGCCCATCACCATGCAGAAGCTGCTCAAGGCGGTGGAGCAGGGGTTGGCGCGCAGCACGGCCAGCCAGGGCGCGGAAACTGCAGCGCATGCCAGCAACGGCACGGCGCCATCGGCCGTGGTCAGCATCACAGCCCAGGCGGCGGAAGACAACCTGCCCAATTCGCACCAGGGCTTCGATCTTGACCGTCCCTTGCGCGAGGCGCGCGACGGCTTTGAAAAAGCCTATTTCGAATTCCACCTGGCCCGCGAAGGCGGCTCCATGACGCGCGTGGCCGAGAAGACCGGCCTGGAGCGCACCCACCTGTATCGCAAGCTGCGTCAGCTGGGCGTGGACCTCGGACGCAATCGCCGCGGATAATTTCCAAAAAAAATCGCAGTTTTCGACTTTGGGTCGAAAAGTGTGCCTATAATCGTGGCTTCGGCACTCCAGAGTGTTGATAAAGGCCCGGTAGCTCAGTCGGTAGAGCAGAGGATTGAAAATCCTTGTGTCGGCGGTTCGATTCCGTCCCAGGCCACCACACATGAAGCCCTAGATCAGAAATGATCTAGGGCTTTTCTGTTCGCGCCTGAGGAAAAGAATCCTTGGCTCCCGGTGCAATGCCAGGGACCTGGGGTGGTCTACACTGCTACACATTTTGTGGTGGCTTATGCTGCAGGTTTCGTGCAAGCTTTGAGCACAGAGGCGGTGAGGGTGCTGACGTACCCCCGTTTTCAGTAGCATTGGGCTTTGGAGTCCGGGGATTAATTCAACGGGTCTTGCATCAGCCTTTGAGCATATGCCGCCGGGCTCAGTTCGTCGACGGCCTTCTTTGGCCGTTCCTCGTTGTATTCCCGGCGCCAAGCCTCGACGATCACGAGGGCATGTGCCAAGCTGGTGAACCAATGTTCGTTCAGGCATTCCTCTCTGAAGTGGCCGTTGAACGATTCGATGTAGGCGTTCTGGTTGGGCTTGCCAGGCTCAATGAGTAACAACTGAACACCCCTGGCGTGGGCCCAGTTCAGCATGGCTCGACCGCAGAACTCCTTGCCGTAGTAAATGCATAGTAGTTGTCAGTTCGGATCGCTTTGGGCAGTCCCCTTGTGATGGCGAGTTGATCCACGACGCGCACCAACTGGTTGCCCCCCATTGCTCGCTCGGCCACGATGGCTACCGCCTCGTGGGTCGCGTCATCGACTACCGTCAGGCTCTTGATGCTGCGTCCTTCGGCCGTGCGGTCAAAGACAAAGTCCATCGACCACACTTGATTGGCTGTCATCGGACGCTGTAGCGGGTGGCGATCGGCCAGCGGGATCTTTTTGCGTTCGCGTTTCCTTACCTGCAAACCAGCCTCGGCGTACAGGCGGTTCACCCGTTTGTGGTTGACGATCTCGCCAGCTTGCCTGAGCTTGAGATAGATCATGCCGGCGCCGTAACGGCGATGGCGTGGCGCCAGAGCGATGATCTTGTCCTTCAAGGCACCGTTTCGGTCTTCAGCGGGCTTGTAGCGGTAGGCGCTGGCGCTCATGCCGATGACGAGCAGTGAGCGGCGTTCGCTGAGTCCACAGCTCATCATGTGGCGCACCGACTCGCGCCGTGCAGGTGCGCTCACCACTTTTTTCTCAAGGCTTCTTTCGTCACCTCGTTCTCCAGCATGGACTCGGCCAGCAGCCGCTTGAGACGGGCGTTTTCAAGCTCTAGCTCCTTGAGCCGTTTCGCGTCCGAGACGGTCATGGCGCCGAACTTGTTACGCCAGAGGTAGTAGCTGGCCTCAGAGAAAACGTGCCGGCGGCACAGCTCTGCCACTGGCAGTCCAGATTCCGCTTCTCGCAGGAAGCCAAAGATCTGTTCTTCTGTAAATCTCTTTTTCACGTCCAATCTCCTGTCTTCGGGATTGGACTCCAGAGTCAGACGCTACTCAAATCCGGGAGGCGTCGGTCCAGTCTTGCCTTACCTGATGCGGTTCTGAGGATTCAAACGTCGGGCATCCGTGGCAAAGTTCATAAAAGCGCGACGATCACTTGGTGCGCCCGGAATTACAAGAAATACACTTCCCTTCAATGGGGAGATGCGGTGAGAGGCGTTTGTGACAAGCATCTGATCGATGCTTGCACTGCAGCCTCGTCAATCACCAGCGGCGTACCCGGCGCCTGCGGGCCAGGTGTAATCACGACCTGCTCGACTTGGCCTGTGTAGGCGAAAACTCCCAACCCTGCGCACCGTGCACTCACTGGCATTCTTCTGCTCTGCCCGATGGATAGGCCCCCTGAAGGAATTCGCACCATAGTGGGTGAAAAATCTGTTTCTTGGCAGATAGGTTGCCCGTTAAGCTGTACTTGGCCGATACCCTGGCGATTGCCCTTGGCCGAGTAGCGGAGCTCAAAGTGTTGCACTCCCGGGTGTAGCGGTATTGGGGCAATTTCTGTGGGCTTGAACCACCACTGGTAGACGAAGTGAAGTTCCCCATTAAGGACGAAGAGGCTGATGCCGCAAAACGGATCTCCAATGGAGAAAATTATCCCTTTGTCCCCAGCCTGCCAGTGGAAAGCTGTGCTCAGCAGGTAGTCGCGATCCGCAATCATGGGCGAGATGACCGTCGGAGGTATCCAGCGTGCGCTAGGCAGAAATTCCCGGCGCTGATTCAATGATGCCAGCTCGTGCGGAGGTACCGAAACTGCTCGGACATCATCCCGATTGTCCAGTGGGTAGACATAGTTTGCAGTGGCATCTGTTTCGAACTCCGCAGCGAGCCGCGACACCACATCGGGATGCTGCTGCGAAAGATCCTTGATCTCCGCCGGGTCGCTCTCGATGTCAAACAGCATCCACTGATCTAGGTTCATCTGCTGTCGAGGTGGCTGCAGCGAAACGATCTTCCAGCGACCGCTGATGTAGCCGCGGTTGGCCTGTAGTTCGTAGTACTGCCGCTGTCGCTTTTGCTCGACGCCTTCATTGTTCATCATGTCGGCGAAGCTGGTGCCATCCATGCCCCGCGTACGTAGGCCGTTGAAAGTCTCCGGGTAGGATGCGCCAGTAACGTCCAGCACCGTGGGCAGAAGATCGGTGACGTGTACCCACTGGTGGCGAATTTTTCCCTGGTGGTGCTTGATTTTCTTGGGCCAGTGCACAACCAGCGGTACCCGGATACCGCCCGCCATGGGGGTACGCTTGTAAAAGCGAAATGGCGTGTTGCTCACCTGAGTCCATCCGCTTGGATAGGCTCCATATGTGTCCGCGCTGCCCATGCGGCAGGAGTCGAGCAACTGCTTGACCACCTCTTGATCCTCGGGTAGACCCGCGCGTCGCCCCTGAAGATTGAGTACCCCTTCAGGACCACCAATGGAGTTGGCGCCGTTATCAGAGGTGACTATGACCAGCGTGTTGTCGAGTTGCCCGGAGGATTCGAGAAGCCGTAGAACCTTGCCGATGTTCTGATCTGCGTTGTTCACGAGGGCTGCATATACCTCCATGTGGCGCGTAAAGTACTTTTTTTGCCCTGCATCCAGCGTGTCCCACGGTGGGATGCCTGGATTGAGAGAGGCAAAACCAAAACGGTCATCAATCAGTCCAAGAGAGCGCTGGCGCTCGAAACGTGCGCGGCGCGCCTGCTCCCAGCCGTCGTCGTAGAGGCCTGCATTGCGGGCTAGGTCATCCGGCTTGGCTTGCAATGGCGTATGAGGGCTCTGTAGCGCGAGATAGAGAAAGAATGGTTTCCCGGGGGCGTTGGAATGGTGTTCACTCAGCCACGAAAGAGCACGGTCGGTGTAATCGTCCGGTGCAAAGTAGCCGGGAGCGAACGTGTCTGCGGAGGCGGGTTCATTGCCCTCCATCATTCGGTCAGGGTGGAAGTAGCTGGTCTCCGCCCCCAGAAATCCATAGAAGCGGTCGAAGCCTCGTTGCAGGGGCCAGGAACGTAGGTCGCCGCCGGGCCGGGCGTTGGCGTCATAGGTGTTGTGCCATTTGCCTGCGGCGTAGGTCGCGTATCCCTGTGCACGCAGCAGTTCTGCCATGGTTGGAGAGTCCTGGCTCATCTCCCCTTTGTAGCCAGGGTAGCCAGGATCATTGTGTGTCAACCATCCGCAGCCCACGCTGTGCGGATTCTTTCCGGTCAGCAAGGCTGCGCGTGCAGGGGTGCACATGGGAACCGTCGTGTAGCCGCTGAAGCGCAGTCCACCGGCTGCCAAGCGATCCACATGAGGAGTTGCTATCTCACCGCCAAAGCAGCCGAAGTCCGAATAACCCAAGTCGTCCAGCAGAATGACCAGAACATTGGGTACATCCTTTGCCGCCCGTTTGGGCGTCTGCCAATGGGGGGTCGAGTTTGCGAGTGTGTGTCCAATATGTCCCGCGAAGAATGATGCTGGGTCGCCTGCAAGCTCAGCGTCGAGGGTAGTCGCCATGCGTTTCTCCGTTCCAATTCCAGATGAATGATGGTGTCGACCATACGAGTCGTACACCTAGAAAACTGTCAAGAATTCGACATTGCAGCGCAGACCTCAGATGGGCCAGCCATCCTAGCCCCATGGAGGCAGATTTGTCTGAAGTTTGACAGTCCTCGATGGACCTCGTTCGTAGCATCCATCGCTCATGCAACAACCATGGAGAGACAAACGCAATTTCGATGGAGTGTGCCCTTACTGATGCCGATGCTTGTGTTCCCTGTTGCAGCCGCAGTGGCCCAGACGACAAGCAGTTCATTGACGCTCTATGGTCGGACCACTGCCGCGGTGGATTACAGAACGGATCAGGCGAGCGGTAAAGGTTCTGTGAATCTGGCCAACAGCACATTCTCTCCATCGAACTTTGGTCTTCGAGGTGTGGAAGACTTGGGTGGTGGCATGCGCGCAATGTTCTGCCTGGAGAGTGGCATCGCCATCGACACCGGGGCACCAGTCAATGCTGCCAAGTTCTGGAATTGCGAATCCCCCGTGGGGCTGGCACTGAACAGTGTGGTTCTGCTCACGTTGGGGCGCCAACTTCACGCAGGGCCGGAGCGTGTCGCTCAATCCCTGGATGTCACAACGTATCCGGATCGGGCTTGGAGGTGACACCATTGGTTGCGTTTGGCGTAAACAAGTTTGCACAGAACGACGTTCGCGCAGATGACAGCATCAAATTGCGCCTCCAAGGTCCGAAGGGGCTAGGTTTGGGTTTGAGCGCTGCATTGAAAAACAGTTCGGGACGCAGTCAGCCCTTTGATTTGGTCCAGGTCACGCCGCAGTGTACGGTGGTGGTCTGGGCGGTGAAATACAAAGGACCAGAGGCGGCTGGCAATGGCATGATTTCGGAACACATCGCTTACGGTGTTGGTGGACATGTGCCGATCGGACCGAGGCGCGTGTACGCGCACTACGTCGTTGCTACCATGGATCCACTATAGGCGAGTCAGGTCGAATCCCGAAATCAGATTCCTCATCTTGGTGTTGCGTGGGCGGCGAGTCCCTGCGTTACGCTTAAGTTTGCGCTCTACCCTGACAGAGGAAAATCCTTGGACGGCGTGGAGGGCAGGGATGGGACTAAGAACTCCTATGTCTTGTCGGGTGACTATGCGATCTCGAAGCGCACGAGCTTGAATGTGGGTGTGTTCACTAATCAGTTCCAGAAGGGCTGCCGGCTGGAGCCCATCAACATCGCCGCGCTGTAAGGGGACTCCAGCGCGTCTTCTACCTTCGGCATCGGTATCGGAATTAGCCACCGTTTCTGAGGACCACAAGGCCGGCGCTGCCTCGATGCTCATCCCTGGGCGATGGCTTTCAGTCCGGCCTTGTTCGTGATGCTCAGGGCTGCATAGGACAGGCTGATGACGCCGGATGCTTCTAACTGCCGGAGGGCAAAATTGATGCGCTGCCGGCTCAGGCCCAGCCAGTCGGCAAGGTCAGACTGAGACAGTTTGACGTCGAGAAGGATACGGTCTCCGTCTTGTTTTCCGTGCAGGTCAGCCAGGATCTCCAGCATTGAGGCCACACGACTTTCAAGAGGCACGCCAGAGTCTATGGAGAGCCGCGCCATTGTCAGCCGGTAGCGGAAGGCGATCTGTTTTTCGAATGCCTGGACCAAGATGGGGTGACGTGTACGCAAGGCCTGCAAATCCTCAATCGCCCAGCCATAGACGAGCGATTCTCCCCGTGAGGAGAGGTCGTTGGAGTAGGTGCCCCCATCGATGACGCAAACAAGTCCGAAGAAGTCGCCGGGCAAGACCAAGCCCAGCAGATGCCGGTGTCCATTGCTACGCAGTGACACGCTCTCCAGCAAGCCATCGAGCAGCAACCAGGCGCGAGTGGGTTTGTCTCCTCGTCGACCCAGGTACTCGCCACGCTGAAGCTGGCGTGCGCGCCCCAAGGCCAGCATTTCTTCGATGAGGGCCTTCGAGCAATCCCGGAAACCAAGTGCCTGAGTCATACAGGCGTGCGCTTGCTCAGTAACGTTATTGGTCGATTCGAGAGGCATTGTCGAATTTTTGACAGTGGCGATCACGTGATAGGCGAAGACTACAGCTGTTGATTCTATGACGGTGACACAGAGTCACCTAGCAGGAGATCTATGACTGTTTCCACACACTTGATGCCGAATCCTCCGGGAGGGCCTAGTGCTTCTTCGATGCTTTCGGCATTGCAGAACGAAGGCGTGACGCATGCTGTCACCGTCCCGGATTTTGTGCAGTTTGCCCTTCATGAGCGGATTGCGGACCAAGCCTGCGGCATCCGGAATGTTTTCGCAGCAACTGAGGATCAAGCGCTGACCACGGCTGCCGGCCTGTATCTGGGCGGGAGAACTCCCGTGGTCATGCTGCAGAACCAGGGCCTCTACAAGGGCTTCAACTCCCTTCGGGCCGTGTGTCTGGATGCGGGTATCCCCCTCGTGATTTTGGCCGGGCAGTTTGGCCGGGAGGTAGACAACTTTACCAAGCCCATGACCCAGTCGCGTCGCAGCATGGTGAGGTTAATGCAACCTTTTCTGGATGCCATCGGATTTCGCTATTGGACGATTGAAGAGGATTCGGACGTCGCCGCGATCGCACAAGCCTATACACACGCGCGCCAAGCTCAGACCGCTGCTGTGGTTTTGGTCGGACGCCACATCACTTGGAACTGACGCGGAGTCGACGCCTTATGAATAACCATCTTCCGACGCTGGCCCTTGGTAGCGTCATGGCCGAATTGATCCAGGCAAGGGCTGTTCTTGAGCCGAACGCGGTGCTGGTCGCCACCATGTCTTCGATGCTGGTACTTGATGAGCTGGGCGAGACGCATCGCCGGATCGACTCCGTTCCGCTGATGGGCGGGGCCGCAGGACTGGGGCTTGGCATCGCTTTGAGCCGGCCTGACGTGCCTGTGGTCGTGCTCGACGGCGATGCGAGCCTCTTGATGGAGCTTGGCAGCCTGGCCACGGTAGCCCGCAATCAGCCTAACCGTTACCTGCATGTCGTCATCAACAACCAAGTGCAGTTCAATGGCATAACTAATCTCCCGGTCGTGGCGACAGAGCCGAGTGTGGATTTCACCGCAATGGCACTCGCCGCCGGGTACCAGAGTGCGGAGCGAATTGACAGCTTTGCTGCATGGAAGGATGCGCTTCCCCGGCTGCTTTCGGCGAAGGGAGCAAGCTTTGTTGAATTGTGCGTTCGCCCTGATGCACGTCGAGTCGGGGCGCAGCAGCCGCAGCCAATTCTTCCTGATATTCAGTTTGTACGCATGCGCATGGCAGCACGCAAGCTGATGGTGGAGCTGGCATGAACCGCGACACATTCGACTACATTGTTGTGGGGGCAGGGTCTGCAGGCGCTGCAGCTGCGGCTCGGCTTTCCGAGAACCCTGACCTGAGGGTGCTCCTTCTCGATGCTGGTCCACCCGATGGCAATATATGGAGCAAGATTCCGCTAGGCGTCGGTACGGTGCTGGGTAGAGGTATCTACCTGCGCAACTTTCACACAGAGCCCGATCCGCAGCTCAATGGGCGTCAGATCTACTGGCCGCGCGGCTGGGTTCTTGGCGGATCGTCGACAGTCAACGGGATGATCTGGGTGCACGGGACGCCGCATCTGTATGACGAATGGGCGGCAGACGGTTGTCCTGGTTGGGCCTATGCAGACCTCCTGCCGTGGTTTCGGCGCATCGAAAGTTTTGGCCGAGGTGATGACAGATTCCGCGGGCATGAAGGTCCCGTGACGATCACGGAGTTCTCTCCGGTGGATCCTCTGGCCAACGCCTTTCTGGATGCTCTCGAGGCTTCTGGCGTCGGACGCCGTGTCGCAGACTACAACGCGGGCGGATTCGGCGGCAGTCATTTGCAGTTCAATACCCGGAGAGGCGTGCGCTGCAATACGCGCATGGCATACCTGGACCCAGCCCAATCGCGCGCGAATCTGCAAGTGCTTCCAAACACCTTGGTCACACGTTTGCTCTTGCAAGAAAAGAGGGCGGTCGGAGTTCAGGCACTCCATGAGGGTAGGGAAGTCAAGCTCTACGCAAAGCATGAGGTTATCCTTTGCGGTGGCACCTTCAATTCGACACAGCTGCTTGAACTGTCAGGCATAGGCCGACGCGAGGTGCTGGAAGCTGTGGGAGTGCCGGTAGTGCTGGAGTTGCCGATGGTGGGTGAGAACCTGTCGGAGCATGTCTATAGTCCCATGGTCTATCGCACCCAAAAAGGGGTGAGCTGGAATAGGCCGCTGAACAGCGTCCTCGGCAAGGCTAGGTGGGGGGCACGCTGGTTGCTCAGGCGTGATGGGCCGCTGTCCACCAACTCAATCACTGCGCAGGCCTTTGTGGCCGAAGATGGACAGGGCACGAATGCCGATCTGAAGCTGCAGGTCCAGCAAGTGAGCTCATCGAATAACCGCGCCAAAGGTGCGATGGTCCTGGATGATTTTGAGGGAGTAACCTTGGCCTCCTTTCAAATTCGTCCGCATTCGCGTGGTACTTGCCATATCGCCAGCAGAGACCCTCAAGGGGATCCTCGTTTGGTTGCCAACCACTTTACTGATGCGCGTGACATCGACGCTTGCTTGAATGCGCTCAGGCTCTCGCGCCGGATGGCAGCCGCTGCTCCGCTGTCTCATTGGATTGAGGAGGAGCTTCGTCCAGGCCCGAACGGCGCCAGCGACGAAGCGTTACTGGCCTATCTGCGTGCCACGGGAGCGACCGCCTATCACCCGGTGGGGACTTGTCGAATCGGCTCGGATGCAGCGCAGTCCGTCGTGGATCCACAATTGCGTGTACACGGGATGAGTGGCCTGCGCGTGGCTGATGGATCCGTCATGCCCACTATTGCATCGACCAACACCAACGCGATATGCACGGTCATAGGCGAGCGTGTCGCGGAGTTCATTCGGCAGCAGCGTATGTAGTGCGCTTAGAACCACATGAAGCCCTCTCAGGATCACGCCATGAACCACCCCCGGCTCAAACAATACCCATCTAACATCCCTGCCCATGTCGATGTGAGGTCTTTCCCGTCGCTGGTCGCATTGCTGGAGCAAGCCTTGAACAGCATGCTGCGCGTGCCGCTATAACCAGCTTGGGTAAGACAGCGTCGTTCGCGGAACTGGACCTGATGTGTCATTGAATCCCTGGAGGCTTTGATAGGTGGTCATATTGATTTTGCGGCTGCGCTACTCGGACCTTTGGCTTTGCATATACGTCCTGGAAAAATGCGCGCCCTGGCAGTATTCGCAGGTCGGCGAATGCTTCGGGCTGAAATGCCCCGGCGGGGCAGGAAGCGGAAAAAATATGCCTATAATCGCAGCTTCGGCAAATTCAAGTTGCTGGACAGCAAAGGCCCGGTAGCTCAGTCGGTAGAGCAGAGGATTGAAAATCCTTGTGTCGGCGGTTCGATTCCGTCCCAGGCCACCAGACATGAAGCCCCAGATCAGCAATGATCTGGGGCTTTTCTCATTGCCGCCTCGAATGTCAGCAATGGGCATGGGTACTGGGCAGCAGAAAGCAGAGCGGCTTGCGCTTGCTTTAGCTTGATTTCAAGGTGTTTCAGCTCCAGTTTGCTTTGTGGGTGAGCGCAACCAGCTTTTCATTTAATAGCGCTTGCATGCTGCCGTTAAGCTTGCAGCTTTCATCGTGCACAGACAGGCACAGGAGCGCGTGTGACAGCAGAGCAGCAACCAAGGGCGTCGCAACCGGCAGCTAACTGGCAGCCGGGCCTGATCGCCATTCACGGCAACCAGACCGAGGCGCTGGCCGATACCGTGCTGGCCTGGCTGGCCGCGCACCCCTTGCAGGCGCTGGAGCCCGAGATCGTGCTGGTGCAAAGCAACGGCATGGCCGAGTGGTTCAAGATGCGCATGGCCGGGCAGCAGGGCGTGTGCGCCGCCGCACAGGTCGAGTTGCCGGCGCGCTTTGTCTGGCGCAGCTACCGGCAGATTCTGGGCAGGCATGAGGTGCCACGTGAATCGCCGCTGGACAAGACGCCCATGATCTGGCGCCTGATGCGTCTGCTGCCGCAATGTCTGGGCGAGTCTGCATTCGCACCGATCGCCAACTTTCTGCGCCCTGGCGAGCCGCAGCGCCTGCTGCAGCTGGCAGAAAAGCTGGCGGACCTGTTTGACCAGTACCAGATCTACCGCGCCGACTGGCTGGCCGCCTGGGAGCAGGGCGAGGATGTGCTGCGCACGGCGGGACGCCCCGATGCGCCCGTGCCCGAAGGGCAGCTCTGGCAACCCCAGCTGTGGCGCAAGGTGCTGGCCGAGCTCGATGAGCAGGAGCGTGCCGCCACCCGCCCGGCCCTGCTGGCGCGGATTCTGGACGCGCTGCAGAGCGGCCGGCCGCCGGTCACGCCGCTGGCGCGCCGCGTGGTGGTGTTCGGCATGAGCCAGATGCCTCTGTCGCTGATGCAGTTTCTGAGCGGCATTGCCCAGCACAGCCAGGTGCTGATTGCCGTTCCCAACCCCTGCCGCTTTCACTGGGCCGATGCCATCGACGGGCGCGAGCTGCTGCGCCAGCAGCGCCGCCGCCACGCCGACAAGGGCGGCAAGGACCTGGCGCAGATTCCCTTGGCCGCCATGCACGCCCATGCCCATCCGCTGCTGGCGGCCTGGGGACGGCAAAGCCGTGACTACGTGCGTCAGCTCGATGCCTTCGACACCACGGATGACACCGCCATGCAATGGGGCTGGCCGCGTGTGGATGTGTATGACGAGGCCGAGGCGGGCGAGCTGATCGACGCACCGCTGCTGGCCCAGGTGCAGCAGCGCATTCGCGATCTGGTACCCATGTCTGAGCACCCTGCCGTCGAGATCGCGGCGGCCGACCAGTCCATCGTCTTTCGCAAGGCCCATGGCCTGGTGCGCGAGCTCGAAGTGCTGCACGATCAACTGCTGCAATGGCTGGCCGAGCCTGCCGCTGCGGGCCGCGCAGCGCTGGCGCCGCGCGAGGTGGTGGTCATGCTGCCGTCGATTGAAGAAGCTGCACCCGCCATCCGCGCCGTGTTCGGTCAGTACGGCCGCCACGATGCGCGCCATATCCCGTTTGACATTGCCGACGTGGGCGCGCGCGCCAGCAGCCCGCTGGTGACCGCGCTGCAATGGCTGCTCAAGCTGCCTCAGCAGCGCTGCCGCCTGAGCGAGTTGTGCGATCTGCTCGATGTCCCCTCCGTGGCGGCGCGGGTGGGGCTGGCGGCCGACGATCTGCCCCAGCTCACGCACTGGATGGCCGGCGCAGGCATTCGCTGGGGGCTCAACCATGCGCAGCGCGCCCAGTTGGGCCTGGCGGCCTGTGGTGATCCCAACAGCGCCTGGTTCGGCCTGCGCCGCATGCTGCTGGGCTATGCCAGCGGGCCGGCGCTGCAGGCCCCCTTCGACGATGCACAGGCTTTTGCCGGCATGGAGCCCTATGACGAAGTGGGCGGCCTGACGGCCGAGCTGGCCGGATCGCTGGCCAGCTTGCTGGGGCGCATGCTGCAGTGGTGGCAAACGGCTGCAACGGCCGTGGCTCCCGAGGTCTGGGCCCAGCGTTTTCGCAGTCTGATGGATGACTTCTTTGTCGCGCAGGGCGATGAGGACCAGGCCTTGTGCGCCGCACTCGACACGGCCCTGGTCGGCTGGCAGTCCGCCTGCGAGCAAGCGGGCTTCGATGCCCTGATTCCGCTGGAAGTGGCGCAGGAGGCCTGGCTGCAGGCCCTGTCCGAGCCCGCGCTCAACCAGCGCTTTCGCGCCGGCGGCGTGACTTTTTGCACGCTGATGCCCATGCGCGCCATTCCCTTCGATGTGGTGTGCCTGCTGGGCATGAACGATGGCGACTACCCGCGCCGCGCCATGCGCGTGGACTTCGATCTGATGGCCTTGCCCGGCCAGCAGCGCCCCGGCGACCGCGCGCGCCGCGACGATGACCGCCAGCTGATGCTGGATGCCTTGCTGTCGGCCCGCAGCAAGCTCTACATCAGCTGGGCCGGCCGCCATGTGCGCGACAACAGCGAACAGCCCCCCTCGGTGCTGGTCTCGCAGCTGCGTGACTATCTGCGCCAAGGCTGGCAGGGCGAAGGCAGCGCAGGCCTTTGCGCCAGCGAGCGCGGAGATCTGCTGCTGGCCCAGCGCACCCGCCAGCATCCTTTGCAGCCTTTCAGCCGCCGCTATTTTGAACAGGCTTCGGGGCTGTCGACTTTCGCGCGCGAATGGTATGGCGCGCATGAAGAGCGGGAGGCGCAGTCGCTGCCTGTCGTGGCCGCATTCGAACCTGACCCCGAAGTACCGCTGACGCTGGCACGCCTGACGGAATTTCTGCGCCATCCTGCACGCAGCTTTCTGCGCAACCGCCTGCAGGTACGCTTCGAGCAGGACGAGGAACTGCTGGAGGACGACGAGCTTTTCAGCGTCGATGGTCTGACCGCCTACGGCCTGATTCAGCAACTGCAGCAAGGCGTGCGCACGCAGCTGGCGCATGATGCGGCGCTGGACGTGGGTCTGCAGGTGCAGCGCCAGGTGCAGCGTCTGGGGCGTGCCGGCGTGCTGCCGCTGGCGGGTCTCGGCAGGCGCGAGGCCGAGGCCTTGCAGGTCCAGGCCACGCCGTCGCTGCTGGCCTGGCAGCAGCAGATGCGGTTATGGCCCCATGCGGCGCCGCGCGAGCGGCTGTTGCTGCACTGCGATGCGGTCACGTTGGATGACTGGGTGGATGGCTTGCAGGAGCGCGAAGAGCCGTCCTCGGATGCGGGCCACAGCCGTTGCTGGTTTGCGCTGGAGCCGCGCACGCTGCTGAACAAAAAAGGCGAGCTGCAGGCCTACAAGCTGCTGCCCATCTATGTGCGCAGTCTGGCGCTCTCCAGCACGGGCACCGACACGCTGATGGGCGTGATCGCACGCGACACCCTGGTCTGGGTGCAACCGCTGGAGCCGCAGGCGGCCACGCAGCGCTTGCAAGCCTTGATGCAGCTGTGGCTGGCGGGCCAGAACGAGCCCTTGCCGTTGCCTCTCAAAAGCGCCATCGCAGCCGGCCTGGACGATCTGAGCGCCGCAGCACAGGCCTATGAGGGCGGCTACATGCTGGGCGGCGAATGCGAAGACCCCAGCTGGGCGCGCTGCTACCCCGGCTGGGAGGCGCTGACGGCCGATCTGCGCTTTCACGCCCTGGCCAAGCAGGTCTATGGCCCGCTGCATGACTGGCTGGCCGCGCAGGTGCACACCGAGAGCCTGCCCCTGATACAGCGTGCAGACCAGAACGAACAACCAGGAGAGCTGGCATGAGCACGCCCGCCAACCCCATGAAGCCCGACAGCCAGGCGCTGCAGCCCCTGCATTTCCCGCTCTGGGGCTCGCGTCTGATCGAAGCCAGCGCGGGCACAGGCAAGACCTGGACGATTGCCGCGCTCTATCTGCGGCTGGTGCTGGGCCATGGCGCAGAAAATGGCTTTGCCCGCGCCTTGATGCCGCCCGATATTCTGGTCATGACCTTCACACGGGCCGCCACGCGCGAGCTGTCGGACCGCATTCGTGACCGCCTGATCGAGGCCGTGCAATGCTTTCGCGGCGAGGCCGAACCGGCTGCGCACGACAGCTTTCTGCGCGATCTGCGCGATGCCTATGCCGAAGGCAGGGAGCGCGATACCGCCGCCTGGCGGCTGGATATGGCTGCGCAGTGCATGGACGATGCCGCCATCCACACCATAGATGCCTGGTGCCAGCGCATGCTGCGTGAGCATGCCTTCGACAGCGGCAATCTGTTTGATGAAACACTGGAGGCCGATGAAAGCCAGCGCCAGACCGAGGCTGCACAGGATTACTGGCGCCAGCAGTGCTATCCGCTGTCGGGCGAGCTGCTGGAGACGGCGCTGCAGGTCTGGCCCGATGTGCAGGCCCTGGTCAAGGATATGCAGTCGCTGCTGCGTGAAGACATCGCCGCCACGGCGGGCGCCGGGACCTTGGGTGAATGCATTGCACAGACCCAGGCGGAGCGTGCGCAGCGGTTGCGGGCACTGGCCGATGGCTGGGACGCCAAGGCCGGGCGCATGCTGCGCTGGATCGAAGGCGAGCTTGACGGCCGCGCTGCGCTGTGGGACAAGCGCAAGCTGCAGGCCCGCTACTATCAGGGCTGGTTCGACAGCCTCATCGTCTGGGCGCAAGACCCCTTGAACCGGTCGCTGGAACTCAGCGATTCCGCCCGCAAGCGCCTCCGCCCCGAGGGGATGGCCGAGGCCTTCAAGGGCTCGACCATGGACTTGCTGCTGCCCACTGAATTTTCCGAGCTGGAGCAATTGCTTAAAGCGTTGACCGAGCTGCCGTCGATCAAGGTGGCGCTGCGCCTGCATGCTGCAGTCCATGTCCAGCAGCGCCTGCTGTGGCTCAAGCGCCAGGCCGGCACTTTCGGCTTTGCCGATATGCTGCAACGCCTGGACGCTGCCCTGGCCGGAGATAACGGGCCTGCGCTGCAGGCCGGCATTCTGGCCCAGTACCCGGTGGCGCTGATTGACGAGTTCCAGGACACCTCGCCGCTGCAATACCGGCTGTTCGACCAGATCTACCGTACGGCAGACAACCGCGCGGACAGCGCATTGCTGCTGATTGGCGACCCCAAGCAGTCCATCTACGGCTTTCGTGGTGCGGATATCTACAGCTATCTGCAGGCCAGGCAGGCGACCGAGGGCCGCCACTATGTGCTGGACACCAACTTCCGCTCCACCGAGGCGCTGGTCGATGCGGTCAACCAGTGGTTTGTGCAGGCTGAAGTGCGCGAAGGCGAGGGCGCGTTCATGTTCCGCGCAGGGCAGAGCAATCCGCTGCCGTTCGAGAGCGTCAAGGCCAATGGCCGCAAGGAGCGGCTGATGCAGGGCAGCCAGCGCATGGCAGCGTTGACCATCGCCTGGGATGGCAGCAGCGAAGAGCCGCTGAGCAATGACGACATCCGCCGCCGTGGGGCGGAGTTCTGCGCCAGCCAGATCGTGCAGTGGCTGATGGACGCTGCAACTGGCTTTGCCGAGGGCGACCAGCCGCTGCAGCGCCTGCGCCCGGCCGATGTTGCGGTGCTGGTGCGCACTGGCAAGGAAGCCACAGCCGTGCGCCGCGCGCTGGCGCGGCGCAATGTGGCCTCGGTCTATCTGTCCGATCAGGACTCGGTATTCGCCAGCAGCGAGGCGCAGGATCTGCTGCTGTGGCTGCGTGCCGTGGCCGCCCCCCTGGACGGACTGGCCGTGCGCGCCGGCCTGGCCACGCCCATGATGGGTCTGTCGTTTGACGAGCTGGCCTGGCTGGCCAGCGATGACGAGGCCTTCGATGCGCGCAGCGAGCTGCTCAAGGAGCTGCACAGCCTCTGGCTGCGCCTGGGCGTGCTGGCCATGCTGCGCCAGACGCTATACCGCTTTGAATTGCCGGCGCGCTGGCTGCAGGATATGGGCGGCGAGCGCCGTCTGACCAACTATCTGCACCTGGCCGAGCTGCTGCAGGGCGCGAGCGCCCAGCTGGAGGGCGAGCAGGCGTTGATCCGCTGGCTGGCCACCCAGATCGAGAGCCCGGGCGCGGCCGGCGATGCGCAGATCGTGCGGCTGGAATCGGATGCCGATCTGGTCAAGGTCGTCACCGTGCACAAGAGCAAGGGGCTGGAGTACCCACTGGTCTGCCTGCCGTTTGGCGGCAGCTTCCGGCCTGTGGACGGCAAGGCGGCCTATCTTTCGCTGCCCGTGCAGATCGATGGCGCACCCGCGCGCGAGCTGGTGCTGGACTACGACGATGCACAGTTGGCGCAGGCCGACAAGGAACGCCTGCGCGAGGATCTGCGCCTGCTCTATGTGGCGCTGACCCGTCCGCGTCATGCGCTGTGGATGGGGCTGGCCCCCATGAAGCGCGGCAACAGCAAAAACTGTGCGAACGAACAGGGTGCGGCGGGCTATCTGCTGGCCGGAGCTGTTTCGCAGTCCGCAGCCCGCTGGCGCGCCAGCATCCAGGCCCTGAGCGAGCGTTGCACGCAGATCGCCGTGGTGGATTTGCCGGCCGAACTGCCCGTGGCCTCGCGCTATGTTGCCGCTCAGGCCTTGCCCGCCCTGGCCGCCGCGCCGGTGTACGAGGCGCAGTTCGACCGCCGCTGGGGCATTGGCAGCTTTTCGTCGCTGACCCGCGCCATGGCCGCACCCAGCCTGCCGGTCCTGCCGGTGGCCGCACAAAGCCCTGCCGAGGACGAGCGTGCGCTGCAGGCCCAGGAGGCCGGTGAAGCTGCGCTGGATCTGGGCGTCATCAACGAGGTCATGACCACCCTGCCCACCTTGACCAGATTCGCCGCCGGTGCGCGCAGCGATGCGGCGGTCTGGCACCGCTTCATGCGCGGCCCGGTGGTGGGCAATTTCCTGCACGACCAGCTGGAATGGCTGGCTGCCGAGGACTTTGCGCTGCAGCCCGAGGATGATCCCGACAACAGCGAGCCCCTGGCGGCCCGTCTGCTGCGCCGCTGCGAGCGCGCGGGCCGCAAGGAGCAGGCCGCCGATGTGCTGCAGTGGCTGCGCGCCGTGGTGCACCAGCCGCTGGCGCCGCTCGGTGTCTCGCTGGCCCAGCTGGGCGGAGGTGATGCGCTGTTGCCCGAGATGGAGTTCTGGCTGCCGGCGCGGCGCCTGTCGGCACCGCGCATCGACGCGCTGTGCCGCCGGCACATCCTTGCCGGCCAGCCGCGCCCGGCGCTGCCCGAGCGCGAGCTGCACGGCATGCTGATGGGCTTTGCCGACCTGGTGTTTCATCATGGCGGTCGTTACTGGGTGCTGGACTACAAGACCAACCACCTGGGCCAGGACGGCGCGGCCTACGCACCTCAGGCGCTGGAGCAGGCCATGCTCGAACATCGCTATGACGTGCAGGCGGCGCTGTATCTGCTGGCTCTGCACCGCCTGCTGCAAAGCCGCCTGGGCGCGGCCTACGACCCCCGGGAACAATTGGGCGGCGCGCTCTATTTCTTCCTGCGTGGTCTCGATGGCGAGGCCGCCGGCATGCATGTGCTGAAGCCGCCGCTGGCGCTGCTGCAAGGGCTTGATGCGCTGCTTGGCGACTGCGAGCAAGAATCGAAGGAGGAGCAGCCATGAAGGGCCGCCGCAAAGCCGATCTGCAGACGCTGGACCTGTTTGCCGCCCCCGTGGATGGGGACCGGATTGCGCCGGACACCACGGACTGGCTGGCCGCTCTGGAGCGCCTGGCAGATGCCGGCCTGCTGCGCCGCCTGGACAGCGCCCTGGCGGCGTTTGTGGCAGCGCAGGACGCCGAGGCCGGGCCCGCGCTGCTGGTGGCCACCGCCGTGCTGGCGCAGATGGAGGGGCGCGGCCACAGCTGTCTGCCCTTGCAGGCGCTGGCTGGCGATCCCAATCAGATTCTCGCCTGGCCCAAGGAGGCCGAGCGACTGCAGCATTCGCTATGGGAGCAATTGCCCGGCCGGCTGGCCGACTGGCTGCAGGCCCTGCGCCGCAGCCCCGTGGTGCGTGTCGTGCAGCCGGGTGCGGTAGCGGCAGACCGAGGTCAGCCGCTGGTGCTGCTGGACGGCGCTGCGCCCTTGCTGTATCTGCGCCGCTACTGGGACTACGAGCGCAGTGTCGCCGCGCATATGGCGCAACGCACGGCGGCCGATGCGGTGGCGCTTGACGAACCCAGGATCCGCGACTGGCTGGGACGGCTTTTCACCGCGTCTGCCGTTGCCGCGAATGCGGTGGACTGGCAGAAGCTGGCTTGCGCGCTGGCGCTGCGGGGGGGCATGTCCGTCATCACCGGCGGGCCGGGCACGGGCAAGACCTATACGGCCGCCCGCCTGCTGGCGCTGCTGTTTGCCACGGCGCCGGATGCCGCGCAGCTGCGCGTTGCGCTGGCTGCGCCAACTGGCAAGGCGGCGGCGCGGCTCAAGCAGTCCATCGACAGCTCGCTGCTGGAGCTGAAGGAGGCGGTGGGCCGCGAGCTGGATCTGGAAGCCCTGGTCAAGCGCATGGGGGCGGCACGCACCCTGCATTCGCTGCTGGGCGCAAGGCCCGACACGCGGCGCTTTGCCCACCATGCGGGCAATCCGCTGGATGTCGACGTGCTCATCGTCGATGAGGCCTCCATGATCCACCTCGAGATGATGGCCGCGCTGCTGCAGGCCCTGCCGCCCACGGCGCGCCTGATTCTGCTGGGCGACAAGGACCAGCTCGCCTCGGTGGAGGCCGGTGCCGTGCTGGGCGATCTGTGCCGCGATGCGCAGCGGGGCAATTACGCGCCGGACACCGCGGCCTATGCCGGGCGCGTGACGGGCCAGCGCCTGCCAGAGCAGTACCTGGCGCCAGCCAGGGCCTTGCCGCTGGCCCAGCACACCGTCATGCTGCGCGAGAGCCGCCGCTTTGGCGGGCCTATCGGTCAGCTTGCACAGGCCGTGAATGCCGGCGATGCACCTTCTGCCATGGCGCTGCTGCGCATGCAGACCCAGGCCGGCCTGCATGCCGAACTCTGGGCACGTGAAGGCGGTGAGGTCGAGGCCGTGGTGCGCAGCGCCGTGCAAGGCCGTGGCAGCATGGCCAGCTATGCCGCCTACGCCGAGGTGCTGGAAAGACATGGTCAGGGCAAGGGGCGCGGCTTTGCCGCCGAGGCCGATCACCAGCAATGGGTGAGGGACGTGCTGGCCGCCTTCGACCGCTACCGCCTGCTCTGCGCCATGCGCGATGGCAGCTGGGGCGTGGCGGGCCTGAACCGCGCGGTGGAGCAGGCATTGCAGGCCATGGGCGCCATACGCAAGGAGGGCGAGTGGTATATGGGCCGTCCGGTGATGGTCACCCGCAACGATGCGCAGCTGGGCGTGTTCAATGGCGATATCGGCATGGCACTGCCCAGCTTTGCCGACCCGGCGCGGCTGCGCGTGTACTTCATGCAGGGCGAGCATCTGCACCATGTCAGCACGGCGCGCCTGGCCCATGTGGAGACCGCATTTGCCATGACGGTGCACAAGAGCCAGGGGTCGGAGTTCGAGCACACGGCGCTGGTGCTGGCCGCGCAGGGCGGCAATGTGCTCAGCCGCGAGCTGGTCTACACCGGCATCACGCGGGCGCGCAAGGCGTTCTCGCTGTGGACCGAAGTGCCCGGCCTGTTGGTGTCGGCGATGGGCAGTCCCACGCAGCGCAGCAGCGGTTTGCTGGGATTCATGGAGCGTGCTCAGTAGCCTATGGGGGAGACTCTGTTTTGATAGCCGCTACCGCAGTTCAGGTAAGCACTGGAGGCTTGTTTCGCTCAAGCTGTACAGGTTTCCCATTTGGCCTGGCTCGAAGTGATGAGCCTGTGACGCCGGCGAAGTCCAAGCGCGAGACGGCCAGCAAGGGCCGCCCCGCAGCCAGGGGTGTCGCCCCTCTTCGGGGGAAGGCGCGGGGCCGCCCAGGCGAAGCGGCTCAGGGGATCAGTGTTCGTAAACCGCTTCCCAGTTGGCAAATCCCTTGACCTCGATCGGGTTGCCGCAGGGGTCGGTGAAGAACATCGTCCACTGCTCGCCGGGCTCGCCTTCGAAGCGCACCTGCGGCTCCAGAATGAAGGCCGTGCCAGCGGCTTTGAGGCGTTCGGCCAGGGCCAGCCAGTCGGGCTTGAGCAGGATCACGCCCAGGTGGGGCATGGGCACCATATGGTTGCCGACCTTGCCGGTGTTGCTCACGGCAAAGGGTTTGCCCAGGTGCAGGGAGATCTGGTGGCCGAAGAAGTCGAAATCGACCCAGGTGTCGGTGCTGCGACCCTCGCGGCAGCCCAGCACGCTGCCGTAGAAGCGGCGGGCCTGGTCAAGATCGGTCACGTGGTAGGCGAGATGAAAAGCGCTTTGCATGATGGAGCCGAGCGTAGCATCACCGGATCGAGCCAGGCGCCCAGGCGCATCAGCGCGCAGCCTTGGCCTGTATCCGTGCCATCAGTTCCTCGGTGTTGCTCTTGCGGTCGGCGTTGACCTTCTGCACCGTGGGACGTTCGCCCATGCGGGCCAGATAGTCGCGCACCGGCAGCTTGGCCAGCAAATCGCTGCCGCCCACGATCTTGCAGGCGCTGCTGACCAGGGGCAGGTGCACGATGGCGCTGCAGTCGGCCAGCGTGAAGCTGTCGCCCGCGATGAACGGGGTGTCGAAGCGGGCCAGCTTGGCGAAGGCTGCAATGTTCTTTTTCAGCTGCTCCAGCGTCTTGTCGCGCGCGCCGTCACTGATCTTGCCGCCGAAGAAGGCCTGGGGGTAGAGGTTGCGCGCCACCAGCTCCAGGTGCAGGTTCAGATAGACGCAGAGTTCGCGGACCTTGGCGGCAGCAAAGGGGTCCGAGGGCAACAGCGGCACCTTGCTGGACAGCGTTTCCACATATTCGATGATGGCGTCGGACTCGCTGATGGCGCCATGCTGGGTGCGCAGATATGGCACCTTGCCCAGCGGCGATTCCTCGGGGTTGGTGCTGCCCAGCCAGGCGAGTTCCTCCGCGAAGGGAATCTGCTTTTCCATCAAGGCCAGCTTGACCTTGTTGTAGTAGTTGCTGGCCGAAAATCCGCACAAAGTCAGCATGCTTGTCTCCTGATCGGTTGCTGTGAATAGGTCACGACTTACGCAAAACGGGTCCAGCCAAGACGACTGCCTTGGGAGGCAGGCCGATGCTGCATTCTTGTTTGCGTCAGTCCCATAGAGATAGGTATCCGTGGCCACGCTATCGTAGAGGCAAGTGGTGCAAGCCCTGCGTCGCCAACCGGATAGCGGGCCAGCTCCTACAATCGCCCCATGCATTGGCGCGCACACCCTCCTCGGCACGAACCGGCAGCCCTTATGGCGCGCTGGGCGCTGGGGGCATGGTTCTGCGTGCTGCTGGTCAGCATGATCACGCCCTGGGCGCGCGCCACGCCGCCTGCCGGCTGGGAGGCTGTGTGCACGGCCAGCGGCAGCACACACTGGGTGCCCAGCCCCGCCAGCGACGATGCCGCCACCCCGCATGGACTGGATTGCGCGCTGTGCCTGCCGCTGCTGGCGCCGCCGCCAGCGCAGCAGCCAGATCCGGGCAGTCACCGTGCCATTCTCGATGCCCTGCCTTGGGCCGATGTTGCTCGCAGAGCTTTTGTCTCCACCCTGCCGCCCGTACGCGCACCGCCCTTTGAGACTCTGAAAAACATAGCTGAGGGCGCTTGATGGTCAAGCGCTTCAGATCGATTTGAGATTGATACGACTTATGCCAATCAGGCTCAAGCAAGGGCTTCGTTTCAAGAAGACCATCTTGATGCACCCTTGTTTGCGTAAGTCCAGACTGAATTTGAATGGAGATGGTTTCATGAATATGCGTCGTTTTACCGTGATGGCCCTGGGTTCGCTGGTCGGTTCGCTGCTGGTTTCCGGTGCCGCCTGGGCCCATGCCGATGCTGCCCATGTCAAGGTTGAAAATGCCTGGGCCCGCGCCAGCGTGGAGGGTCAGCAGGCCTCGGGGGCCTTTATGCGCCTGACGGCCCAGGAGCCGCTCAAGCTCGTGGGCGTGGAAACCACGGCTGCTGCAGTGGCCGAGGTGCACGAGATGAAGATGGAGGGAGACGTGATGCGCATGCGCGCCATCGAGGCGCTGGATCTGCCCCAGGGCGTGGCCGTGGAGCTCAAGCCCGGTGGCTATCACCTGATGCTGCAGCAACTCAAGGCCCCGCTGGTCAAGGACAGCCAGGTGCCCGTGACCCTGGTGTTCAAGGATGCCAAGGGCGCAGTTTCGCGCCTGAGCCTGCAGTTGCCGGTGCGCGTGGCAGCCCCTGCGGCGGCCGGTGCCGGGCATCAGCACATGGGCCATGGCGCGCATCAGCATTGATGACTTGAGCCAGGGCTGCGGCCTGCTCCCTTGTTTGCTGCGAACATCGCAAGTGCAGTAAGCTAGTTCCGCATCCGGCCCTGTCCGGATGCGGATTCTGGTATCCATCCCTGCAGTGGAGAGCACTATGAGCGGCGACGCATCGGCATTTGGTTTCGGCAAGTTCATTCCTGGCTTTGATTTTCTGCAGGGGCTGGCGCAAAGCGCTGGCGCTGCGGCCAACCCCATGGGCCGTGTGCCGCAATGGGTGGCTCCCACCGTCAGCGTGGAAGAGGTTGACAAGCGCATTGCCGAGCTGAAAGCCGTGCAGTTCTGGCTGGAGCAAAACAGCCGCGCTCTGGCCGCCACCATCCAGGCGCTGGAAGTGCAGCGCATGACGCTGTCCACGCTCAAGGACATGAATGTCAGCATGAGCGAGCTGGCCAAGTCCTTTCCTTTCCCCGGTGCAGCGCCGGTAGAACCCGCAGCGACTGCCAATACCGGCTGGCCCATGGGCAGCGCCACGGCCAAGGCTGCGGTAGCAGAGCCGTTGGCAAGCCCTGTGCCCGAGCCTGAAGCACAGGCTGCGGCCCAAGAGGAGCAGATCCATGCCGAGGCTCCTTCTCAGGCTGCCTTGAGTCAGGCCATGCAATGGTGGGGCGCGCTGACCCAGCAGTTCCAGCAGATTGCGGCCAAGGCCATGGCAGAGCCCGTTCCGCCCGAGACCCTTGCCGCTGCCCAGCGTGCGACCGAGATGGCCAGCGGTTTTGCCAAGTCCACCATGGAAAAGGTGATGGCGCAGGCTGGCGGCTTTGGCGCTGCAGGTGCAGCAAAGAGTGCAGCAAAGAGTGCAGCGGCAGCCGAGCCCAGGCCTGCACGCAAGGCGGCGGCCAAGACCGGTCAACCCCAAGCGGCAGCCGGCAAAACGGCAGCCGCTAAAAAAACTGCTGCCAAGCAGCCTGCTGCTAAAAAGACGGCCGCCAAAACCTCTGCTACCTCGCGCAAGCCCTGAGCAATCCCTTCCCGCTAAGGTGGAAAATCGTGGTTGCAAGGCATCTACGCTCCAGCAAGAACAGGAGGGCTTATGTCACTGTTTCCCGTCGCTCATGCCAGCCATGAAGACTGGCGCGCTGCGACTGAGCAAGTCGTGCTGCAGCTGCGTGGGCAGTTGCTGCGCCAGTCACTGCAGCCGCACCGGCTGGGTCTGGTCTATATCGCGCAGGGGCTGGTGCCCCATGCGCAGCCCCTGTTGGCGCTGCTGGCGCGCGAGTTGCCCCAGGTCACCGACTGGGTGGGCAGCTCCGGTCACGCCGTACTGGCCATGGAGCACGAGTATTCCGAAAGCTCCTCGCTGGCGGTCATGCTGCTGGATCTGCCCGCCGCCCATTACCGCGTCTATTCCGGCGTGGCACCGCTGGCGCAAAGCGGCGCCGAAGCAGGATTCGAGGCGCATTCGGCCCTGGTGCACTCCAGCATCGATCAGCCCGATCTCGCTGAGCTGCTGCTGGAGCTGTCCGAGCGCATCAGCACTGGAAATCTGTTCGGGGCGCTCAGCAGCGAGCAGGGCGTGCAGTTTGCCTGCCGCGCGGAAGATCTGCCCCGGCTGAGGGCGCAGGCCAGCGTCGGTATCTTTCATGCCGGCTTTTCCGGCGTGGCCTTCGATGCCGACGTAGCCTGCATTTCAAGACTGGCCCAGGGCTGCGCGCCTTTGGGTGCGGGGCTTGCGATTACCGAGGCCAGAGGCCCGGTGGTGCTGGAGCTCGAAGGCGAGCCTGCCTTGCCACGACTGCTGCAGATGCTGGATGTGGAAGCCAGCCCCAGCGCCGGCGGCGGCTGGCAGGCTGCGTTGTCGCAGCTGCGCAAGACCCAGGCCGCGATTGCACCGCTGGGCCGGGGTCTGGAGCGCGGCGCGCTGACCGACGAGGCCCAGGTGCTGCATATCGTGGGGCTGGACCCGGTGCGCCAGGGCGTTGCGCTGTCGTCGCCCGTGGAGGCCGAGCATACGGTGATCTTCTGCCAGCGCCAGAGCAGCGCGGCCCGTCATGAACTGATGCAGATGGGGGCGGCCCTCAAAGATGCGCTGCAGCCCGACTTTGCCGATGCCGGCCCCGAGACCATGGCCGAGGCGGCCCAGCCCCAGCACATACGCGGTGCCATCTATGTGAGCAGCAAGGGACGGGGCAGCGAGCTGTTTGGCGGCGCCGATGCCGAGCTCAAGCTGCTGCGCCATGCGCTGGGGCCTGTGCCCCTGATCGGCCTGGTGGCCGAGGCACAGCTGATGGATGCACATGTGCATCAGCTGGCCGGCGTGCTGACGGTGTTTACCGGTAGGTAGCCCGAAATTTGATAGCTGCTAGCGCTTGATAAAAATGGCTTTCAAAATCAATTGGCTCTGAAGTCATGCATTAACTAGCGCAAGCAGCTATCAAAAAAGAGAGCCGCCCCAAAAACTGGCGCGGCCTGAAATCAGCGATGCGGAGCAAGAGCCTCGTCGCGGCGATGGCATCGTCCCCCTCGGCAAAGCCGCTCAGGGGGTGGAATACAGTTCCACGCCCAGATTCAGCATCAGGCGATTGGCCCAGCCGAACAGTGCGGCCGAGTGCAGCATGTCCAGGATTTCCAGATCGGACAGACCTGCATCACGCAGCGGCTGCAGATTGTGTTTGCCAAAGCTGCCCGGCGTACGCGTCAGTGCCAGCGAAGCCTGGATGATGGCGCGCTCGCGGGCATTGGTGCCGGCGGTGTCGGGCTCGTCAAACAGCTGGGCCATCACATCGTTGCGCTTGGCCAGCTGCTCGAAGCGCTGGGCATGCACCGAAGCGCAGTACACGCAGCCGTTGGAGCGAGAGACGGCAGTTGCCGCCACTTCACGCTCGGCGCGGGACAGGCCGCCGGGCGCATACATGATGGCGTTGAAGGCCTGGGAGCGCTCCAGCAGCACCTGGGGCTGGCGAGCCAGCAGCAGGTAGAAGTCCATGCTTTTGGCCTTGGGGTGGCTGACTTCCAGCACATGCTGCTGCTCGGGCGTGGCGGTGTCGGGGTCCAGCACCTGCAGCCAGGCCTTCCAGTCCAGTGTCTCGCTGGTAAAGCCGTTGCGGCGCAGCGGCTCGCCGGGCGGAGGCAGATTGGCGGGGTGGACAAAGGGCGCGGCATCGGCAGGCTGGGCGGCAGGCGCTTCGGTCGCGCCGCCCAGCTCGCCCATGGCCTTCACACCCGCCAGCAGGCGGGCCTGATAGGCCACAAAGCCGATCAGCTGAGCCAGCAGCACGGTGTCGTTGAGCGACAGACCGGCGGCCGGAATGGCCAGCAGCGCTGCCTGATCGCTCTGGGCCGGGTTCAGGGCCAGCGTGCGCACAAAGTGCAGCATGGCATCCATGCGCGCCTTGCCAGTCTGGGCGCCGGGCTGGTCGAGGATGGCGCGCAGCTCGGGCGTGATGGCTTGGCCCAGGGCCTCGGCGCGCGCACGGTATTCTGCTTCGAGCACGTTCACGCCGCTGACACGGGCCTGCTCGGCAGCCAGCACCAGGCGCTCGGCCTGGGTCAGCGCGCTGTCCAGCTGATTGCCCAGCAGCAGGTCTTCGCAGGCCTGGGTGGCCAGAGCGACTTTTTCGCGCTCGTGGCGGGTGGTGAATGTGGGGCTGCCTTGCTCGAGGCCGGCCAGTCGGTCTATGGTGTCTGTCATGCGAAGTCTCGTGATTTAGGGTTGCAGCTGGCGGATGCGCGCAGCGCTGTCGGCTGCGGTCCATTCCGTGCCGTCCAGCTCGGGCTCGGCATAGGCCTTGAGCTTGTCGAAGTGCTGCTCGATATCGTCCAGATAGAACAGCGAGGCCAGACCTTGTGCGAGTTTGCGCGCCCCGTCGCTGATGGCGGGAATATCGCCCGACACCGTGCCGTGCGAGAGCGCAGCGGGGTAGCAGAAGCAGTGGATCCGGTCGAGACCGGGAAGGTCTCCCTGGAACTCGAACAGCGGCCCCAGATCGGGCGATGCGGACAGCTCGGCATCCTCATCGGCGGCCTCGGGCGTGAAGCGGCTGTTCCACAGCTTCACGTGCGGCGCGATGTCGGCAAACTCGGGACGCAGGCTCCAGTCGATGGCAAAGCCCGTGGAGACGATGAGAAAGTCCAGCAGGAAAACGCCGGCCGAGGTCTGCACCTGCAGCTTGTCGCCCGCTTTCTCCACGCCCTGCACGGCGCAGCCCAGATTGAAGAAGGCGTTGTCATGGCGCGAGACGCGCAGCGTGCTGCCGTGGGGCGGCGGCACCTGCTGGGCGTTGATGTAGTGGCGGATGCGCCATTTCCAGGCATCGGGCAGCAGATACTGGCCGTGGGTCAGACCGGGCACGCCCGAGCCTTTGGACTTGTTGATCAGCGGCAGCTGCTGGCGGCGGATCAGCATGTCCACGCTGGCTGCGCCGTTTTCGAGAGCCGTCGCTGCGCTGTCCATGGCCGAGGCGCCGGCACCGACCACGCCCACATGCTTGCCGGCCAGCGTGGCGTAGTCCATGGCGTCCGAGGAATGGGCCCAGAACTTCCTGTCCACGCCCCGCATGAAGGCAGGAACCGTGGCGCCGCCCAGGCCGTCGCGGCCCGTGGCCAGCACCAGGCGGCGGGTCTGCCAGGTGGCGATCACGCCATTGGCCTTGACATCGACTTCCACCACGCCATCGGCCTGCGGGCGCACGGCTATGACTTCATGGCCGTTGCGCACATCGGCGTTGGTCACGCGGCGGTACCAGCGCAGATAGTCCATCCACTGCAGGCGCGGGATCTTGTCCAGCGCCGTCCAGGCGTCCAGACCGAACTGGGCGATGAACCAGGCGCGAAAGGACAGGGCTGCAACTCCCATGGCGGGGCCGGTCAGCTCCTTGGGCGAGCGCAGGGTTTCCATGCGCGCCGTGGTGGCCCATGGGCCTTCGAAGTCCGGAGCCGACTTGTCCAGCAGCACGGGCTTGATGCCGACCTGCTGCAGCGCCATGCTGAGCGCGAGACCGGCCTGACCGGCGCCGATCACGAGCACGTCATGCACCGGCAGCCCCTTGCGCGTGGAGGGGAGAATCCAGGCCTTGGCAGGCCAGCCCAGAGTGACGAAGTCGTCACGCAGGCGCTCTTCCAGCACTGCAAGCCCCGTGGCGGCTGTCGTAGGAGTTGAAATTGACATAGCTAAAACCCAAAAGCGCCTGAGGCTTGAGCCGCAGACGCATCAAACAAACACCGATAACTTAACACTGCTTGAACTCGAAGCAGGACCAAGCGAGAGACACCTAGGAAGGGCCTGGGCGGCCCCGCCGCCCCGCACCGAGGGTGTCGTTGCTCTCCCTTAGCGCGCAGTGCGTAGAGAGAGGGGGAAGCGGCAGGGCCGCTCAGGGGGTGTTAGTCAATACTTATCTTGGCATCCTTGACCACCTTGGCCCATTTGATGCGATCTTCATGCACGGTCTTCTTGAACTGCTCGGGTGTCTCTTCGCGGATGGTGTTGCCCTGGGAGACAAAGCGCTCGCGCACCTCGGGTTGCTTGAGCACGTCGTTGACCGCCAGGTTGAGCTTCTTGATGATCACCGGGTCCGTGCCCTTGGGCGCGAAGATGCCGAACCAGATGGAGCTGTTGAAGCCCTTGGTGCCCGGCAGGCCGCTGGCGGCAATGGTGGGCACTTCCTTGACGGCTTCCACGGGCTTGGCCGTGGTCACGCCCAGCAGGCGCACCTTGCCGGCCTTGTAGTGGCTCAGCACGGTCTGTACCTGGTTCATGATGCAGCAGGTCTCGCCGCGCAGCACCGAGGTGATGGCTTCGGGGCCGCCCTTGTAGGGCACATGCACCATGTCCAGGCCCAGACGCGAGTTGAACTCTGCGAACGCCATATGGGTGCCTGCGCCATTGCCGGTGGAGGCGTAGTTGTACTTGCCGGGATGGGCCTTGACCTCGTCGACGAACTCCTTGAGGTTCTTGACGTTGATCACATTGGGATTGATGGTCAGCACATTGGCCACGTCCACCAGCGGTGCGACGGGCACAAAGTCGGCCTCCACGTCGAACGGCAGCTTCTTGTACAGCGCGGCATTGCTGCCATGGGTGGCGGCAGTGCCGAAGTAGATGGTGTAGCCATCGGGCTTGGCGCGGGCCACAAACTCGCTGCCGATATTGCCGGCTGCGCCGCTCTTGTAATCAATGATGACGGGCTGGCCCAGGATCTTGCCCAGCGGCTCTTGCGCCACACGACCGATCACATCCACACCCGAACCTGCGTTGAAGCCCATGATCATGGTGATGGGCTGGTGCGGATAGCTGGCGGCGCCGGGGTCGGCTGCCTGGCTGGCCAGAGGAAACAGGGCGGCGGCCGCCGCTGTGGCTACAAGACCGGAGATGGAACGGGGCAGCAAACGCATGATGGGACTTGTCCAGAGGAACCTTGAATGCCGTGAATTGTGTCCGTAATTTAATGATTTGCTTCTATATGCTTATGCAGCATTAAGCTTGTGGGGTTAATGCAAAAAAGCCCAGGTCTCTTGCGAGACATGGGCTGAAATCCGCTGGAAAGTGATGACTCGGAGGGCCAGCGGAGGGAGCGATCAAGGCTTGAAGCGTCAACAGGCGCTTAGCGACGATACGGGTTGTGGGGGTTGCGGTCATGGCGGTTGGGCACGCCGTCACCGTCCCTGTCCCAGCGGCTGGCCCGGTAGTCCCAGCGGTTGCCGTGCTGCACCCAGGCGGGCTGGCGGTACACATAGCCGGGGCGGTTCTGCACCCAGTGGCCGGCGCGCCAGACATGGCGGTGGCCGCGCGGCTCCCAGTAACCAGGGGCCCAGACATAGCCGCGGCGCGGAGCGGGCACGGCTTCATAGCGGACCGGGGGCGGTGCGTTGAACTGCACGTTCACATAGGCGCCCTGGCTGGCGCCCGCCCAGTAAGCGCTTTGGGCCTGTGCGCTGCCGGCAAAGCCCAGCAAGGCGAGTGCGCCTGCGGCAGCGACGGTTTGGATGGTGTTGCGGATTGTCAGCATATACGCCTCCTTCATGGGTAGCGGGCTGTCTGTGGGTCCAGGCATCCCTTGGGCTCCATGTTGGAAGGCCAGCGTCAACCGTGGGTTGCCGCTGTGCGAAGTCTTGCAATCTTGTGTGTCTGTTTGGTGAAGAATGTATAGAACAGGCAGATAACGCAGATGCAGCAAGCGCATTTAGCTACATATTTGAGAGTGGCCGTCTACCGGCGCAAGGCCGCAAAGGCGGGCAACTCCCATTTGCGCATGCCCAGCACCAGGGTGTAGCCCTCGATCTTGTTGGGCCCCAGGCGCTGATCCTGCAGATGCTGCTGCGAAAAGTCCTGACCGATGCGCTGTATACGCTCCACGAAGCTGGGCGCCAGGCTGGGGGCGATGGAGCCATGCACCAGCAGCATGGTCTCGTCCTCGCCGGCAAAAGTGCCGCCGAAGTAGTCCAGCACGGCGTTCTCGCGGAAGAAGTCCATCACCGGGCCGTTGGTCTGCCAGCGGAAGGTCTTGGCCAGGCGCAGCTTGTAGCGGTTGCCGGGACGCAGCTCGATGATGCCGATGCGGTCCAGCTGTGCCAGATAGCCTATGCCCTCGGGCTCGCTGATGCGGTAGGTGGCGACGATCTGCTCCAGCGTCCATTGGCTGAGCACGCAGATGGCCGTGAGCAGCAGCTTGCGGTCGGCAACCACGGCAATCTCCTGCTCGCGCGTGATCTGTTGCAGCAGCGGCCGGCTGTCGGCCACATTGCGCGCCAGATCGGCAAAGTCCAGGTGCAGGGCGCGGCAGATCTCGTCGATGCGCGACAGCGGCATGTCGCCCTTGGCCAGCATGCGCTTGACGCTGGATTCGGCCATGCCTATGGCCTGTGCCAGGTCGGCATAGGTCATCTGCGCGGCCTTGAGTTCTTTCTTGATGGCGGTGACGAGATCGGCGGTCGTGCTCATGGTATCGGTTGGTAGTACTGGCAGTGCAGCGATATGGGGCAAGTTTAGAAGATTGATGCCGCTGCTTCGGCTGATTTCCATACTGCGCGGCAATCACACAAGGAAGCGCCATGCAACTGCATACCTCATCGATCACGAACGTGGAAATGACGAGCCCCGAGACCTCGGGCACGCTGGAGCAGCGCTTTGCCTTGTTCGGGGGCATGGCCTTGCTGTTCACGCTGGCACTGCTGATGCCCGGCATGGCCCAGCCCGAGCACTATCACGCCTTTGCCGACCAGCGCGGCTGGCTGGGCCTGCCGCATGCAGCCGATGTGTTGAGCAACCTGGGGTTTGTGCTGGCCGGACTGGCGGGCGGGCTTGCGCTGTGGCGTGCCGACTATCAGAAGCTCAATGGCACGGCGCGTGCCCTCTGTGCTCTCTTCTTTGCGGGCCTGCTGTGCTCGGGGGCGGGCTCGGCCTGGTATCACTGGGCGCCGCAGGATTCGAGTCTGGTCTGGGACCGGCTGGGCATGAGCCTGGCTTTCGCCGGCTTGCTGGGTCTGGCGGTGCAGACGCGCATTGACGACATCAGCGCCTGCATCACTGCCGGAGTATTGCTGGTGGCAGCACCCGCCAGCGTGGCAGTCTGGGCGCAGACCAGCAATGTGCTGCCCTGGGTGCTGGTGCAGGGCGGCGGCATGCTGACTCTCCTGTGGCTGGCCTTTGTGACGCCGCGTCGTCACGCACTGCCCGTGGAGCTGGGCTGGGTGATCGGTCTGTACTTCGTGGCCAAGCTGCTGGAGTTGTCGGACGGCGATGTCTTCGATGTGACCGCGCACGCAATCTCCGGCCACAGCCTCAAGCACTGGGTGGCCGCCGCCGCCGCATGGCCTGTGCTGCGTGCCTTGCAGCAGTGGCGCGAGTCGTAATATTCATAGCGGCTAGCGCATGTTCAACAAGCGCCAGCGGCATAAAACCTACAAAAAAATCCGGGCAAGTTGGCACAATGCCAGCAGCGCCACAGGGAGAGATCCATGAATTCCACGCCGACCGTCCATACGGCCGCCACTGCACAGCAGCATGCCCACCCCAACCAGTTTGCCCTGCTGGGCCAGCGCCGCTTTGCGCCGTTTTTCTGGACGCAGTTTGCCGGTGCGGGCAATGACAATCTCTTCAAGTTCGCCTTCACGGTGATGGTTACCTATCAGCTCAGCGTCTCGTGGCTGCCGCCTTCCATGGCGGGCCTGGTGATCGGTGCGCTGTTCACCCTGCCTTATCTGCTGTTTTCGGCCACTTCGGGCCAGCTGACCGACAAGTGGGACAAGACCCGCATGTTCCGCCTGGTCAAGAATCTCGAGATCGGCATCATGCTGATCGCGGCCTGGGGCTTCATCCAGGCCAATGTGCCGGTTCTGCTGCTGTGCGTGTTCCTCATGGGACTGCACTCCACGCTGTTCGGCCCCGTCAAGTTCGCCTATCTGCCCCAGGTGCTCAACGACCGCGAACTCACGGGCGGCAACGGCATGGTGGAGATGGGCACGTTTGTCGCCATCCTGCTGGGTCAGGTCGCTGGCGGCCTGCTGATCGCCGTGCCAGAGGTCGGTCATATGCAGGTCGCCATGGCCTGCGTGGCCGTCGCGGTCGTGGGCCGCATCTGCGCGCAGTTCATTCCTCACGCACCGGCCACCGATCCGGGCCTGATCATCAACTGGAATCCGTTTACCGAAACCTGGCGCAACCTCCAGCTGGCTCGTCAGCAGCCCGTGGTGTTCCGCTCGCTGCTCGGCATCAGCTGGATGTGGTTCTTTGGTGCGGTGTTTCTCTCGCAGTTTCCCAGCTTTGCCAAGGAGGTGCTGCATGGCGACGAGCATGTGGCATCGCTGCTGCTGGTGATCTTCTCGGTGGGCATAGGCATCGGTTCGCTGTTGTGCGAGGTGTTCAGCCGTCGTCAGGTGGAGATCGGTCTGGTGCCGCTGGGTGCGATTGGCATGAGCGTGTTTGCGATTGATCTGTTCTTTGCCACGCGCGCGCTGCCGCCGTCCGAGCTGATGGGCGTGAGTGCCTTTTTTGGAGAGGCCAAGCACTGGCGCGTGATGCTGGATCTGGGCCTGCTGGCGCTGTCGGCGGGCATTTACAGCGTGCCCATGTATGCGCTGATCCAGATGCGCAGCCAGCCCACGCACCGCGCGCGCATCATCGCAGCCAACAATATCCTGAACGCGCTGTTCATGATCGCCTCGGCTGTGCTGGCCGGCGCCCTGCTGGCCGCAGGTTGCAGCATTCCACAGGTGTTTCTGATCACCGGCATCGCCAATGCCATCGTGGCGCTCTATGTGTTCCTGCTGGTGCCCGAATATCTGCTGCGCTTTGTGGCCTGGGTCATTACCCACTTTGTCTACCGCTTCAAGGTGCGTGGCGACGAGCATATTCCGCACGATGGCGCGGCCGTGCTGGTCTGCAACCATGTGAGCTTTGTCGATGCCATCTTGCTCATGGCGGCCAGCCCGCGCCCCATTCACTTCGTGATGGATCACCGCATCTTCCAGGCACCGGTGCTGGGCTGGTTGTTCAAGCTGGCCAAGGCGATCCCGATTGCGCCGCACAAGGAGGACCCCGCGACCTATGAAGCCGCGTTCGCGCGGGCCGCAGAGGTGCTGCGCGAGGGCGATCTGCTGGCCATCTTCCCGGAGGGCGGCATCACCTCAGACGGCCAGCTGCAGCCGTTCAAGGGCGGCATCATGAAGATTCTCGACCATGCGCGAGACGACGGCCTGCAGGTTCCCGTCATTCCCATGGCGCTCACCAATCTCTGGGGATCCTACTTCAGCCGCATCGAGTTGCGCGGCGGCAAGAATGTGGCCATGGTCAAGCCGTTGCGCCGCGGCCTGTTCAACCGGGTGGGGCTGGAAGTGGGCGAGCCCGTGGCGGCTGCCGCTGTCACGCCGGCCCTGCTGCAGCAGAACGTGGCGGATTTGCTCAGGCGTTGAGGCTGGACGATCAGGGCAGGAGTCGGATATCACCCATGTAGGCAAGTCCTTCGCCATGGGGGTTGTCCGAGTCCGCCGATACGGTGATGCCGATGATGGTGGGCATGGTCTGCGACTCGTCGCCAAAGGCGTGCATATAGTCGGACGTCAGATTGCGCTGCTCCGTCACCCACTGGCCTTTGTGCGTGCTGCCGCTTTGCAGCACGATATAGCGCATGCGATGCGTGAACGCGTTGTGCATGACCGTCCCTGCGGGCTGCTTGTTGTCCCAGACATAGCACAGCGTCTCGGCCGGAATATCCTCTCCGGTGCTGATTCTGCCCAGACGCAGCTTTGCCCGTTCGCCAAAGCTCAGCTGCGATTTGTCAAAGTCGAAGGACACACAGAGCTTGAGCGCCGCATCGTCACCGGCTCTGGTTTTGATATCGGCCTTGTCGATCAGCTGATCCACGCGCCAGCGCCACTGCAGCTGCAGATCGGGCGAGGCAGTCAGGTGCAGCGTGTGAACCATATTGCCGTAGGCGTCCTGTGTGCTCACGCGCAGCACATGCCCGCCATCCTGATCCACCACATTGAAGGCCGTCGGGTTCTTGTTGGGCAGGGTGGCAAAGTGCCAGGGCCCGCCCAGCGGGCCCGGCGGCATCTGCGAAAAAGCGGGAATGCTGCTGCCCTGCGCCAGTGCCGAGACAGCTAGCGCGGACATGGCCGTGGCGAGCACCGCCGCAAGCCGGCTTTGCCGGCGTGAAGGTTTGTGCAGGGCGAAGGTCTGAGAGTGAAGCCGCATGGATTGCCTGATGATTTTTGAAAGTTGTGGGCGCGGGAGTGAGGCAAGATGCACAAGCTGCAGCCGGTTTGAGAGCTGGCAGCGGGCGGTGAGTATCGATTTGCGATACCGCGAGACCTGCCGCTTGCTGATTTTGACAAAACACAGGGCCGAAGTTTCGGGCGCGTGGATGATTCGTTCGTCGCCGCACAGAAATTGCGGCCCATTTCAACAACCACCGGGAGCCATTTGTGATCAACGTCCTGACCTTTATCCGTCCTCTTCGCAAAAGCCTGTGCGCCCTGGGCGCGGCCTTTGCCTTGCTGGGCGGCAGTGCGGTCCACGCCCAGAGCGAAGCCTCTCTGGTGCTATCGGCCCTGCCCGTGGCATCGGTGGTTGCAGCGGTATCGGGTGGCGCTTCGGAGGAAGTCGTGGCAATACCCCTGTTTCTGTCGGCCGCTGGTGCATCCGTGATCGTTGAGGCCGTGGAGAGCAGTGCCACAGGCGTGACCTATGTGCTCAAGAATGTGGCAGACGGCACTTCGGCCGTGGTCAAGGTCTCTGGCCAGGCCGCAGGCGCCCTGTCGGTCGGCGTGGGCACGGTGGTGCAGACCAGTGCCACGGCGGCCGGCGTGATTCTGTCCACGGCAGGCAAGGTGCTGGCCTTCATCCCCAACGAAATCGGCAAGGCGCTGATGCACAACGAGCGTCTGTAATTCAAGAAGCTGGAGGCTCGCATGATCAAGGAACCGAAAAGCGTTGTACAAGCCATGGCGCCCGCTCAACGCACCGGCATGCCCATTCCCGGCCCTGTGGTGCTGGCGCTGGGCGCCGCGCTGATTGCCTGGGCGGGCTCGGCCCAGGCCGGTCGCAGCTGTGAGGACCGTCCGCTGACTGCCGATGTCATGGCCAAGGGGCTGAATCTGGCCGCGCGTACCGCCAAGGCGCTGGATGCCGAGTTTCAGAAGAACGGCACCCAGGTCGTGCTGCTGGCGCGCCAAGGGCAGGACTTGAGCAAATACGATCTCAAGTATTCGCACTATGGCTGGGCTTACAGAACACCCGCCGGCCCCTGGCGCGTGGCGCACAAGCTCAACGAGTGCGGCACGGCATCCGGCCATATCTACCGGCAGGGCCTGGGCGAGTTCTTTCTTGACGATATGTGGCGCTACGAAGCCGCCATTCAGATCCCGACACCGGCGGTGCAGCAGGCCCTGCTCAAGTTCCTGAGCGCTCCCACGGTACTGCGCCTGCAAAACGAACCCTACAGCATGGTCAGCTATGTCTGGAGCAGCAAGTACCAGCAGTCGAACCAATGGGCAACCGAGACGCTGGCCGCGGCCATGGAGCCGGCGACGATTCAGAACCGCGCACAGGCTCAGGCCTGGCTGCAGGCCAGGGGCTATGAGCCCGGCGCGCTCATCATTCGCGCGTTCTCGCGACTGGGGGGGCGCATGACGGCAGCCAATATCGCGTTTGACGATCATCCGAATGAAAAGCGCTTTGCCAGTCGTATAGAGACGGTGACGGTGGACTCCGTGACCCAGTGGTTGCAGCGCACGCAACTGGCTTCGGCCGTGCGCACCGTGCAATGAGCTTGAGCCTTGTTGGCTTCAAGATCTTGCTGAATATGCGCATGGCGCTATGTTTTTGGAGTAGTTGAAATGAGCAAGTCTCTGCGTTTGCCCGAAAAATGGTTTCGCCGCGGTCTCTGGCTGGTCGCGTTGGTGTTTGCCTTTTTCCTGATCGGTCTGGGTGGGCTGGTGGTGGGCAATCTACCGCAGCCCAATCGCTCGCTGGAGGTGGAATCCTTTATTCCGCAGGCCGATGCACAGCGCGTGCAGGCCGAAATCGACCAGGCCCGGAAGATTGCAGTCGTGACCCAGAAGGCACTGGACAGGGCTCAGCTCAAGTTCGACGCCGAGCGTGCGCGCTACCAGTCGGCGCGCGACACCTTTGACAACTGGGTGGCGACCCGCCGGGCCACGGAGCGCCCCGAGCAGGATGCAGAGCTGGTGGCGCGCAGCAAGGCTCTTGATGCGCTCAAGCAGGCCGAAGACATGGCCCGTCAGGAGCGCGAGAAAGAGGCTCAGACCCATCTGGAAGCCAACCAGGCCGTCTCCAATGCCGAAGCCGAGATGAGCAGTCTGCGCGAGCAGGCCTATCCTCAATACGAAGCTGCCATGCGCTCCAGCGAGCTGCGCGTGTTTCTGTTCCGCCTGGCCATCACCTTGCCTCTGCTGGGAGTGGCGGGCTGGTTGTTCGCCAAGAAGCGCAAGAGCACCTGGTGGCCATTTGTCTGGGGCTTCATCTTTTTTGCACTGTTCGCCTTCTTTGTCGAGCTGGTGCCCTATCTGCCTGACTACGGCGGCTATGTGCGCTACATCGTAGGCATTTTGGTGACGGTATTGCTGGGGCGCTATGCCATTCTGGCGCTCAACCGCTATCTGGAAAAACAGAAGCTGCAGGAGTCCCTGCCGGAAGAACAGCGCCGTGAGGAGCTGAGCTATGACGTGGCGCTGGAGCGTCTGTCCAAGAATGTGTGCCCGGGCTGCGAGCGCCCAGTGGATCTCAAGAACACCGAGATCGACTTCTGCCCCCATTGCGGTATCGGCCTGTTCGACCATTGCGGCAGCTGCAATACCCGAAAGAGCGCGTTCTCACGCTTTTGCCATAGCTGCGGCACTGCGGCGGGGAAGGTCTTGCCGCGTCTGGATGGGGCGCCGGCGGCTCAGCCGGCGTCCGGGGCGAATGAGGTGAGATGAGTGCTGGCCGGGCAATCCGGCCGCTGGGAGCAGGCCGCGTGTCGGGCTCAGCAAAGCTGTGAACTGACGCGATCGCGCCCGGTGGCCTTGGCCTCATACAAGGCCTGGTCTGCCTGCAGTAGCAGCATGTCCAGGCTTTGATGGGCTTGCAGGCTTGCGGCATGGACCAGGCCAATGCTGACCGTGGCACTCATCGTCTTGTCATTCATGGGCACGCGCAGCTCCCGGATGGCACGGTTGATGCGTTTGGCGATCTCCTGCGCAGCGGTTGCGTCCACCTTGGGCAGGGCCACGGCGAATTCCTCGCCTCCCATGCGGCCCACGATGTCCTGAGCGCGCAGCACCTGACTCAGGGTCTGGCTGAAGCTGCGCAGCAATTGGTCGCCTCCCGCGTGGCCGAAGCTGTCGTTGATCTGTTTGAAATGGTCGAGATCCAGCATCAGAATGGCGAAGGGCTGGCCATCCTGTCGGCAACGCTCCAGTATTCTTTGTCCCTGTTTCATGAAGGCACCGCGTGCCAGCATATCGGTCAGAAAGTCGTGGTTGACGGCATGGCTGAGCTTTTGCATCAGCTCGTTGCGCGCCATATGCGATCCTGCCACCGCAAGTGGGCCCAGCACCAGCATGCATAGCCCCACGCGAAATGACAAAGCCTCCAGAAAATGTGCGGGTGTGAATTCAAGCGTGCCGAGTGAAATGAAAATGATGTTGCTCAGGCAAAGTGATGCCGTGATCAGCGTCAGACTGAAGATGCGATAGCTCAGCGCGCACCATATGAGAGCCGGCAGCGAGAACGCCAGCGAGCCTGGACCTTTGATCCAGTAGCTGATGGCTTCCAGCGCAATGACAGACAGCAAAGGCAGGATGCGACGCAAGGGGGAGGGCTCGCCCAGATGCCCAGCCGGCTGCTTGCGTGTCGGCCAGGCCAGGATAATGGGCAAAAGCATCATGTAGTTCAGCCATTCGCTGCTCAGCCACATGGAAAAGGCCTGCCAGTGCGGCGTCCCGAAAACGGCGCTCAGCACCGGAGTTCCCAGCAGGGCGGCCGTCAGTGCGCCCAGGCCGCTGCCCACAAACAGCAGCAGGGCGGAGGACTGGCGTTGCATGAACAATGTGGCGTGGCGCTGCCTGTGCATCAGCGCCCAGGCTGCGCCCACACCGGCCATATTGGCGATGCTCAGCAGGATTGCCACATCGAGCCGGCTGCCTGTGAGCAGATCGGCTGCGATATAGGCGGCAGAAACCGCCAGTACCGAGCTCGGGCGCAGCCAGTCAGGGCGGTGCAGCAAAAAGCCCAGCAACAGCGCGTTTGCGGGCCAGATCGCCGATAGAAATCCCATGGGGCGCCCCAGTATGCCCAGCAAGGAGGCCAGAAACACCAGGCTCCCAAGCCCGAGCGCCGCTGCCCATGTCCTGGGGGCAGCGGTCTGCAGCAGCGGCGTTGGCTTGGGTGCGGAGGCGTCGGTCATGGGAGAGGGATCGCGAGCGTTTCGTGGAGTTTTCTTCAGGGGCTCTTTGCGAATTCGATATCAATCGCCAAAAATGCCTGTTGTTGACGTCAAATGTTGTGGTTTTAACAAAGACATACAGGAAAACGATTACCGAAGCGGTTTTGTAGCGCGCAATTGACGATGTTTTTCATTTGACGGACTCCAGGCAAGCCGGAGGTCGCCGCTGAATGAAAAAAGCCAGAGACTCGCTCTGGCTTTTTGGCGGTTCTGCTGCGGCAGACGATGGGTGGCTCAGACCCCGCGTGCGCGGTCGGCCTTGAATTGGGCGCGGAACTCGGCAAAAGTGCCTGCGTCCAGTGCGTTGCGGATTTCCTGCATCAGGTTCAGGTAATAGTGCAGATTGTGGATGGTGGTGAGCATGGGACCCAGCATCTCGCCGCAGCGGTCCAGGTGGTGCAGATAGGCACGGCTGAAGCCTTCGCGGCCGCCATCGTCCCAGCTCACGCCGCTCTTGCCCGCGCAGGCGTGGCAGGTACAGGTGGTGTCTATGGGCTGGTGGTCCACCTTGTGACGGGCGTTGCGGATCTTCAGATCGCCGTAGCGCGTGAAGATGGTGCCGTTGCGTGCATTGCGGGTAGGCATCACGCAGTCAAACATGTCGACGCCATCGGCCACGCCTTGCACCAGGTCTTCGGGTGTCCCCACTCCCATCAGGTAGCGCGGCTTGTTGGCGGGCAGCAGATGCGGCGTGTGGGCCATGATCTCCAGCATTTCGTCCTTGGGCTCACCCACGGAGACGCCACCCACGGCATAGCCGGGGAAATCGATTTCCAGCAGACCCTGTAGCGATTCCTCGCGCAGATTGGTGTACATGCCGCCTTGCACGATGCCGAACAAGGCATTGGGGTTTTCCAGGCGCTGGAACTCCTCCTTGGAGCGCTTGGCCCAGCGACGGCTCATCTCCATGGACTTGCGCGCTTCGGCTTCGGTGGTCTTCTTGCCGTTGGTTTCGTAGGGCGTGCACTCGTCGAGCTGCATGACGATGTCCGAATTCAGAATCGTCTGGATCTGCATGCTGACCTCTGGCGACATGAACAGCTTGTCGCCGTTCACGGGGCTCTGGAAATGCACGCCTTCTTCTGTGATCTTGCGCATCGCACCCAGCGACCAGACCTGGAAGCCCCCCGAGTCGGTCAGTATGGGCTTGTCCCACTTCTCGAACTCGTGCAGACCGCCAAAGGACTTCATGATGTCCAGGCCAGGGCGCATCCACAGGTGGAAGGTGTTGCCCAGGATGATCTGTGCGCCCATTTCTTCGAGGCTGCGCGGCATCACGCCCTTGACAGTGCCATAGGTGCCCACGGGCATGAAGATGGGGGTCTGGACCTTGCCGTGGTTAAGCGTCAAGGTGCCACGGCGCGCGTGGCTGGTCGGGTCGGTCTTGAGAAGGTCAAACTGCAGCATAGCCCGCTATTTTCCCAGATGCCCGCAAGCACTGCTGCAATAGCCGATGCTTGCCCCAGATTCGCAACCCGTCTTTGCAGCCTGGGCCTACACTGGTGCGCAAGACGAACAGGAGGTTGCCATGCTCAAGATCATGATTGCGGTGGATGGATCGGATGTCGCACTTGAGGCCGTACGCCACGGCATCAAGCTTTTGCAGAGCGGACTGGATGCTCACTTTGTGATAGCTCATGTGCAGAAGGAGGCCACGCTGCTGGAGCTTGCAACCACAGATTCAGATCTGATCGCCAACGCCAGCATCGAAGCCGGCATGGATCTGGTTGCGCCTGCACAGGATCTTCTCAAGGAGGCAGGGGCCTCCTATGAGGTGGAGATCAGCCTGGGCGAAGAGGCCAATACCCTGATCGATATTGCCGAGAGCAATGAATGCGATCAGATCATCATCGGTGCCACGGGCCAGAGCGGCCTGGGCAGCATTCTGATCGGCTCGGTCTCACGCGAGGTGGCCAGACACAGTCGGCTGCCGGTGACGATTGTGAAAATGCCCGAAGTGACCGAGGCGGATGACAGTTCCGCTGAAGAGGCTGAATCCTGATTTGATGGCGCTCTGCGCTTGATCTGTAAGAGCTGGCGGAGATTTGAGTGGAGATCAGGCCGCCCGGCGCTGCTGGCCGGACTCCCGTCTTTGCCAGCTGCTGCGGCTGCCTGCACGATGGGCTGCAAATTTGCCATGCGGCATGTTTGCCAGACGCGTCAGCATCCAGCGGCAATAGCCTTGTACGCTCAGGCATTTGTTGATTTCTTCTTCGGGCAGCGGGCCGGAGACCACGACCAGCCGGTTTGCGCCTTCCCAGTCTCCTGCCATGCGCAGACGGCGCTGCGCTCCCATGGCCCAGGAGTGAATGCGGGTGGGGTGACCATGCTGGTGCACGCGACCGGTGATGCGGTCAAACGCGATGGCGACCAGCTCGGTCTTGAGGCGATAGGGGCGCTCTCCCGTGATGGCGTTGGGTGCATCACGCATGTCGTAGAGATAGTAGAACCCGGACTTGAGCCGATATCGCAGATGCAGTAAATCCATGAACCATGCCCCCCAAGCCTGTGTCACGCAGGACTGCGTGCAGGGCATTCTCCATGAAATTGTCACAAAACGGTGTTTTTTCGGGATCACGCACCTTCTGACAGGCTCAGCACCTGTCTGAGCTTGCCCAGTTGTTCGTACAGATGGCTGGCGCTTTCGCTGTCCAGCGGCGCCAGCAATTGTTCAAGCCATTGCTCATGGGCGGTGGCCATGGCCTTGAACTGCTTTCTGCCGGTGCGCGTCAGCCGCACGATCATGGCACGTCGATCTTCTTCGTCGGCCACACGCTCCACCCAGCCTTCGGCCACCAGCTGGTCGGTCAATCCGGTCACATTGCCCCCGGTCACCATCAGATATTCCGACAAGGTCTTCATCCGCAGCCCTTGGGGAAAGCGGCTGAGCTGGGCCAGATAGTCAAAGCGAGGCAGGGTGGTGCCGAACTCCGTGCGCAGCTGGCTGCGTATGACTTGTTCGATCTGTGTGCTGCAGGTGAGCAGGCGAAGCCACAGGCGCACGGCCTGGTGGTCGGAGTCGGACAGGCCGGCCTCGCGGCCAGGCGCCTCGGGCATGTCGATGGAAAAATCCGAATTGTGTTGGGGCATGGTTGGCATGGTGCGCAAACTGGCGTGCTTTGGGTTCAGGGTTTGGCCGGATTTTAGTAAAAAGTTCATGCATTAATAATTTATGTATAAAGTAATTTTCAATGCGTCATTTCTCAACGTGCCAGGAAGGGATTGTTGTCATGAAAATCGTCTGCATAGGTGGCGGCCCCGCCGGCCTGTATTTCGCGCTGCTGATGAAGCAAATGAACCCTGCGCACGAGGTGACGGTGGTGGAGCGCAACCTGCCCTATGACACCTTTGGCTGGGGCGTGGTGTTCTCCGACGCCACCATGGACAATATGCGCGACTGGGACCCGGTGACAGCCGCGCAGATCGAGCAGGCTTTCAATCATTGGGACGATATCGAGTTGCTGTTCAAGGGGCGCAAGATTCGCTCCGGGGGGCATGGTTTTGTGGGGATTGGCCGCAAGCATCTGCTCAATATCCTGCAAGCGCGTTGCGAACAGCTGGGTGTGAACCTGGTGTTCGAGACCGATGTGCAAAGCGACGAGGACTATCCGGATGCCGACCTCATCATTGCCTGCGATGGCGTGAACTCGCGCATCCGCAGCAAATACGCCGACATCTTCAAGCCCGATATCGTCACCCGCCCCAATCGCTATATCTGGCTGGGAACGAACAAGGTCTACGAGGCATTCACCTTTGACTTCGTGCGCACGCCGCATGGCTGGTTTCAGGCGCATATCTACAAATTCGACGACAAGACCTCGACCTTTATTGTCGAAACCACGGAGGAGTGCTGGAAGGCCAGCGGCCTCGATGGCGCCAATCAGGAACAGTCCATCGCCTTCTGTGAAAAGTTGTTTGCGGACAATCTGCAGGGCGAGAAACTGATGACCAATGCCCGCCATTTGCGCGGCTCGGCCTGGATCAACTTTCAGCGCGTGGTCTGCGATCAGTGGTGGTTGAAAAACCGCAAGGGCAGCCATGTGGTGCTGATGGGCGATGCCGTGCATACGGCACATTTCGCCATTGGCTCAGGAACCAAGCTGGCGATCGAGGATGCGATCGAGCTGGCGCGCCAGTTCAGGCAGCGGGGTGATGCGGCTGCGCATATTCCCGAGGTGCTGGCGGCCTATCAGGAAGCGCGTCGCGTTGAGACGTTGCGCATCCAGAATGCGGCCTGGAATGCGATGGAGTGGTTCGAGGTCTGCGGTCAGCGCTATTGCGACCAGCTGGAGCCCGAGCAGTTCATGTACTCCATGCTCACGCGCAGTCAGCGCATCAGCCATGAAAACCTGCGCCTGCGTGATGCGCAGTGGCTTGGCGGCTATGAGCAATGGCTGGCCGAAAGAAACGGTGTCGCGGTCGATGTCAAGGCGCCGCCGCCCATGTTCCTGCCCTATACCCTGCGCGGCATCACGCTGAAGAACCGTATCGTGGTCTCTCCCATGGCGCAGTACTCTGCGGTTGATGGCGTGCCTGGTGAGTTTCATCTCGTTCACCTGGGTGCGCGTGCGCTTGGCGGCGCCGGTCTGGTGTTCGCCGAGATGGCCTGTGTCAGCGCCGAGGGGCGCATCACGCCCGGCTGCCCGGGTACTTATAGCGCTGAGCAAAAGCAGGCCTGGAAACGCATCAGCGACTGGATTCACACCAACACCGATGCCAAGTTCGCCATGCAGATCGGCCATGCGGGTGCCAAGGCCTCGACGCGGCTGGCCTGGGAAGGTACGGATCTGCCGCTGGAGCAGGGCAACTGGCCCGTCATGGCAGCGTCGGAGCAGCAATATCTGCAGGGAGTGAGCCAGATCTCCAGGGCCATGACTCGCGCCGACATGGATGAGGTGCAGCAGCAGTTTGTGCATGCTGCGCAAATGGCGGCCGACATAGGCGTGGACTGGCTGGAGCTGCACTGTGCGCACGGCTATCTGCTGTCGGGCTTTATCTCGCCGCTGACCAATCAGCGCAGCGATGAATATGGCGGCAGCCTGGAAAACCGCTTGCGCTACCCGCTGGAAGTGTTCAAGGCCATGCGCGCCGTTTGGCCGCAGGACAAGCCCATGTCCGTGCGCATCTCTGCCCATGACTGGGTGCCGGGCGGCATCACGCCCGAAGATGCGGTACAGATTGCCAAGGCCTTCAAGGCCGCAGGTGCTGATCTGATCGACTGCTCATCGGGGCAGGTCAGCAAGCTCGAAAGGCCGGTGTTTGGCCGCATGTATCAAACCCCGTTTGCAGACCGCATTCGACAAGAGGCGGGTATTGCGACCATGGCCGTGGGCGCGATTAGCGAGGCCGACCATGCCAACAGCATCATTGCTGCAGGACGTGCCGATCTGTGTGCGATTGCCAGACCGCATCTGGCCAACCCGGCCTGGACGCTGACCGAGGCCGCCAAGATAGGCTACACGCCTATCGTCTGGCCCAAACAATACTTCCAGGGTAAGCGCCAGATGGAAACCTTGTTCGAGCGCGAAAAGGCCTTGAAATGAAGCATCCCCTGAGCCGCTGCGTGCCAGTTTCCTGAGCGATGGAGAACTCAATGACAGGCGATCTGAACGATCAACATGCGCTGGTGACGGGCGCGGGCCAGGGTATTGGCGAGGCGATTGCACGCCAGTTGCTGGTGCAGGGCGCTCGCGTCACGGTGCTGGGGCGTCGCGCCGAGCCGCTGCAAAAACTGGTGGAAGAACACCCCGGTCAATGCAGGATGGTGCTGGCCGATGTGGCGGATCAATCACAGGTGAAAACGGCGTTTGAAAAGGCAGTGGCTGCGCAAGGTGCCATCAGTATCCTGATCAACAACGCAGGTCAGGCCGGCAGTGCACCGTTCATGAAGATGGATGCCGCGCATTGGCAGCAGATGCTGGCGGTCAATCTCAGCGGCACCATGTACTGCATCCAGCAAGTGCTGCCGGCCATGTCGGCATCGGGCCGGGGGCGCATCGTCAATGTGGCCAGCACGGCAGGACTGGTGGGCTATGCCTATGTCGCGGCCTATGTGGCGGCCAAGCATGGCGTGGTGGGCCTGACACGAGCCCTGGCGCTGGAGTACGCCAAGACCGGGATCACCGTCAACGCCGTCTGCCCCGGCTATACCGAAACCGAGATTGTCAAAACCAGCATTGACCGCGTGGTGGCCAAGACCGGCCGCACACCAGAGCAGGCAATGGCCGAGTTCGTCAAATCCAACCCCCAAGGCCGCCTGGTACAGCCGCACGAGGTGGCTGACGCCGTGCTGTGGCTGTGTGGTCGAGGCGCATCAAGTATTACCGGGCAAGCCATAGCCGTCGCTGGTGGCGAAGTCATGTGACCCGGATTTTTGGAGACAGACATGAGCGAATATGCAATCGATCCAGCGCTGCAAGCTGGCAATCACAAGCTGCTGGCGGGCTATAGGGCCACACATTTCCAGTGGCAGGTGCAGGATTGCGTGGCAACCATCACTCTCAATCGTCCGGAGCGCAAGAATCCGCTGACGTTTGATTCCTACGCCGAGCTGCGCGACCTGTTTCACCAGCTCAAGTGGGCGCAGGATGTGAAGGCGGTGGTGCTGGTCGGCGCCGGCGGCAACTTCTGCTCTGGTGGCGATGTGCATGAAATCATCGGTCCGCTGGTCGCGCTCAAGGCCCCCGAGCTTTTGATGTTCACCCGCATGACGGGCGAACTGGTCAAGACCATGCGTGCCTGCCCCCAGCCCATCATTGCTGCAATCGATGGCGTATGTGCGGGTGCTGGGGCCATCATGGCCATGGCCTCGGACATGCGCCTTGGCACTGCGCGCAGCAAGACCGCATTCCTGTTCAACCGCGTGGGGCTGGCGGGCTGCGACATGGGGGCCTGCGCCATGCTGCCGCGCATCATTGGCCAGGGCCGTGCGAGCGAGCTGCTCTATACGGGACGCAGCCTGGGTGGTGAGGAGGGCGAACGCTGGGGCTTCTTCAACCGTCTGTGCGAACCCGAGAGCTTGCTGGCCGATGCGCAGAAGCTGGCCGCCGACCTGGCTGCCGGTCCCAGCTTTGCCAATGGCATTACCAAGACCATGCTGCACCAGGAATGGGCCATGACCATAGAGCAGGCTATCGAAGCCGAAGCCCAGGCCCAGGCCCTGTGCATGCTGACCGAGGATTTCTCGCGTGCCTATCACGCGTTCGTGGCCAAGCAAAAGCCAGTCTTTCAAGGAAACTGATATGGCAGACACCAGCTATCTGAAATGGCCTTTTTTTGAAGCCCATCACGCTCGTCTGGCCCAGTCGTTGGATGCCTGGGCCAGGCAGAACATTGCGCATGCGCATGGCCCCGATGTGGATGCCGAATGCCGCAAACTGGTCAAGGCCCTGGGCGAGGCCGGGTGGCTGCGGCATGCAGTTGCTGGTACGGCCTATGGCGGCGCGGGGGAGCAGATCGACACCAGAGCCATCTGCCTGATCCGGGAGACTCTGGCGCGCCACGGCGGGCTGGCCGACTTTGCGTTTGCCATGCAGGGTCTGGGCTCGGGGGCGATCTCTCTGGCGGGCAGCGAGGAGCAGAAAAAGCGCTATCTGAGCCTGGTGGCCAGGGGCGAGGCGATTTCCGCTTTTGCACTGTCGGAGCCCGACGCCGGCTCGGACGTGGCGGCCATGGCCTGCGAGGCCAGGCTGGAGGGTGATCACTATGTGATCAACGGCGAGAAGACCTGGATCTCCAACGGCGGCATTGCCGACTTCTATGTCGTCTTTGTGCGCACCGGCGAGGCTGCGGGTTCGCGGGGCCTGTCGGCGCTGATTGTGGAGGCCGGCACTCCGGGCTTTGAGATTGCCGAGCGTATCAACGTCATCGCACCGCACCCGCTGGCGCGTTTGACGTTCTCGAACTGCCGCGTGCCTGCCTCCCAGCTCGTTGGGGTGGCCGGCGAGGGCTTCAAGGTGGCGATGCGCACGCTCGATGTGTTCCGTACCTCGGTGGCCGCCGCATCGCTGGGCTTTGCGCGTCGTGCCATGGATGAGGCCTTGCAGCGCGTGACCAGCCGCAAGATGTTCGGCGGCGTGCTGGCTGATTTTCAGCTCACCCAGGCCAAGCTGGCGCAGATGGCCACGCAGATCGACAGCGCGGCGCTGCTGACCTATCGCGCAGCCTGGTTGCGTGACCAGGGCGAGAACGTGACACGGGAGGCCGCCATGGCCAAGATGACGGCGACGGAAAACGCCCAGCAGGTGATTGATGCCGCCGTGCAGATCTGGGGTGGCCTGGGCGTGGTCAGCGAGCAGCCCGTGGAGCGCCTTTACCGGGAGATTCGCGCCCTGCGCATCTACGAAGGCGCGACCGAGGTGCAGCAGCTCATCATTGGGCGTGACCTTATCAAAAGTCATAGCTGATGGCGCTTTTGTATCAAGCGTTTGATCCTATTTTTGACTGAAAGATCGGAATCATGTCGTACACCGCGCATATCGATACCTTTGCTGCCGACAACCTGCCGCCACCCGAGCAGCAGCCCGAGTTCATTTTCGAGCTGCCCGAGCTGCGGTTCCCCGAGCGCCTTAACTGTGCCGTGGAGCTGCTGGATAGACATGTGAGCGAAGGGCGCGGCGACCGTTTGTGCATTCAGGCCGAAGGCCTGCGCTGGAGCTATGCGGATCTGCAGCTCAAGGCCAATCGCATCGCCAATGTGCTGACGCAGGAGCTGGGACTGCAGCCCGGCAATCGCGTGTTGCTGTGCGCACCCAACAATCCCATGATGGTGGCCTGCTGGTTTGGCGTCATCAAGGCTGGGGGCATTGCCGTGGCCGCCATGCCGCTGTTGCGGGCCAAGGAGCTGTCCACCATCATCGACATAGCGCAAATCAGCCATGCGCTGTGCGATGCGGCGCTGCGCACCGAGGTACAGGGTGCACAGGAAAGAACCAGCACGCTCAAGGCCGTGCGCTATTTCAACAGCGTGGAAGCCGATGCACTGGAGCGTCTGATGGAGCAGGCGGGCGATGACTTCCAGGCCGTGGAAACTGCCGCGACCGATACCTGCCTGCTGGGCTTCACCTCGGGCACCACGGGCGTGCCCAAGGCCACCATGCATTTCCATCGCGATGTGATGGCAGTCTGCGCCTGCTGGCCCGTGCATACGCTGCGTGCCAATGCCGACGATGTGTTCATAGGCAGTCCGCCGCTGGCATTCACTTTCGGGCTGGGCGGGCAGGTGCTGTTCCCTATGTCCATCGGAGCCAGCATGGCCTTGCTGGAGAAAGCCGGCCCCGTGCAATTGGTCGATGGCATTGAGCGATTTGGTGCCAGTGTGGTGTTCACGGCGCCTACGTCCTACCGTGTGATGGCCCAGCAGGGCGAACGCATCCGCCGCACCCGGCTGCGCAAATGCGTGTCGGCGGGCGAGGCCTTGACCGCCTCCACACGCGCGCTGTGGAAGGATGCGACCGGTATTGAAATCATTGACGGCATCGGTTCTACCGAGATGCTGCACATCTTCATCTCGCACCGCGAAGAGGAGGCTCGTCCCGGTGCCACCGGCAAGGCCGTGCCCGGCTATCGTGCCAAGGTGGTGGATGATGGGGGGCTCGAGGTGCCGCCCGGCACCGTGGGCAGGCTGGCCGTGCAGGGGCCAACGGGATGCCGCTATCTCAACGACAGCCGTCAGGCCAAGTATGTGAGCCGGGGCTGGAACCTGACGGGCGATGCCTATCTGATGGATGTCGACGGCTATTTCGTTTATCAGGCACGCACCGACGACATGATCATCTCGGCCGGATACAACATCGCTGCGCCTGAAGTCGAAGAGGCCCTGATGCTGCACGGCTCTGTGGCGGAATGCGCGGTGATTGGCGTGGCCGACAGCGAGCGAGGCCAGATCGTCAAGGCTTTTGTGGTGCTGCGTGCCGGCCATGTGGCCAGCGATGCCATGGTCATGGAGCTGCAGGATTTTGTGAAGAGCCAGGTCGCTCCCTACAAATATCCACGGGCTGTGCAGTTCGTCGATCAACTGCCGCGCACGGCCACGGGCAAGTTGCAGCGCTTTCGCCTGAATCAACCCTGATTGCTATGTTTCTTAAAGCTGCATGCGCCTGATTGAAAAGCGCTGCAGGCAGATTTTGCTGAAGGAATTGTTTGGGTATGAATGAAGTGGCAATGGCTTCAAAACGCTTTGTGACGCAGGTGCCGATTCGTTTTGCGCACTGCGATCCGGCGGGCATCATCTTCTTTCCCCAATATCTGGTGTTGTTCAACGGGCTGGTCGAAGACTGGTTCAACCAGGCGCTGGGCCTGAGCTATGCGGACATGCTGCACAAGGACAAGGTGGGCCTGCCCATCGTGCATCTGGAATGCGACTTTCGTGCCATCACCCGCATGGGCGAAACCGTGAGTCTGGGCCTGTCGGTTGCCAAGCTGGGCAATCGTTCGTTGACGCTCGATGTGGATTGCAGAGGTCCTGAGGGACAGCTGCGCGTGATGGCGCAGAAAGTGCTGGTCTTCACCAGTCTTCAAACCCATCAGGCCATCACTGCGCCGCAACATATCCGCCACGCAATCGAGCGTTGGCAAAGTTCATTCAATCCAACAGAAAACAGGAGTTGAACATGCAAGTACTGCTGCCTCCGGGCTGGCCTCGGCCCAAGGGATATGCGAATGGCGTGGCCGTCAGCGGCCGCCAGATCTATGTTGCCGGCATGATTGGCTGGGACGCCGAGGGCCGGTTTCATACCGACGATCTCGCGGCGCAGGCGAGACAGGCTCTGCACAATATCGTCGAGGTGCTGCAGGCAGGGGGAGCCAGGCCTGAACACATCGTGCGCATGACCTGGTATATCACCGACAAGAAGGAATATCTGGCTCAGCAGGCCGAGATCGGCAAGGCCTATCGCGAGCTGATTGGTTCATTCAACGTAGCCATGACGGCCGTGCAGGTGGCGGCCTTGATCGAGGACCGGGCCAAGGTGGAGATCGAGGTGACTGCAGTCGTGCCCGACTGATTGGCAATCTGCGCATGCATAGCCGCTGGGCCTTGGGCGCAGCGGTTTTCTTACGGCTGCTGCTTTGCAGTTTTACCGTCGTGCAGCGCGGTCTGCATTGGGGCGGCGGAGGCTGAGCTATCCTCGCGCCCAAGGAGCTGCCTTCCAGCCCTTGCAAACCCGCTGTTTTGTGAGATGCCATGAAACCGATATTTGACCCGTACCGACGCCATGTTCTTCAAGGCATGCGTGCCGCAGCATTGCTGACGGGGGGCGCCATGCTGCTAGGTGCCTGTGGCAAGAAGACACCCAAGGCCGCTGTCGTTCCTGTCGGGGCTACCGTGCTGGCGCTTGGAGACTCCTTGACGCAAGGTGTCGGAGCCAATGCAGATGCCGGCTACCCCAGCCTGCTGGCCGAGCGCACGGGTTGGAAGGTGGTGAATGCCGGTGTTTCTGGCGAGACCAGCAAACAGATTGCGGACCGCCTGCCGGGGCTGCTCGATGAGCACAGGCCATCTTTGACGATTCTGTGCGCTGGTGGCAACGACTGGCTGCAGCGCAGGAGCGAGCAAGTCGTGCAAGGCGAGATCACGCGCATGCTGCAGCTGTGCAAAGCCAGGGCGACGCCCGTGCTGCTGGTGGCCGTGCCGGAGCTGAGCCTGGGTGCGGCGTTGACGGGGCGCATGAAGGATCACGCCATCTACCAAACCTTGGCCAAGGACAACCGGGTGGCATTGCTGCCCGATGCCTGGAGCGAGGTGCTGGGCAATAGCGCCTTGCGCGCCGATCAGGTACATGCCAATGCCGCAGGCTATGCGCGGTTTACCGAACTGCTGGTGGCTCAAGCCCGGGCTTCTGGTTTTCTGGCGTAAATCACGGCTCGGCCCGGCGGCAGAGAGCGAAGCCGGCTTCAGAAGTCCAGCAGGCTCAGGCCCACGCTGAGTACCGTGCGCTTGTTGTTGTAGTCGACCAGGCTGTCGCCATAGCCGCTGAACAGCTGAACATGCAGGCGCAGATTGCTCTTGCCGCCGTTCCAGCCTTCGCCCAGGGTGCGCAGCCACTCGATGCGACCGGAGCCCTTGCCCTGGCCCAGCGAGCCTCGTGCGGTCAGGCCCAGGTAGTTCTGCTCGTTGACGTTCCAGCCCAGCTTGACTTCGCCGCGACCGATGTAGTCCTGGATATGGGGGTTGTCGTCCTCGAGCGCGCTTTCCTTCATGCGCTGCCAGGCTTTCAGATGCAGCTGCAAGCGGTTGCCCAGCTCGGCCCCGGTCATCAGATACCAGCGGTTCCAGCTGCGCGACAGCGGGTTGCTCTGGCCGTTCGACTGATGCGCTATGCCTATGCCCGAGTAGCGCCAGCGCCAGCCTAGCGGAAGCTGGGCGTCCGTCGGGTAGACGTAGAACACCTCGGGCTCGTGGTCGGTGGTGCGGAAGGGGCGCGAGATATCGCCATTGAACAGCTGCCAGTAGGACTGCTGGGTATAGCCAAACCACAGCGAATCCTTGCCCGACGAGGTGGGACCGGTCAGCAGGCCGGAGGCAATCTTGGTACGGGCCGAGAGCTGCAGACGCATCTCATGCTTTTGATAAGGCTGCTCGGTCGCAAAGCCGCGGCTGGGCGAATAGGGCTGCTGATTGACCTCGTCGCCGACGACCACGGAAACGGACATGGGGCGGTAGCCGCGGAAGTTGAAGGTGCCGCAGTCCGTGCCGGGCTCCAGTTCGTAGTAGCGCGAAACCTCGGTGTAGCGAGGATCGCGACAGCCGCCGTTGGTGGGAGAGAGGCCCAGGCCGCTGTCGGAGCCGGCCGTGATTGCCACCGCTGAGCTGGCTGGTGCGGCGTGGTTCGCCGATGCAGGGTCCGGTACTGCTTGTGCGCTGGCCGCAGGGGCACTCCAGCTGGTAGCGGGTGGAGCAACAGCCGGGCTTTGCTTGATTGCCCAGGCGTCAAAACATGCCAGACGGTCGGTGTTGCTGGTGGTGGCTGCGCATTGCTGCCAGTTTTCGGGGGAGGGTAGTTCTGTGCTTTTGGCGGTAGCTGGGTTCAGGCCGCCGACCAGCGCAAGGCCGATGCTCAGGGTCAGGGGGTGCGGGGTAAAAAAGCGAATACTCATGGAATCAATCAATGCACAGGCCGGTTGCGGTTGGCAACACCCAGCCCTGCTCAGGGTTGGGCCTTGCGCATGATGAACGCACGTGGTGGAACATTTTCTCCCTCCTGGTAACTGCCGTGAATTTCTGTACCGCAGCTGCCGTCGACCACCTCGCCCAGCCAGGTGCCGGTGATGCGTGAGCCGTCTGCGCTTTCTTCTAGAGTGACCGTGCCCTCATTCACATCGCCCACCATGGGGTGGCTGCCCCCGGGGCGGCTGATGCTGCCCTTGACATTGCCTTCCCATTCGGGATGCGGGCCCAGCACCATGCGGGCGGTTTCTTCGCTGCCGGAGACGGAGCCTGTCCATTCGCCTTGCAGCTGCTTGTCGCTCATCTGCCAGTCTTGCGCGCAAGTGCTGGCGGGCTTGGAGTCGAGCTGCGCGCAAGCGCTGATGGAAAAAGCGCTGGCAGCTATGAAAATCAGAGTTCTCAAAGTCATCTCGGGTCTTCAGTTGGCGGCGCCCGGCGCCGCCTGGTTCTTGCGTGCGGCAAATTCCTCACGCAGCTTGCGCAGCTTCTCGCGCGGGTCTTCCTTGGCCGTGGCCGCATCGAGGCCCATCTCCTTGATGAAACGGCTGGGCTGGCAGGCCACCATCTCGCGGCCTTTCTTGCGGCGCTTGGTCCAGCTCACGGCCAGCGTGCGCTGGGCGCGGGTGATGCCCACATACATCAGGCGGCGCTCTTCCTGCAGCCGTGCTGCCGTTTCATCGCTGACCTTTTGCTGCTTGCCGTCGTCGTCGTCCAGCTTGAACGGCAGCATGCCCTCGGTCACGCCGACCTGCATGACATGGGGCCATTCCAGGCCCTTGGAGGCATGGAGGGTGGAGAGCACGACCATGTCCTGCTCCTTCTCGCGCTCGCTGATGGTGGACAGCAGCGCGATGTTCTGCGAGACCTCCAGCAGGCTCTTGACCTCGGTCTGGGGGCCGGCGCCTGCGGCATCTTCTATCTGACCACCGGCGCGCTGGGCCATCCAGTCGCAGAACTCCAACACATTGCTCCAGCGCGCGGCGGCGACAGACTCACTGTCTTCGCTGTCATACAGATACTGTTCGTAGCCAATTTCCTTGAGCCAGTCGATCAGGAAGCTGCGCGAGGCTTCAAAGCCCAGGGTGTGGCGGGCGCGGTATTCCAGGTCGTTGATGTAGCGGCCGAATTCCAGCAGGCTTTCGAAGGCCTTGCGCGGCAGCGCCTCCTCCAGCATCGCATTGAACAGCGAGCCGAACATGCTGAGCTTGTGCGCGGCAGAGAATTCCCCGAGCTTGCCCAGCGTGGTGTGACCGATGCCGCGCTTGGGCGTGCCTATGGAGCGCAGAAAGGCGGGGTCGTCGTCGTTGTTGATCCAGAGACGGAACCATGCGCACAGGTCCTTGATCTCGGCGCGGTCGAAAAAGCTGGTGCCGCCCGAGACCTTGTAGGGGATGTTGGCCTTGCGCAGTGCCTTCTCGAAGGGTTTGGCCTGGTGGTTGGCGCGGTAGAGGATGGCGAAGTCCTTCCACGCGGGCTGCGGGTTCATATTGGCGCGCAGGCCCTGAATGCGGGCCACGGCGCGCTCGGCCTCATGCTCTTCGGTGTCGCAGTCGACGATGCGCACGGGTTCGCCCTCGCCGAGTTCCGAAAACAGTGTCTTGGGAAACAGCTTGGGGTTGGGGCCGATCACATTGTTGGCGGCGCGCAAGATGGCGCTGGTGGAGCGGTAGTTCTGCTCCAGCTTGATGACCTTGAGCTGCGGAAAGTCCACGGGCAGCTTCTTGAGATTGTCCAGCGTGGCGCCGCGCCAGCCGTAGATCGACTGATCATCGTCTCCCACCGCCGTGAAGTGGGCGCGCTCGCCCACCAGGAATTTGAGCAGCTCGTACTGCGTGGCATTGGTGTCCTGGTATTCGTCCACCAGCACGTGGCCCAGCAGGCGCTGCCATTTCTCGCGCACCTCGGGGTGGCCGCGCAGCAAGCGCATGGGCATGCCGATCAGGTCGTCGAAGTCCACGCTCTGGTAGGCGGTCAGGCGCTCTTCATAGCGCTGCATGATGAGAGCGGTGCTGCGTTCGTTGTCGTCCTGTGCCATGGCCAGGGCCTTGCGACTGTCCCAGCCCTGATTCTTCCAGCCGCTGATGGTCCACTGCCACTGGCGGGCCGTCGCCACATCGGTGGTGCCGCCCGCGCAGTCCTTGAGGATGCCGGTGACGTCGTCGGTGTCCAGAATGCTGAACTGAGGCTTGAGACCGAGAATGTGGCCGTCCTCGCGCACCATGCGCACGCCCAGCGAGTGGAAGGTGCAGATCAGCACCTCCTTGGCCTGGCGGCCTATCAGACCTGCGGCGCGTTCGCGCATTTCCGCGGCGGCCTTGTTGGTAAAGGTGATGGCGGCAATGCGGCGTGGCGCCAGACCGGTTTCGATCAGACGGCCGATCTTGTGCGTAATCACACGGGTCTTGCCCGAGCCGGCGCCTGCCAGAACAAGGCATGGACCTTCGGTGTAATGCACGGCCTGGAGCTGAGCGAGGTTGAGACCAGCAGACATGAAGCAGAGTGACCCATCATCAAAAACAAGGACTGGGAGCATACCGCTTCGCTGTAAAGAGCCCTGATGACAGCGCTCACAACTGACAAAAATCAGGGACTCAGCGAGCGTTTCACCTACACGTGCGCTCTCCTGTTACTTGAATAATTGTTGTAATAAGGTGTTAGTTGTGTAGCGTGAAGATTGCATTGTTCCGGCCTTGATCCCGATAGCGCCAGCGAATTTTCGATGGTTGAGGGATTCATGGTCTTTTCCTCAACCCTCAGGGTGTTGTGCATGGCGAGAACCATCGGTGAAGTGAGCTTGGCCGCAGAACTTTGGACGCCTGCCGTGCAGCAGCGCTTTGAAGCGCTGTTCGCAGTCGCCGCGCGCAGTTCGCTTTCCGGCTGGCGTCAGGTTCCGCGCCATGCGGCCGAAGTGCTGGTGATTGAAGGGCTGGAGAGCCTGCTGGCCAGGGCAGAGGCGAGAGCTCCTTGCGTGGTCTATCTCGGCGGCGAGCCGGCCATGCAGCCGCTGGGGCGTTCTTCCCAGGGCTGGGTAGTACATCTTGATGTGGACTTCACGTTGTCCGACCTGATCGACATGCTCGATCGTGCCGCGGTTTTCCTCATGGACTGGAGGGCCCGGCACAGGGACGGTGAGCCCCTGTCGCCGCAGCGTGCCTTGCAAGAGCTTCAGTTGCAGGGAGTCGACTGTACGCATTGCTTTCAAATCAAATCCTGGGTTGCTTTGCCTGGCAGCGACAACAGCGCGCAGAACATGCGCGTGCTGGCGCTGCTCGCGCGTGGGCCTATCGATGCCAGATCGCTGGCGGAGCACGCCGGCATTGAGATATCGCAACTATCGACCCTGCTGTCCCTGCCTCAGGTTCAGGCAGTCCTGCGCTGCAGTCTGCGCGGCTCCGAGGAACCCTCTGCTGCGCAGAAATCAACTACCCAGAAGCAGCCGGCCGCTTCCGTGACGCGTCAATGGCTCAGCAGGCTGACGGGCTGGATTACCCGTGGAGGACGTACATGACATCTTTCATGCCCATGCAGCCTGGTCAGGGCCTGCTGCGGGTGAGTCTTCTGGGGCCCATGGGCATCGGCAAGACCACGGCGCTGCGCAGCCTGTGCGGGGAATTCATGGCGGGCAGCGATGTGCGCAACCTGGACAAGGCGACACACGGCAAGGAGTTCACCACGGTAGGGGCGGAGTTTGGCGAGATCGACCTGGGCTCTGGCGAGCGATTGCAACTGGTAGGCAGCCCCGGTCAGGATCGTTTCGATTTCGTGCGCCGCTGGGTGCTTTCTGCATCGGTGGGAGCGCTGCTGATGGTGGACGTCAACGATGTAGGCGCGGTGGACTACGCCTGCGAGATGCTGACGGGGATCGCAGAGCTGGATCAGGCGCCATTGATGGTCATTCTGAGTTGCCGTCCCGCCAGCGGAGCAAGGATGGAAGCATTCAGCTCGGCCCTGGTTGCCAAAGGCCATGACCTCACCCCGCTTGTTGAGGTCGATCCACGCGATCGCCAGCAGATGCTGGATGCCCTGAGCGTGCTGGCATCGCTGCTGTCCTTGCAAAGTCAGACGCTATGAAGACCCATACCTCCCTCGTGATTCCGCCACATGCCGTGGAGGCAGGTCAGGAAATCCTGGCGCGCGTGGTTGCCCCGGTGGCGGGCGTCCACATCGCCTTGCTCTGTACCCCAGACGGTTTCGAGATTGCTGCGCTGCGCATTCGCAGCGAACTGCCGACCGAGCGACTGTCGGCCATGGCGGGCTCGCTCATGGCCATGGCCAAGGCCGTGGCCAATGAGATCGGACACAGGGATTGCAAGCGCCTGACTTTCGAGACGGAGTCGGGCACGGTGGTCTTCCAGGCGGTGAACGGCTCCTTCCCGGCCGTTCTCTGCCTGGTGGTGGATCAGAACGCCTTGCTGGGTCGCGCGCTCTGGGCGGCCGGTGAGGTCGCCACAGGGTACCTGCCCTCTTGATCACAGGTTCACTGGAGTTCTGAGTCTGAGTGGGTGCGCATCTGGCGCACGAGTTCCTTGTCTTGCTTTTTTTCTCAAAAGGTGGATTTATGGCCTCTATCCAGGATTCTCTGAACGCTCTGATGACCACAGACGGTGCTGTCTGTGGCGCTCTCGTGGACAGCTCCAGCGGCATGCTGATGGGCAGCGTAGGCGGCGGCGTGGACATGGAGCTGGCTGCGGCCGGCAACACCGAGGTCGTGCGTGCCAAGATCAAGACCATGCGCATGCTCAATCTCAACGACCAGATCGACGACATACTGATCACTCTGGGCAAGCAATATCACATCATCCGTCCCGTGGCCGCCAATGACGGCGTGTTCTTCTATCTGGTGCTGGACAAGGCTCGTGCCAACCTGGCGCTGGCGCGCCGCAAGACTGCAGATGTGGAAAAGGAACTCAGGCTCTGACGCGCTGTCCTTGTACCTGTCACAGCAGCCTGCCTTGCGCAGGCTTTGTTCTTGGGTAGGTCTGCACTGAAAAACTTTCATCGAAGGCCGTGAGAGGGTTGGAGCCGGGCGCTGTCACAATTTGCCGGTGCTGTCCGTTCTACTCATCACCTTTCCCTTCTTTGCGCTGGTGGCCTGCGGCTTTGCCGCCACATGGCGCGGCATTCTGCCCCAGGCCGCGATCCCCGGCCTCAATGCTTTTGTGCTGTACTTCGCGCTGCCCTGCATGCTGTACCGCTTTGGCGCGCAGACACCGATTCATCAGCTGCTCGACATCAACGTCACCCTGGTCTATCTGCTCTGTGCAGCGCTGATGGTGGGCGCGACCGTGCTGCTGACACGCGCACGCCTGGGCTGGAACGATGCCGCATTCGGCGCTTTGGTGGCCGCGTTTCCCAACACCGGTTTCATGGGCGTCCCCATGTTGGCGGCGCTGCTGGGCACGCAGAGCGCGGGCCCGGTGATCGTGACCATGGCCATCGACATGGTCATCACCACCTCGGCCTGCATTGCACTGTCGCGGCTTGATCTGGCGGGAGGGCAAGGAATCTGGCTGGCGGTGCGCAATTCGCTCAAGGGCATGGCATCCAATCCCATGCCCTGGTCGATTCTGCTGGGCGGTCTGGCGTCGGCCATGGGCTGGGTATTGCCCGGTCCGGTGGACAAGACCGTGGCCATGCTGGCTGCCGCAGCTTCGCCGGTGGCATTGTTCACCATAGGAGCCGTGCTGGCGCGCTCGCAGATGAACAGCCACGAGCGCGTGGCTGCGCGCGACTATGTGCCGATTGCGCTGGCCAAGCTGGTCGTCCATCCGCTGCTGGTCTGGGCCGTCGGACTGGCCGCAATCTCCATGGGCCAGGGGCTCCAGCACGAAACCCTGGTGGTGCTGGTGCTGCTGGCGGCTCTTCCCTCGGCCAGCAATGTGTCGCTGCTGACCGAGCGCTACGGCGCCCACAGCGGCCGCGTGGCGCGCATCATTCTGGTATCGACCAGCCTGGCTTTCCTCAGCTTCTCCGCCGCCGTGGCGCTGATGACCTGATCCAAAACAAGAGCGGCTTGCACAAGACCAGCCAGTGCAAACCGCTGTTTTGGCTAAAAGCCGTAAATCAAACACACACCTCAACAAAGAGACACCGAGCAAGGGCCTAGGCGGCCCCGCCGCCCCGCAGCGAGGGTGTCGTCCCCCTCCGGCGCTCAGCGCCGAGGGGGAAGGCGCGAAGCGCCTCAGGGGGAGTGTTCAATACTCCCAGAACATCCGCTGCAGTTCCTTGGTGTTGGCGCCCTTGGTCAGCGCCAGCATGGTCAGCAGGCGTGCCTTTTCGGGGCGCATATCGTGGGCGACCACCCAGTCGTACTTGTCGTCGGGCTGCTCGGCATTGCGCAGCACAAAGCCGTAGGGAACGCGTGACGAGCGCACGATGAGCACGCCCTTGCCGCGTGCATCCTGCAGCGGCTTGACCATGCGGTCGGCCACCGAGCCATTGCCGGTGCCGGCATGGACGATGGCCTTGGCACCGGCATCGACCAGGGCATTCACGGCCGTGGGCTGAACGCTGCCGTAGGCATAGACGATGTCCACCTGAGGCAGCTTGTCGATGTTGTCGATGTTGAACTCGGAGTTCATGGTGTGGCGCTTGACGGGGGCGCGGAACCAGTAGTTCTTGCCCTCGACGACCATGCCCAGCGGGCCCCACTGGCTCTTGAAGGCACCGGTCTGGATGTTGATGTCCTTGTTCACATCGCGGGCGGTGTTGATCTCGTCATTCATGGTGACGAAGACCCCCTTGCCCCTGGCGTCCTTGGAGCCGGCCACGCTGACGGCATTGACCAGATTCAGCGCGCCATCGGCGGACAAGGCCGTGCCCGGGCGCATGCTGCCGACCACGGCAATGGGCTTGTCGGTGTGCACGGTCAGGCTCAGGAAGTAGGCCGTCTCGGCCAGCGTGTCCGTGCCGTGGGTGATGACAATGCCGTCCACATCGGACTGCTTGGCCAGTTGCGAGACACGCTTGGCCAGGGTCAGCAGATTGTCGTTGGTAAAGCTCTCGGAAGCGATCTGGAACACCTGCTCGCCGCGCACATTGGCGATCTGGGTCAGCTCGGGCAGGCCGGCCAGCAGCTTGTCCACAGGTACCTTGGCGGCCGTGTAGGTAGCGCTGTTGACGGTCGAGGCACCGGCACCCGCAATCGTGCCGCCCGTGGCCAGCACCACCACATTGGGCTTGGCCGCCTGCGCCTTGGCCGCCTGCGCGGCCGCAGGCGATGCATCCTGCGCCAGGGCTGCGCCGGGGGCGGACAGAACGCCCAGAACGGCAATGGTGGCGGCCAGCAAGGACTGGCGGAAGACTTGTTTTTGCATGAAGTAGTGCTCCGTGATTGAATGAAGCGGCCTCTTGTGGAGCCGAGCTTCACACAATGCAATAGCCATGCCGGTTTGCCCATTCGCGCAAATCCCGATGGATTTGCCAAGCGTCTGCGGTTTATATAAATTGATAGCTGTCAGCGCTTATGGGTAAAGGGCTGAAGAGCTAAAAACCTTAGACTTCAGACGACTTTAGATGCTGAGCGGATCCACATCCACCAGCCAGCGCACCAGCGGCCTGTGCTCGGGCAGGGTGCGCAGCCAGTGCAGATACTGCTGCCAGGCATTCAGAAAGCGCAGCAGGGCGCTGCGGTTGCCGGCTTCCAGCAGCATCTGGGCGCGCTCCACATTGGCCACGCGCTGCACCGCCATGGGGATGGGCGGGTAGATGAACACCTCGTCCAGATAAGGCAGTTTGGCCTCTCTTGCGACCTGGGTGGCGGCATTCAGAAACGCCTGGGCGGCTTCCTGGGTGCGTGCATCGGCCCGGACTATGGCCTGGAAGGCATAGGGCGGCATGCCGGCATCCAGCCGTTCCTTGAGCTGCTGCCTGGCAAACGCCGGGTAGTCATGCTTGCGCAGTGCGGTGTAGACGGCGTTTTGCGGGTCGTGGCTTTGAATCCACATTTCCGGATGGCTGCCCTGGGCCTTCACATATTGCGCGTCGCGCCCGGCACGCCCGGCGGCCTGCATCAGCAGGCAGAAGAGCCGCTCCGGGGCGCGATAGTCGCTGGAGTACAGCGCGCTGTCGGGTTGTACGGCCGCCACCAGCGTGATGCGCCGAAAGTCATGGCCCTTGGCCACCATCTGGGTGCCTACCAGCACATCCACATCGCCGGCATGCACATGGGCCAGCTGCTGCTCCAGGCTGCCCTTGGCCTTGGTGGTGTCGGCGTCGATGCGCGCCACGCGGGCAGGATTGCCGTCGGGGCGCTGCACATTGCGCAGCAGCCGCTCCAGCTCTTCCTGCAACTGCTCCGTGCCCTTGCCCAGTGGCAGGATGTCGGGGTTGCCGCAGCTGGGGCAGGCAAACGGTACACGCTGGGTAAAGCCGCAGTGGTGGCAGCGCAGCGTGCGGTCGCCCTTGTGAAAGACCTGGTGAGCGCTGCAATGGGGGCAGTCGCTTTTCCAGTTGCAGTCGGCGCAGAACAGCACGGGGGCAAAGCCTCGGCGGTTGAGCAGAATCAGGCTTTGCTCGCCGCGTTTGACGCGCTCGGTGATGGCCTCGATCAGCGGAGGCGAGAACACGGCGCGTTTGGGCTGCTGGCCCATGTCCACCATTCTCACCCTGGGAAGGCTGGCCGCGCCTGATCCGGCCGCGCCGATGCGGCTGGGCATATGCAGGCGCAGGTAGCGGCCGACATCGGGTTCCGAGGCATGCCAGCTCTCCAGCGACGGGGTGGCGCTGCCCAGAATGACCTTGGCGCCGGTATCGCGCCCGCGCCAGATGGCCAGATCGCGCGCCGAATAGCGCGCGCCTTCCTGCTGCTTGTAGCTGGCGTCATGTTCCTCGTCGACTACGATCAGCGCCAGATGCGGCACGCTGGCAAAAATAGCCATGCGCGTACCCAGTACGATGCGGGCGCGGCCCGTGTGAGCGGCCAGCCAGCTTTTGAGGCGCTGCGGGTTGGTCATGCCGCTGTGCATGCTGACTACGGCGTCCTTGCCGTACTGAGGCACGAAGCGGGCGACAAATCGCTCTTCCAGCTGAGGCGTGAGGTTGATCTCTGGCACCATCACCAGGGCTTGGGCCTCTGGGTTGGTGTCCAGCACGGCTTGCACTGCGCGCAGATAAACCTCGGTCTTGCCGCTGCCCGTGCTGCCGTAGAGCAGGAACGGGCCTGGGTTTTGCTCAATTTGCTCGAAAACCGAGGATTGCTCGGCGCTGAGTGCGACCCAAGGCGTTGCGCTGCTGGCGTCCGGCGTGTGATCCATCGTCTCGGTGCTCGCTTGCGCTGCTTCGGTGGCTTGTGCCTTCTTGCGCTTGCCGGCTGGCGTCTTGACTGTCTTGGGCGGAGCCAGCCGCCGTGCCAGTTGTTCGGGCGACATATCGCGCAACTGAGGTGGCAAGGCGGTGACGGCAATCTCGCCCAAGCTGCGCTGGTAATAGTGCGCGGCAAAAGCCACCAGCCGTCGCCAGGCCTGGTTCAGCGGTTCTATGCCCTGCAGCAGGCCGGCAATGCTGCGTAGTTCCACCCCGTCTGGAATGGCTTCGGGGGCAGCGGGTGCATCCCAGACCACACCCAGCAACTCTCTTTTTCCCAGAGGAACGCGCGCCAAGGTGCCGGGCTCCAGCCATGCATCGCTAACGTAGCTCAACAGATCACCTACGGCGCTGTGGGCAGGGGTCTGGACGGCAACGTAAACGATATGGGACATGGAGTTGGATCAGGGGAAGGCGCTGCAGAGGCCGCGGTTCCTCAGAGCTATAGCAGATTTTGAGGCCTGCAAAGGCTTTGCGTTCTGTGGATAACTTTGTGAGAAACAATATGCGAGAAAGGCCTGGGCAAGTCCTGTTCGTGTTTTTAAGCCTGCAGGATGGTTGAGCAGTTGAAGAATTAATTTATTTAAAACAAAGACTTATATGTATTCATGAGGCGATGAGGAGCTTGCTTCGGCGGAGTGTTGGCAGGGAGTCTGCTTTGCCATATCTGTGCATAAATCAGGCGGCGAGTCACTGTCAACCGAGAAGCTCCCTAAACCTAAATGCTTTCAAACCGCGGTGCAAAGTCCTTAACTTCTCAAAAAATAGCACTAGAGCCAGCAGCCATGAGGCATGCACTTATCTTGAAGCACTCATATGTGGATAACTTCCGTCAATCGATGCCAAGGTGGATGAAAAAATAAAAAAGCGCCAAGCACTGCTGGCGCCGAATTTTTAAGGGTCCGAGATTTAGTGATTTGAAATCAATGATTTGCTGCCGCTTTGCTGCATCTCAGGCCGGCAATTGTCGTTCAATAACCATTTGATCTTATCGGGTGATTGGGCCCGTTGTTCTGCAACAAATGCCTGGGAAGGCACTCGTTGCAGGGGAATCAGCCCTTTGTGCGCAGCAGGCGCGAGTGGCTGTGCACAGCTTCGACCAGCGCGGCCACATGTTCGGGTGGGGTGAACTGGCTGATGCCGTGACCCAGATTGAAGATGTGGGTGGGGCCGGTGGTGCTCTTGTCGGTATGGGGCTTGCCAAAGCTGTCCAGCACGGCACGCGCCTGGGCGGCGACCTGCTCGGGTGCGGCAAACAGCACATTGGGGTCGATATTGCCCTGCAGCGCCTTGCCTGGGCCGCCGACCTCGCCGCCCACGATGGCGCGAGCCTTGCCCAGATTGGCCGTCCAGTCCAGACCCAGCACTTCGCAGTCGATGTCCTTCATGTCGGGCAGCCAGATACCACCGCCCTTGGTGAAGACGATGCGGGGCACGTCGCTGCCGTCCACGCCGGTGCGCTTGAGCTGAGCCAGCACGCGCTTGGTATAGGCCAGGCTGAATTCCTGGAAAGCGCCGTCGGCCAGCACGCCGCCCCAGCTGTCAAAAATCATCACGGCCTGGGCGCCGGCATCGATCTGGGCGTTCAGGTAGGCGGCCACGCTGTCGGCGTTGACTTCCAGGATGCGGTGCATCAGGTCGGGGCGCGAGTACATCAGCGACTTGACGGTGCGGTAGTCATCGCTGCCCTTGCCCTCGGTCATGTAGCAGGCCAGAGTCCAGGGGCTGCCCGAGAAGCCGATCAGCGGCACACGGCCATTGAGCACCTTGCGGATATTGGTGACGGCGTCAAACACATAGCGCAGCTTGTCCATGTCGGGTACGGCCAGCTCCGCCACGGCGGCCTCGTCGCGCACGACCTTGGCAAAGCGCGGACCCTCGCCTTCGGCGAACGACAGACCAAGGCCCATGGCGTCGGGCACGGTCAGGATGTCGCTGAACAGAATGGCCGCGTCCAGAGGGAAGCGATCCAGCGGCTGCAGGGTCACCTCGGTGGCATAGTCCACATTGGTGGCCAGGCCCATGAAGCTGCCGGCCCTGGCGCGGGTGGCCTTGTACTCGGGCAGGTAGCGTCCCGCCTGGCGCATCAGCCACAGGGGCGTGTAGTCGGTAGCCTGGCGACGGCATGCGCGCAGGAAGGTGTCATTGGTCAGGGGGGCGAAACTCATATGCCGATTGTCGCCCACTCCGGCTTTCCCATTCACCACAATCCCGAGCAGCATTTCAGCTCTCTGTGCAGCGATGGCCGTTGCCAGGGCTTGTCATGAAACCGTCATCCAAATGTCTCGTGGGCTTCATCTGCGTTTTCCATAATGACGCCACGCAGACACACCGTGTGGCACAGGCAGGCCGCCAACTGCGTCCAACACCGGAGGAAAGCAGACATGAGGCATCCCGAGATTCTTGATGCGCTGAATGGCCAGAGCATCGCGACGACACCGTCATCGGCACCCTCGCTTTCCCATCGCCCTGTCAGTCCCGCAGATGCTGCAGCGCCCGCTTTGCGCCTGCAGGTGCGCTGGGCCCGGCATCTGGACGAGGTTCGCCAAGCTCAGCGCCTGCGCTACCAGATCTTTGCCGAGGAAATGGGGGCTGTGCTGCAGACCCCCGTGGCGGGTCACGACATCGATGTCTTTGACGATTTCTGCGAGCATCTGATGGTCTGCGATGAAGAGCAGAACAAGGTAATCGGTACCTATCGTCTGCTGACCCCCGCCCAGGCCCAGCGCGCCGGCGGTCTGTACAGCGATCAGGAATTCGATCTCTCGCCCATCAACGCCTGGCGTGCGCAGATGGTCGAGCTGGGGCGCAGCTGCGTGCACGCGGAGCATCGCCAGGGCGGCGTGATTCTGGCGCTCTGGGGGGCGTTGGCCGAATTCATGCAGCGCAACCGGCTCGAAGCCATGGTGGGTTGCGCCAGCATTCCCATGCAGTACCCGGGCCTGGCCCATGGCGAAGGCCCGGCACGCATCTGGCAGCAACTGCGCCAGAGCCATCTGGCCGAGCCCGAGTTGCAGGTACGCCCCCGCGTAGCCCTGCCCGAGGAGCTGGCACATATCAGCAATGTCTCGGCTGATGCGTTGAAGGTCGAGCCGCCAGCGCTGATCCAGGGCTATCTGCGTGCCGGCGCCAAGGTGCTGGGGGCGCCGGCCTGGGACAGCGACTTCAATACGGCCGATCTGCCCATCATGATGCGCATGCAGGATCTACCCTCTCGCTACCGCCGACTGTTCGGGCGCATGAAGGCCTGAGGCGAGGACGGAATGCAAAAAGCCTGTGGTCATGCCACAGGCTTTTTTGATGGCTGGACGGGTCATGCAGCGTGGCTGGGCTCATCTTCCAGGCCTTCGGCAAACAGGCCCAGCGCTGTAACCATCAGGCCCAGCATGAGGAAGGCATAGGCTGCAATGGACAGCACCAGACTCATGCTGTAGCCCCATTGCAGAACCGAGCAGGCCCAATCCCAGGATACATAAAGCGCGCTGCACTGATTGCTGGCCGGCATGTGCACATACCAGGTGACGGCGATCCACATCAGGATCAGCATCACCACCGTGGTGCGAAGCTTGTGTGATGGCGTCTGGCCCATGTTCTTGAGCAAGACCAGTGGTATGGCTCCGCCCCAGACAAACATCATCAGCCAGCTGAAGGCAGGAACCTGCGCCAGTGCCTGTTCCAACCAGTGCATCTTGGGCATGCTGTTGATGCTGGCCAGGACGTCCCAGGCAAAGGGCAGGGCCAGACCGGCTATTGCCAGACTGGCCAGCGCCAGTGCACGCAACAGGCAAAGACGTTTGTGAGACGGCTGGTGGATAAGGTTGGCATGCATGGCTTACCTCCTGTGCAGTTCAGGCAGTCCGCAGTGGTCAACGTGTGCAAGGCTGGCAAAGGCTGGAAACTGCGGTTGCGCCTGGCTTGTGGGCCTCTCCAGTCTAGAGCTTTTGCATGGTTTGTGCCATAGGCACTGTGCGCCTGCTCGAAGTCGCTCTCTACTCCAGGCCGAAGCCATGTCAGGTATTGCCGGTTTGACCAGGGCTGGGCCGATGTGCCCAGTCGTAAAGTTGATTGCGCCAGGTTCATTGAGCTTGCCGGGGCTGGCATCTGCCCACTCCTGGGGCTAAGCTTGGTCTGCTCGACTCAGGGCCATGGCCCCGCAGCGCCGGGCAAAGGAGTTCTTATGCTGAGCCATTCTGCTGTGACGACGATGCTGCCGGTGATGGATATGGCGCGTGCTCGTGCTTTCTACGAGGAAGGCCTGGGTCTGCAGCCAGGAGAGCTGCGGCCCGATGGAAAGTTTGTCTACCTGGTTGGCGGTAGTGCACTGGCCCTGTTTCCAAAGCCTGGCGGTACCAAGGCCGAGCACACGGCCATCAGCTTCCGGGTGCCCGATATCGCTGCCAGCATTCGGGAACTGAAAAGCCGGGGTGTGGTGTTTGAGGACTACGACTTCCCTGACTTCAAGACTGTCGACCATGTCTGCGTGCTGGGGTCCGAGAAGGCCGCCTGGTTCAAGGACACGGAGGGTAACTACCTCTGTCTGCACGAGGAGGTGGTGCCAGCCTGAATTGCGTCATGCTCTGCGCGCAGCAATGGCCTAGATCTGTTTGAGTGCGTCAAGTACCTCGCTCTTGGAGAGCAGCTCGCTCATCACCACAGGCGGCTTGCTGGGCAGGTACAGCACGTAGACGGGGACGCCGCTGCGCCCCAGCGATTGCAGTGCCCGGGTGATGGCCGGGTCCTGGCGTGTCCAGTCGGCGCGCAGCAGCTGCACCTTGTGCTGCTCGAAAGCTGCCAGCACCTCGGCATTGCTCAGCGTGGTGCGCTTGTTGACCTGGCAGGTCACGCACCAGGCGGCCGTGAAGTCCACAAACACCGGCTGGCCCGAGGTCCGGGCAGACTGAACCTTGTCTGCCGACCAGGGTTGCCAGAGTTCACCGGCCTGTACCCTGACCTGATCCACAGGCTCGGCCTTGATCAGCGGCAGTGCGTAGTAGGCCACGCCAATGGCCAGCAGCAAGGCGACGGCGCCGAGGCTGATGCGGCTCTTGCCGCGCAGGCCCAGGGCCCAGATCAGCGCGGCCAGCACCAGCAGCAGCGCCAGCAGGGCCGCAGCGGCATCCATGCCGCCCTGATGGCCCAGCACCCAGACCAGCCAGACCACGGTGGCAAACATGGGGAAGGCCATGGCGTGGCGGAAGGTCTGCATCCAGGGCCCGGGGCGGGGCAGCCAGCTCACGACGGCTGGCACGAAGCTGGCCAGCAGATAGGGCAGGGCCATACCCATGCCAAGTGCGGCAAACACCGTCAGCGCCTGTGCCGCTGGCATGTCGATGGCAAAGCCCAGCGAGGCACCCATGAAGGGCGCCGTGCAGGGCGATGCGATGGCCACGGCCAGCACGCCGGAGAGAAAGGAGTCCAGCATCGGGTTGCGCGCCTGGGCACTGGCAATGCTGCTGGGCAGCAGACTGCCGAACTCGAACCAGCCGGCCAGATTCAGTCCCAGCACGGTGAACAGCGCCGCCAGCAGCGAGACCACCACGGGCGACTGCAGCTGGAAGCCCCAGCCCAGTTGCTGGCCCGCCGCGCGCAAGCCCAGCAGCAGTGCGCCGAGTGCCACAAAGGACAGCACCACGCCCGCGGTATAGGCCAGGCCGCCCAGTTTCTGGGCATGGCGGTTCTGGCCATGACCCGAAAACCCCAGTACCTTGATGGCCAGCACAGGAAACACGCAGGGCATGAGGTTGAGGATCAGGCCACCGATCAAACCGCCCAGCAGGGCCGCCCAGAGGCTGCCTGCACTGGCCGCATTGCCTGCAGGTACGGTCTGTGAAGCGGTCTTGTTGGCTTCCAGCGCTGCGGCCAGGGCCGGGGAAACGCCTGCAAGCGCGGGGGCGCTCCAGCGGCCCTGCACGGCCAGTTCGCTGCGCCAGCCAGCGCTTTCGCCCCGCTCCAGCGCGGCAGCGCGCTCGGCGGGCGGCAAGGCCAGCACCACGGCCAGCTGCGCTGCGGTTTCGCCGCGCATATCGGACAGCGGCATGTTCTCGCCCACCCAGACCTCACCGTCCCAGTGCTGCTTCCAGTCCTTGCCCGACTCTGCGGCATGCTTGAAGGTGTCAGCATTCTCGGGATAGAACTCCAGTGTCTTGCCCTTCAGGCTGGCGGGCAGTCCGGGTATGCGCAGCGTCACACGGTCGTCGGGCAGGTTCGCGCCTTCGGCCTTGCCGGACTCGACAAGGGCCTGGCCGCCCTGGCTCAGCGCCTGGGGCTGGCCGGCCTGGGCCTGCACAAAGGCCTGGCTTTGCGGGGCGCTGCTGCCCTGAACCGGGATCTGCAGCTGGAAGTTGCCGGACTCGGGAATGCATTCCACGCGGCAGACCAGCCATTCGGCGGCCAGGCCTACGTCCACCATGCCGGAGGCCGGTGCCTTGAAGTCGGCCGCGACCTTGATGGGTACGGGCAGCAGCACCGTGTCTTCATAGCCATAGTTGACCAGGGGTCCTACGCGCAGCGCATGAGGCAGTGGCCATGCAATGGGGCCAGCCTCCAGGCCCGGTGGCAGTTGCCACTGCAGCACCGTGGGCAGGCCCGAATCGCCGGCATTCTTCCAATAGGTATGCCATTCGGGCTGATGGGTGATCTTCAACCCCAGCCAGAAGACCTCGCCGGCGGTGACGCCCTCGGGAGCCTGGGCCACCAGCTCGGCCTGCACACGCGGCGTCTGCATGGTGGAGCCACCCGAAGCCGCATTCTTGAGCAGGATCTGCGCGCCGGCACCGGTGGAAAAGGCACAGAACCAGACGGTCAGCGCCAGCATCAGCCAGAGTGAAAGGCGCTGCGAGAGGCTGCGGGGTCCGGTGGTCAGGGAAGGGGCTTGAGAAGACATGGCGGACGGTGGGAGTCTGTGGCGGTGTTTTTGGTTCCCTGCACGGGGTGGCCGATTGGCAAAACCAATGCTTGCATAGGCGCATGGTATTGGACAGAAGGCGCGGGCGGACTCCATCATGGCCCGGCCAACAAGGCTCAAACAGCCCGCAGCCGGAGCCGGTCGCAGGAGTCCGTTGCCGGGCAACTACAGGAGACAAGCATTATGGTGAATACCTCACGCCGCCGCTTTCTTGCCACCTCAGCTGCCTGTGCTGCCAGCGCGCTGCCCTGGCATGCAGCCGCTGCGCCAGCCTATCCGGACAAGTCGGTACGGGTCATCGTGCCGTTTCCTGCCGGAGGCACCACGGACGTGGTGGCGAGGCTGACCATGCAAAAGCTCGGCGAAATCACGGGGCAGTCCTTTGTGGTCGACAACAAGGGCGGCGCCAACGGGGTCATCGGCTCGGAGCTGGCGGCCCGCGCCGCACCCGATGGCTACACGCTGCTGATGAACACGGCGGGAGCGCAGACTCTGAGTCCCGTGCTCTACAAGACCGGCTACGAGGCGCTGGCCAGCTTCGAGCCCATCAGTCATCTATGCGATGTGGGCTTTGTGGTGATTGCGCGCAAGGACCTGCCCGTCAACAGCATGCAGGAGCTGATCGCCATGGCCAAGCAAGGCCGGCCGCTGAGCGCCTCCTCGGGCAGCAGCATGATTTCGCTGATCACCGAGCAGTTCAAGAAAGTGCTCGAGGTGCCCGGCATCGTCAATGCCCAGTACAAGGGCACGGGCCCGCAGATGCAGGCCGTGGTGGCGGGCGAGGTGGACTTCTCGTTCGACTCCTTCACCTCGGTGGAAATGATTCGCGCGGGCAAGGTCAAGGCCCTGGCCGTGCTGCTGCCCCAGCGGGCCCCGACCTTTTCCCAGGTACCCACGCTGCGCGAGCTGGGCGTCAGTGGCATGGATTTCAGTTCCTGGTCGGGCCTGCTGGCGCCCAAGGGAACGCCTCAGGACATCGTGGGCTATCTGGCCCAGCAGATGGACAGGATCATGCAGATGCCCGATGTGCTGGCCAGGCTCGCCGGCTACAACTACCTGCCGCGGCGCAGCACGCCCCAGGAGTTCGGGCGGCTCATCGCCGCCGACCACGAGCGCTGGACGCGCGTCGTCAAGGAAACGGGCATCACCCTGGGTTAGCGTCGCGCGGTGGCTGCCCCGCATCCGCGGCCAGGGTGGCCACGGTACTGGGCGGCTGACCGCCCACCTCGGCAGGGATGGCGATGCGCTCGCAGGGGGCGGCCCGGTCTATCAGCGCATCGCCATCCACTGGGGCCTGTGCTTCGAGTTCCTCTGCCGCCCGTGCCGGCGCCTCTTTCTCTGCGGGCTGTGCCGGGGCCTGGGCTGCAGCCGGCAGCATGTGCGCCTTGCGCCAGCGGCCCCAGCGGTAATAGGCCAGCATCATCAGCATGGAGCAGACGGAGCTGATGGGAAAGCTCCACCAGATGGCATCCACGCCCATCACGGGTTGAAGCCAGCGCGCCACGGGAACGCGTATGCCCCACATGGCAATTGCCAGAATGAGCACCGGCGCCATGACCGCCCCTGTGGAACGCACCACGCCGGCCAGCACAAAGGTCACGCCGAAGAAGAGAAAGGATCCTATGGCAATGTGGTTGAGGTGGCGGGCCACCTCCAGCGAAGGACTGCCGCCGGGCAGAAACCAGCCCAGCACATGACGGTCCAGCAGCACGATGAGGACAATCAGACTGCCCGTCAGCACAAGATTGCCCAGCATGCCGGCATTGGCCGTGGCGCTGACACGCTTCCAGAGCCCTGCCCCCACGTTCTGCGCAGCCATGGACGAACAGGCCGCGCCTATGGCCATGGCCGGCATCTGCACATAGGTCCACAGTTGCAGCGCGGCGCCATAGGCGGATGCGGTCTGCACGCCATGCTCGTTGACCATGGAGATCATGGCGATCATGGCCAGCGAGATCATCACGATCTGCACGCCCATGGGCAGGCCCTTGACCACCAGAGTGCGCACAATCGTCAGATCGGGCTTGAACAGACCGAGCTGCCTGCGACCTATCCATAGCGGATGGCGGCGCAGGCGCAGCCAACCCAGCAGGGCAAAAAAGCTCACGGCATTGGCAATCAGCGTGGCGACCGCCGAGCCCCGGATGCCCATGCGCGGCACAGGCCCCCAGCCAAAGATCAGCAGAGGGTTGAGCGCCATGTCCAGTGCCACGACGACGAGCAGGAACCAGAACGGCGTTCGGGTGTCTCCCGCGCCGCGCAGGGCCGCCGTCACAAAGCTGAACATGAACAGCAGCGGAATGGCCAGAAAGATGACCTTGAGATATGCCTCGGCCAGCGGCAGCGCTGCCTCGGGTGTGCTCATCCACTGCATGAGATGGCGCGACAGTGGCCAGCCCAGCAAGGCAATCAGCAGTGAAACAATACCAAAAAACGTAGCGCTGGTGCCCAGTACACGCTTGGCTTGCGCGATGTTTTTTGCGCCAATGCTCTGGGCAATCAGGATATTGGTTGCCATGCTGATGCCGAACACCGCACCGATCAGCGCAAACATCACATTGTTGGCATTGGCGGTGGCCGTGAGCGCGGCCTCGCCCAGGTGACCGCCGACCCAGATGGCATTGACCGAGCCGTTGAGCGACTGCAGCACATTGCCGGCCAGAATCGGCAGGGCAAAGACCAGCAAGGTGCTGGCAATCGGGCCCTGGGTCAGGTCGCGGGTCTGGGGCTTGGAGGTGGCGGTGCGCGCACTCTGGCGCGGGGCGCTTGCGGAGGCTTCGGGCATCGGGCCATTGTGGGGCAAGTCGTCCGGTTGCGGATGACGGGAGGCCGGACCGAAGTCGGGAGCGAGACGTGGTTTTGTGGAGCCGGCGCAGCTACGATGATGGTCATGAGCAATACCCCGACCACTCCCGCAAGCGCGCTTCCCCGCTGGCCGTCACGCTTCTGGGCCCAGGCCTCGGCCCATGACTTTGCCCTGGCCCAGCGCAATGGTCTGGCCGCCGATACCGTGGCCGTGCTGCCCGTGGCTGCGGTGGAGCAGCATGGGCCGCACCTGCCGCTGTCTGTGGATGTCAGCCTGATAGAGGGCGTCATCGATGCCGCTCTGGCGCAGCTGCCCGCCGAGCTGCCGGTGCTGTTTCTGCCGCCGCAGAACATCGGCTTTTCGGTCGAGCATACGCACTATGCGGGCACTTTGAGCCTGCAGCCCGCGACGCTGATTGCGCTGTGGACGGAGCTGGGCGCCTGCGTGGCGCGCGCCGGCATCAGGAAGCTGCTGCTGCTCAACGGTCATGGCGGCCAGGTCAGCGTGATGGACATCGTTGCGCGCGAGCTGCGCATCCGGCATGGCCTGCTGGTCTACAGCGCCAGCTGGTTCGGGTTGGTGGACGACGCGGCCAACCAGCAGTTCTGCGCGCATGAGCACCGCTTCGGCATTCATGGCGGCGAAGTGGAGACATCGATGATGCTGCACCTGGCGCCCGAGACCGTGCATATGGAGCGTGCGCAGAACTTCGCTTCCAGCTCGGAGCAGCGGGCCGGCAAATACCACTTCATCGGCAATGGCCGCAGCGCCAAGCTGGGTTGGGCCATCGAGGACTACAACCCGGCCGGTGCCGTGGGCAACTCCGCCGCCGCGACGGCCGAGCGCGGTGCGGCCATGGTGCATTCATCGGCGCAGGGCCTGGTCAGGTTGCTGGGCGAGATTCATGATCTGCCCCTGAGCACGGTGGGAAACCAGCCGCAGCCGCTTTGAATTCAGGAGCTTCTTACACAATAACAGCCTGCATTTGAAGGCTGTTTTGTTTTGAAAATAAATGCTATCAAGCGCTAGAAGCTACTGAAAGCATAGTCCTCGCTGTCATTGCTTCGGTATTTTTGCCTGAGCAATCACATCGCCCCAGCGCCTGATTTCCGATTGCAGCAGCTTGGCGGTCTGCTCTGGCGTGCTGGCCTGGGCCTGCACATTCAGTTCGCGCAGCTTCTTGGCGACCTCGGGGTTGTTGACGGCGGCGTTGATTTCCTTGTTCAGACGCGCGATCACGGGGGCGGGCGTTTTGGAGGGCGCAGCCAGGGCATTCCACGACGAAGCCACAAAGCCCTTGACGCCGGATTCCTGGGCCGTGGGCACATTGGGCAGCAGCGGCGAGCGCTTCTCTCCCGTCACCGCGAGCAGGTTCACGGCCTTGGAATTGATCTGGCCCATGATGGGCGTGAGAATTTCCACGGCTGCATCGATCTGCTTGCCGCGCAGCGCGGTCACCACGGCGGGTGTGCCGTTGAAGGGCACGATCTGCGCATCGATGCCGGCCGTGGTCTTGAACAGCTCGGCCGCCAGATGCTGGGTGCTGCCCACGTTGATGCTGCCCAGATTCAGCTTGCCGGGATTGGCCTTGGCATAGCTCACCAGCTCGCCCAGGTTCTTGAAGGGCGACTTGGCATCGGTGATGACGCCAATGTCAAAGTAGCCCAGCGTGGAGATGGGCGTCAGGTCCTTGACCATGTCGAAGGGCAGGTTGTTGAACAGATTCACCGTGACGGCACTGCCGTTGGACATGAGAAACAAGGTATGTCCGTCGGGCGCAGCCTTGGCCACGGTCTCGGCCGCCACAATACCGCCCGCGCTGGGTTTGTTGTCTATGACCACGGGCTGGCCGAGCTGGGTGGACAACTGCTGGGCCACCACACGGGCCGTCACATCGGCCACGCCGCCGGCCCCGAAGGGCACGACGATGCGGATGGGGCGGTTGGACAGGCCCTCGGCCAGGGCGGTGGCGGCAAATCCGCTCAGCAGGGCAGCCCCCGCTGCGGCGCTGACCAGGGATTGGGTAAAACTGCGGCGTTTCATGCTTGTCCTTCTGTCTGAAACTTTTATTCAGAGAGTGTGCCGCCGAAAAATGCCCAGAGGCAGCAGCAAAGCGTTCTGTCTGCTATGCCGCACAGGTATGGCTAGTTACCGCTTGCTTGCAGGGCAGCCATTCCCCAGTGATGCATGGCCTCGCGCAATATCAGCAGGGCGGCCGCATGTTCAGCGGTCTGCGGCAGCTGCGGGTCGGCATGGCCGGGCTGTTGAGCTTGGCGTGCCAGCAACTCGAACAGATTCTCGATCGCATCGCGCGAGGCCTGTGTGGCTTGCGGGTCTGCCGTGGAACTGTGGATCAACTGCCTCAGCAGCGGGTCTGCCGTTTGCAGCATGCTGGCACCTGCAGGCAGCCAGCGCCCGGCCGGCATGATGGCATCCTCCACATCGGCAATCGCGTTTTCCAGCGTCAGCGCATCGGGCATGTGTTGGCCAAATGCATTGACCAGGGTGGCAAGGCCTATGGGGATCCGGTGCTGCTGAGGGCCGATGTCGAGCGTCAGTGCCGTATCGCCAAGGCTGAGAAAGATGGAGTCCATGCCGGCTTTGTAGCACTTTGCGTTGGCCGGCTCCGGGTCTGAGGGGTGATCAGGCGGCGGTGACCCAGTCTCTGTACTCGAGCCCATCCAGATGATTGAGCGTGTTGAAGCTTTGCAGCATCAGGCGCTTGGGACTGATGCTGAACTCGGTCACGGCAATATTGCGCAGCCGCATATTGAGGGCGATGGTCACCTCGGGGGCGGTGCCAAGCACCTGGCCCACGGCAGTGGAGATGGGGCCGCCGCTGCTGACCAGCAGCACGTTGCGGCCGCTGTGCTGGTGACGTATCTCCTCGAGCACCTGGTGTACTCCATCCGCAAAACCGTTCCAGTCAGGCATGCCGACCGGGCTGATGGTACCTCCCATCCATTGCGCCAGCGCGTCGCACAGCAGGCGGAAATGATGGCGGTACAGCTCGGGTGTATCGGGCCTGGGCAGAGGAGCCGGGTGGATGGCGCGCAGCAGGGCTTCGCTGTCGTACTCGTTGAGTCCGGGCCGGCTTTGTGCCTCGGTGCTGGAAGCGCTTCCCAGGCCCTGGACGATGCCGGCCAGCGTCTGCTGATGGCGCTTGAGCGTGCCTGCATAGACGGCATCGAACTTCATACCTCGCTCACGCCAGTACTCGCCAAGACGCACGGCCTGATCCTGGCCGCGTGGGCTGAGCTGGTCGTAATCATCCGCGCCAAACGAGGCCTGGCCATGGCGCACAAGGTAGAGGTTTCCCATGGCGCCGATGTTGGGCCTTGGCCGCTTGCTGCGCTGTCATGCCTGCGACCAGGTGGCGCTTGGGTGACAGCGGACTGGTTCGCATTTCCGCATCCCGCATCGGGATTGAGGTGCGGGCATGGCATGGCGCTCGGTTAAGATAGTTGAGAGCGATTCTCAAAAACATAAAAATACGCTCCGCTTTTGGTACTGGTTCACGGGTCTCCTGCGCTTGGCTGGAAGGAGGCTTGTCGGTTTCGAGGCGGAGCGTGTTTTTTTATGCCTGTTCACCTTCTGGAGCCCTCCATGTTTCGACGACCCCTGTTTGCACTGGCCGCCGTTGCCAGCCTGTGCGCCCCTGTGCTGTCCGCCCACGCCGAGGACATCACGCTCTACACCACCCGTGAACCTGCTCTGATCCAGCCCTTGCTGGCTGCCTTCACGGCGCAGACCAAGATCGGCGTGAAGACGGTGTTCGTCAAGGACGGCCTGCTGGAGCGCGTCAAAGCCGAAGGCCAGCGCTCGCCTGCCGATGTGCTGATGACGGTGGATATCGGCAATCTGCTGGATCTGGTGGACGGTGGCGTGACTCAGCCCGTCAAGTCCAGCGCGCTGGAGGCTGCCATCCCGGCCCAGTTGCGTGCCGCCGACAACCAGTGGTTCGCGCTGTCCATGCGGGCTCGCGTGCTGTATGCCGAAAAGGACATGAAGATCGGCGCCTTCCGCTATGAAGACCTGGCTAAGCCTCAGTTCAAGGGCAAGGTCTGCAGCCGTGCCGGCCAGCACCCCTACAACACGGCGCTGATTGCCGCCATGATTGCCCATGACGGCGAAGCCAAGACCGAGCAGTGGCTCAAGGGCGTCAAGGCCAATCTGGCGCGCAAGGCTACGGGCGGCGACCGCGATGTGGCACGCGACATTCTGGGTGGCATCTGCGATGTGGGTCTGGCCAACACCTATTACGTGGGCCATATGAAGGCCGCCAAGGAAGGCACGGATGCACGCAAGTGGGGCGATGCCATCAAGGTCGTCAAGCCCAGTTTCAACGATCCCAAGAGCGGCACGCATATCAATATCAGCGGCGCTTCGGTGGCCAAGCACGCTCCCAACCGCGATCAGGCCGTGAAACTGCTGGAGTTCCTGGTCTCCGAACCGGCCCAGAATATGTACGCCCAGGCCAACTACGAACACCCTGTGCGCAAGGGCGTGGCGCTGGACCCCGTGGTGGCCCAGAGCATTGGCGAGATCAAGATCGATCCGCTGCCGCTGACCGAGATCGCCAAGCACCGCAAGGCTGCCAGCGTGCTGGTCGACAAGGTGGGATTCGACAAGTAAACACCCCTGAGCGGCTTTGCCTAGGCGGCCCCGCCGCTTCCCCTCTCTCTAGGCGCTGCGTGCTAGGGGAGGGGACGACAGCATCGCAGCGGGGCCGCCGAGGCCCTTGCTCGCTGTCCCTTGCTTCGGAGCATGCCTGTTTTAGCATTGCGCTCCTGTATGAGCCCCTTCGCCGGGGCATATCTGTTTCTGGGGCGTTGGTCCTGCCGTGATCGTTTTGTCTTGATGTTTTCTTATCTTCGTTCAGGGCTGAGGCCCGTCGGGCCGGTGTGGCAGGGCGCAAGCTGGTTGATTGCGCTGGGGGTGTTTGCGCCCATTGCCTCGCTGGCCTGGCTGGCGCTGGGGGCGGACTGGGCGCACTGGCAGGATCTGCTGCGCTATGTGCTGCCCGATGCCGCAGCCAACACGGCCAGGCTGCTGGGTGGGGTGGGCCTGGTGGTGCTGGTGGTGGGCACGGGCTGCGCCTGGCTGGTGACGGCCTGTGATTTTCCGGGGCGGCGCTGGCTGCACTGGGCGCTGCTGCTGCCGCTGGCCATGCCGGCCTATATCGTGGCCTTTGCCTATCTGGATCTGCTTCACCCCATAGGCCCGGTGCAGGGCGCGCTGCGCTGGTTGCTGGGTTACGACAGCCCGCGCCAGTGGCGCCTGCCCGATCTTCGTTCCATGGGCGGTGCGATCTTTGTGCTGGGGTTCACGCTCTACCCCTATGTGTATATGACGGCGCGGGCCATGTTCATGACCCAGCCCGCGCATCTGATGGAGGCCGCTCGCTCGCTGGGTGAGACCCGCTGGGGGGCTTTTTGGCGCGTGGCCCTGCCCATGGCGCGACCGGCGCTTGTCGTGGGGCTGAGCCTGGCCCTGCTGGAGACACTCAACGATATCGGTGCGTCCGAGTTTCTGGGTGTGCACACGCTCACGGTGTCGATCTACACCACCTGGGTCACGCGCTCGGATCTGGCCGGTGCCGCGCAGATTGCCTGCTCCATGCTGCTGGTCGTGGTGGCCCTGGTCTGGCTGGAGCGTCAGGGCCGCAGTCGTCAGCGCTTTGGCTCTGCCCAGCGCATGCGGGCCATAGCGCCGCACCGCCTGCCCCCGGGCAGGGGCTGGCTGGCAACACTGGCCTGCAGTCTGCCGGTGCTGATCGGCTTTGCTGCGCCGGCGGCTTATCTGGCTTGGGAAAGCGGCAAGCGTTTGGTACAGGGCTCGGGCGTCTCCGAGGGACTGGTATCCAGTCTGCTCAACACGTTGGGGCTGGCGCTGGGCGTGACCGTGATCGCGGTGGCAGCGGGTCTTGTCGTGGCCTGGGCCACGCGCACCGGCATCAGCACGCGAGCGCCTTCGCGCTGGCCAGCGCAGTTGGCGGCGCTGGGCTACGCCGTGCCGGGCACGGTGCTGGCCATCGGCCTGTTGACGCCGGCGCTGGCGTTCGACGCCGGGCTGGCCCAGTTGTTCGGCATGGACGGCCTGCCGCTGATGGGGCAGGGCATTGTGCTGGTGGCTGCCTGCGTGATTCGCTTTCTGGTCATGCCCGTGGGCGGTATCGAGGCCGGGCTGGCGCGTATCCCGCCGACGCTGGAGCAGGCCTCACGACTGCTGGGCGAAAGCCGCCTGGGCACCCTGCGCCGCGTACACCTGCCTCTGCTGCGGCCTGCCATGGCCACCAGTGCCATGCTGGTATTTGTCGACGCCATGAAGGAGCTGCCTGCCACCTTGCTGCTGCGCCCGGCCGATTTCGACACCCTGGCCACCTGGCTCTATGCCGAAGCCGCGCGCGGCACCTATGAGGAGGGCGCGATCGCCGCGCTGTGCATTGTGGTCGCGGGGCTGGTTCCCGTCATGCTGTTGGCGCGCACGCAGCTGTCGGGTGGCCAGCGATGAATATGCATGAAAATCGGCTCAAGCGTTTATGGGTATTGCGCAGGCAGCTATTGAATATGAATAGAACTTACGCAAGCAAGAAGGCAACAACGGCCTGCCTCCCGGGGCAGTCGTCTTGCCTGAACCGGCTTTGCGTAGGTCGTGATGAAGTGATTGCATGACCGCCTCTCTACAAATTGCGCAGCTGCAACTGGGCTATGACACGCCCAAGGGCTTGCACACCGTGCTGCAGGGCTTTGATCTGCAGGTGCCTGCAGGTCACATCGCCAGCCTGCTGGGCCCTTCGGGCTGCGGCAAGACCTCCGTGCTGCGAGCGATTGCGGGCTTCGAGCCGGTGCGCGCGGGCAGTATTCATCTGGGCGAGGTATTGCTCTCCGGCCCCGGCACGCATTTGCCTCCCGAGCAGCGCCATGTGGGCATGATGTTTCAGGAGTACGGGCTGTTCCCGCATTTGACGGCAGTGCAGAACGTGGGCTTCGGCCTGCGCCGCATGGGCAAGCCAGAGCGCGACAAACGTGTGCAGGAGCTGCTTGCCGTGGTGGGACTGGCGAATTCAGGTAGCAAGTTCCCGCACGAGTTGTCCGGCGGTCAGCAGCAGCGTGTGGCGCTGGCGCGAGCCCTGGCGCCGTCCCCGGCCTTGCTGTTGCTCGACGAGCCATTTTCCAATCTCGATGCCGCCACGCGCGAGCGGCTGACGCTGGAGGTGCGCGACATTCTGCGGGCCACCGGGCAGACGGCGATTCTGGTCACGCACAACGCGCAGGAGGCCGAAACCATGGCCGACCAGATCTGCAGGATGACGCCGGTTCAGCTCTGAGCCGGCCCTGAGGTCTAGAGCAGGACGCGGCCTGATGTGACGGTCACGGTGTGGCCGCCCACCCAGAGCTTGCCATTGGCTGCGGTCTGGACGTGAACCTGTCCATCACGTCCCACGCAAACGCCTTGCGCGGCGATATAGGGCGTCTGCAGCAGACCCTCGCCGGTCAGCCATTGGGCCAGCGCAGCATTCAGGCTGCCGGTGACAGGGTCTTCGCTCGCGGTCTCGCCGATCAGGGCGCGCACTTCGAGGCGTGGCTGGGCTGGGATCACTTTTTCTTGAACGGCTTCTTCAGCCTGCTTCGCAAAAGCGCGGGCCTCGCGGCTGGAGCGGCCAATCAGCGGGGCATCCTCTTCCTCCTCATAAATGGCCGCCAGACCGGCTTTGGCATCGAGCTTTCTGAGCGCAGCAAAATCGGGCTCCACGCCCAGCACGGTGTCCGGATGGTCAAGCAGCAGGCCTAGCCAGGGAGATCCATTGTGGAGGCTGCGCGCCATCAGCACCTGCTCTCGCGCAAGGCCCAGCGCCTGCAGCACGGGTGCCAGCTCCTCTTCGGAAATTTCCTGGGAGTCGAGCGAAGGTGCTTCGAAAAACAGAGCGCCTTGCGCATTGCAGCCAATAGCGATCAGGCCTTTTTTGCATTCCTGCAGCACCTGCTCGGGATTGCGCGGCTGCCCGCCCTGGGCCAGCCAGGCATGGCAGCTGCCCAGTGTGGGGTGGCCGGCAAAGGCCAGCTCGCCCGCAGGCGTGAAGATACGCAGCTGGTAGTCGGCTCCAGCGGCCAGCGCTTGTGCGCTGGGCTGAAGCACAAAGGTGGTTTCCGACAGATTGGTCCAGCGCGCGAAGGCCTGCATCTGGGCCTCGCTCAAGCCATCGGCCCCCAGCACCACGGCCACGGGGTTGCCGAGCAGCGCGGTGTGCGTGAACACGTCCACGGTCATATAGGGACGGGATAGAGCGGCATGGGGGGCTGGAGCAGACATGGGCAGCGATTGTCGGCAAAAAGAAAAACCGGCGCTGCACGGAGGTTCGTGTCAGGCCGGTTGATGAGGCGCAACATATGTCAAGCGGTGTCAGGGACACCGAGGAAGCGCCGCCGCGCACCGAGGGTGTCGTCCCCCTCCCGCGAAGCGAGAGAGGGGGAAGGCGGGTAGCGCCTCAGGGGGAGCTTTCAGGTCAGAGGCTGGCCTTGATGGCCTCGGCCAGGGACTTGATGCCGACGTTGATCTGCTCGGCAGACACCGTCACATACGACAGGCGCAGCGTGTTGTTCTGTGCATCGCCGGCGTAGAAGGGCGCGCCGGGCACAAAAGCCATATTGCGCTCCACGGCCTTGGCCAGCAGGGCCTGGGCATCCATGCCTGCGGGCAGCCTGACCCAGAGGAACATGCCGCCCACGGGACGTGTCCACTTCACGTCGAGGCCGGCCATCTCGCGCTCCAGAGCCATCAGCATCACATCGCGCTGGGCCTTGTACATGGCGCGGATGGTGGGCACATGGCGGTCCAGGAAGCCGTCCTTGATGACTTCGGCCACCACGCGCTGGTTGAAGCTGGGGGTGTGCAGGTCGGCAGCCTGCTTGGCCTGGGTCAGCTTGCCGTACACGGACTTGGGCGCGACGATGAAGCCGATGCGCAGACCGGGGGCCAGCACCTTGGAGAACGAGCCCATGTAGATCACGCCCTCGGGGTTGCGTGCAGCCAGGGGCAGGGGAGGCTCCTGCTCGTACCAGAGGTCACCGTAGGGGTTGTCCTCGATCAGGGGAATGTCCAGTTCCCTGGCCTTGTCGACCAGAGCCTGGCGGCGCGCATCGCTCATGGTGCGGCCGGTGGGGTTCTGGAAGTTGGGCAGCACATAGGCCAGTCGGGCCTTGTCGGCGCCGCTGCCGATCTGCTTGGCAAAGTCCTCGATCAGCATGCCTTCGTCGTCACTGTCCACGCCCACGGCCACGGGCTCCATGGGGGTGAAGGCCTGCAGGGCGCCCAGGTAGGTGGGCTTTTCGACCAGCAGACGGCTTCCCTTGTCCAGGAATACCTTGCCGATCAGGTCCAGCGCCTGCTGGCTGCCGGTGGTGATCAGGATCTGCTCGGGATCGACGTTCCAGGGCAGGAAGTCGGCAATCGCCTGGCGCAGCGGAGCAAAGCCCTCGGTGGTCGAGTACTGCAGGGCTGCGGCACCGTCACGCTGCATCACGGTCTGGCAGGCTTCGGTGAACGCGTCCAGGGGGAAGGCCTTGGGTGAAGGCAGGCCGCCAGCCATGCTGATGATGCCGGGGCGGTCGGTCAGCTTGAGGATCTCGCGGATGGCGGAGGAATTCATCTTGGCAGCACGTTCTGCCAGCGTCCAGGTTGTCATAAAACAGTACTCGATCTCTACGTTTCCAGCCCGGGCAGGGCTGGCCGGTGTGCATTCTCACGCCGTTGTCGGGCATGTGCCGGCCTGAGCTTGGGGCTCGGGATGCAATCGCTGCGGCGCGCAAAGCGCTACAGCCATGCACCAGCAGGTGGGGCTTATTGTGTCGCGACCGGTTTGCCTGTGTGGGCTCGCGGGCAATTGCGACGGTGTGGCCTGCAGCCGGTGAGGCCGCTGACCGTGGCCATAGCCCTGTGTGGAGGGCGGCCAAGAGAGGTTGATGGACTCAATATACGCTTGAGACCATTACAGTACCTATACAGACAGTCTCACAATCATGGCTTCTGTATCGGTATCTGCTTCAATACAGTTCGCAGTCCATCACCATGTCCATCTCCCTGTCCCGCCAGGCGGCCCTGACCCTGACCCAGCAACTGGCCGAGCGTCTGGCCGAGCGCATACGCACGCGGCTGCTGCCCGCTGGCGCGCGCCTGCCCTCGGTGCGTGAATGCGCGCGCCAGCAAGGCGTGAGCCCCTACACGGTGGTGGCCGCCTACGACCTGCTGCAGGCCCAGGGGCTGGTCGAGGCCAGGCCTCAGCGCGGCTTTTATGTGCGCGACATTGTGCAAAATCCGCTGAAAAATCAGGATGGTCAAGCGCAGGCAGCTATCAATGAGGGAGCGGTCAATACCCCGGTCGGCATTCCGCCTGGCACGCGCATCAACGCCACCATGCTAATTCGCGGCATGTTTGTGGAGAGCGTGGCCGGCAAGCCCCAGCCCGGTGCCGGCGTGCTGCCTGCCGAATGGCTGGATGCCGGCTTTCTGGTGGCCGCCATGCGCAAGGTCACCAGCGGGCAGGCGCTGCGCGAATCGCTGGTGCGCTATGGCGAGCCCATGGGCGACAGCCGGTTGCGCGAGGCGCTGGCGCGGCGCCTGCAGCGCATAGGCATTGCGACGGGGACTGGCCAGATCATCACCACCCTGGGCGCGACCCAGGCGCTGGACATCGTGAGCCGGGCCCTGCTGCAGCCCGGCGATCCGGTGATGGTGGAAGAGCCGGGCTGGGCCGTGGAATATGCACGCCTGGCCGCCATGGGCATGCGCGTGCTGCCCGTGCCGCGCGGGCCCGAGGGGCCGGACATGGCGGTGATGCAGCGCTATTGCGAGACCATGGCCCCCAAGCTCTATGTGAGTGTCAGCGTGCTGCACAACCCCACGGGCTACAGCCTGAGCGCGGCCAGCGCCCATGAGGTGCTGCAGATGGCGCAGCGATACGGCTTCTATGTGGTGGAGGACGATAGCTACTGCCATATTGCGCCCGATCACGCACCACGCGTGTCGGTGCTGGACCGGCTGCAGCGCAGCATCTACATCAGCGGCTTTGCCAAGGTGCTGGTGCCCAACTGGCGCCTGGGCTATCTGGCAGCGCCGCCCGAGCTGGTCGAGAGACTGCTGGACACCAAGCTGCTGTCCACCCTGTCCACGCCGACTCCCATGGAGCAGGCCCTGGCCCTGTGCATGGAGCAAGGCCAGCTGCGCCGCCATGCCGAGCGGCTGCGCCAGCATCTGGCCCAGGCGCGCACGCGCAGCGTGGCTCTGGCCCAGGCGGCCGGCTGTCGGTTTGTGGCCGAGCCTGCGGGCATGTTCGGCTGGGTGGATACCGGCGTGGATACCGAGGTGCTGACCCAGTTGCTGCTGGATCAGGGCTACATGATTGCCCCTGGCGCCATGTTCCATGCCAGCCGGGGCTCCAGCACCTGCATGCGCATCAACTTCGCGACCACACAGGATGCCGCCTTCTGGCGGGTCTTCGAGCGCGCCGTGGCCCAGATGCAGGCCCAGGCACAGAAGTTTTAGAACGTGTTGACGATCTCCTCGCGCCGCGACAGAGGATTTGCGCAGCCGGCAAGGCAACGCCGCAGACCGCCCCTGACCGGGCGTCCCTGACCGGGTGTCCCTGACCGGGCGTCCGCAAAGACACTGTCCCGGAGGGTTGGAGCGAAATCGGGCGATTTCTGCGTGCTGTCTCTTGCTTGCACCCCGGTGCAAGCGGCGAGCCATCACTTCGAACTCATCCCGATTGCGCTCCAGCGCGGCTGCGTAGAGATCGTCAATACGTTCTCAGCACAGCTGGGTGGGGCCCTGATGGATATGGCAGCCGCTGCGCTGCAGCAGTTCGCCAAAGTCCTCGGACATCAGGTATTCGAACTCCACGGGGCGCTGCCTGCCTATGGCGTCGCCCTGCACCACGCCGCTGGCCGGGTGGCACATCAGCAGGCCGCCATCCGCCATATGCGGCAGCCAGCTGGCCATCTGCCTGCCGTAGCTGGCGGTGTCGGGGGCATCAAAGCCATAGACGCCGCCAAAGCCGTGGTTCATGGGAATGTCGGCGCGGCGCAGCCGCCGGGTGGTGGTCCAGCCGCCGAGCAAGCCAATGATGGCGGCCTTGGGGCTGCGCCACAGGCCTGCAGCCGGGGCCGTGGAGCGCACCCAGGGCATTTCCCGCGTGGCGTAGCGGGCCTGAAGCTCCTGCTGCATGGCAGCGCGCAGGCCGGGCAGCTGATGCACATGCTGGTGGCCGTCGATGAAGTCCGGGGCCGTGCCCATGGCCCGTTCGAAGGCATCGAGCTGTTCGCGCCAGGCCTTGCGCATCAGATCCTGCGGCATCTGCCTTGCATAGGCCTGGCGCAGCACCGTGCCCAGCGCCTGGGCGCGATGCTGTCCGCCATGGTCTTCGGTCAGGTTGAAGTGCAGACCCACCGAGAGCCGGGGACGCAACTGCCGTAATGCCGGCGCGGCTTGAGGCCACAGAGGCGAAGTGCTCATGCAACTGGTGGCCGACAGACGACCGGCAAGCGTCAGCTGCTGCACGGCATCGTCCACCAGCGGGTGCAGGGCGTAATCATCGGCGCACAGCAGGATGGCGCGGGAGGTTTTCATGTGATTCATGCGGCGCCGCCTGCCTTGAAGGCCCAGAACTTGCTCATGACAAAAGTGCCTATGGCCACCAGCACCAGCACGGCGGCCAGGCTCCAGAAGTAATGCCAGTGCAGCCAGTTCAAGGCGATGTAGTACAGCGCCTCGTTGGCGACAAAGGAAAGGCAGGCCACGGCAAAGAATTTCGCCACCACCGGCCAGCCCCGGGCCTGCGCTGCCGAAAAGGTGAGCAGGGCGTGGCCGTTGTAGCTGACCACAAAGGCCACGAGAAACGCCAGCACATTGGCCCAGAGCGGCGGCATGCCGGAGAGTGAGACCAGCAGGCCGACCACCGCCAGATGCGTGGCTGCTGCCGAGCCGCCCACCAGCACGAACTGCAGCAGCTGGGGCAGGCGGCGCAGTCTTTGCAGCGCGTCCTCGATCACGATGGCTCGCGCAGCGGGCTGCGGTCTTCGTCATGGGCCACCAGGTAGATGGGGCGGCGCTTGACCTCTTCGTAGATGCGACCGATATATTCGCCCAGAATGCCGATGGACAGCAGCTGCACGCCCGAGAACAGCATGATGCTGGCGGCCAGCGTGGGCCAGCCGCGCAAAGGGTTGCCGAAGAACAGGGCTTCGGCCGCAATCCACAGGCCGTAGGCCAGAGCCAGCAGGGAAATGCCCGCACCCACCATGCTCCAGACGCGCAGGGGCAGGGTGGTGAAGGAGGTCAGCCCCAGCAGCGCCAGCGATCCCAGGCGGCGCAGATTGAAGCTGGAGCTGCCTGCCGCGCGGTCCCTGGGGACGAAGGGCAGGGCTGCGGTCTTGAAGCCGACCCAGGCGTACAGTCCTTTCATGAAGCGATTGTTCTCCGGCAAGGCCTTGAGGGCCTCGACGACCTTGCGGTCCATCCAGCGGAAGTCGCCCGCGTTCGGCGGCATCTTGACCGTACTGCCCGAGTTCATCACGCGGTAAAACAGATCGGTGCCCATGCGTTTGGCGCTGCTTTCTGCGCCGCGGTCGGCAATCACGCCATAGACCATCTCGTAGCCCGATTGCCACAAACCGTGCATTTCGGCCAGCATCTCCAGCGGATGCTGGAAATCGGCGTCGATCAGCAGCACGGCGTTGCCCCGGGCGTGGTCTATGCCGGCAGACAGGGCGGCTTCCTTGCCGAAGTTGCGCGACAAGGCCAGGTAGCGCAGCGGCAGCTCCTGTGCCAGACGCAGGCACAGCGCGTGCGTGGTGTCGCGGCTGCCGTCGTTGACCACCACGATCTCGAAATCGGGTGTCAAGGCCCGGACCGTCCCGGCCAGGCCACGCAGAAAGCCCTCGATATTGGCTTGTTCGTTGTAGGCCGGCACCACGCAGCTCAGCCGCAGCGGCTGACGCGGCAACTGGGCTGGCGGGGCTGCGGGGGCATATTCGGCGTGAAGATCGGTCATGGAGCAGGATTTTCGCGCAAGTCTGTCACTGCTTGCCGGGCCGGTCACGGCTTGCGTTGCTGCAAAAAGGCCGTCGTTATACTCACGCCCCTACTGCCCCTGCTTCTTTCCTGATCGTCTGATGACCGCTGCTCAACGCGAATCTCTTGTTCTTGGCGGCCGTGCCGTTGCTGCCCTGCTCGCCGTATACGGCGTGATCTGGCTGGCCATCCACTGGGTGACGGCCCTGGCCGCGCCCGGGGACAACGTGGAGCAACTGATCTGGATGCGCTCGCTGGAGCTGGGCTATTTCAAGCATCCGCCCATGCCGACCTGGATCATGGCTGCCTCTGCGGCTGTCTTTGGTCCTTCGATAGGGCTGACCTATGTGCTGGGCGGTGTGCTCACACTGGGCTCATTGGCGATTTTCTGGAGGCTGCTGTGCGATATGCGAGGCCGGGCCTATGCGACCCTGGGCCTGCTGGCGGCGCTGAGCATCACCTTCTATTGCGGGCGGCTCTATTACTACAACCACAACGTCGTGATGATGCTGTGGACCTCGCTGGCCGTGGCACTGAGCTGGCATGTCACGCAAAAGCCGTCGCTGGCGGGCTGGGCCTTGCTGGGCCTGGTCTCGGGCCTGGGCATGCTCAGCAAGTATCAGTATGTGCTGGCGCTGGGGGTAATAGGCCTGTGGTGGCTGCGCATTGGTGCCTGGCGGAATCCGGTGCATGTCAAAGGGGCTGCGCTGGCGAGCGTGATCGGCCTGCTGGTGCTGTCGCCTCATCTGTACTGGCTGAGCACCCACGACTGGATGCCCATGCATTACGCCGAGCGCACGTCCCTGGGCCTGCATCTGGATGCGGCTGCCCGCATCAATATGTCCTGGAAGTTCGCGGTGGACTGGATCTTCAACCGCTGCATGCCCGCCTGGATGGTGTTGGGCGCAGCTTTGTGGTGGGCGCGCCGCTGTGCGGGCAAGGCCGGTGTACAGGCCGCGCCCGCGCCGCAAGCGCCTGTTGCCGTGGACAGGATGCTGCGCGAGTTCTGGCTGCTCTGGGGCCTGGTGCCGCTGCTGGCCATGCTGGTGCTGTGCCTGTTCACGGGCTCCTATCTGCACCTGCAGTGGGGGACGGCCTTCATGTTCCTGTGCGTGCCTGCCGTCATGGAGCTGGCACGCTCGCCCCGCAACTGGGGCGGCACGGCACATCTGCGCGCCGCCTGGCTGACGTTTGCGGTGCTGCAGGCGCTGCTGCTGCTGCAGTTCTGGCTGGCCTCGCCCATGGGGCTGTCGGGCTACAAGAGCAGCCATCAGAACCACATCCCCGTGGACCGGATCGTTGAAGGCCTTGCCCCCGCCGCGCATCGGGCTCTGGGCGGTCCGGTGGACATCATCATCGGCCCGCAGGCCCTGGCCGGGCGCATTGCCATGGAGCTGCCCGAGCGCCCGCGCGTCTATGTGGAGCGCAATCTGCAGTACAGTCCGTGGATTCGCGAGGACGAGCTGCCGAATGCCCGCATCATCGAGGTGATGGTGGCACCGGACCCCTTGCCCGAAGGCTGGACGCGTGCTTATGGTGTCTGGGCCTGGCGGCCCGTGAAGATTGCCAAGGGCGAGCACTGAGACCTGCCAAAACAAGCAAAGGCGGGCCTCTGGCCCGCCTTTTTTGCTGGAGTTGCCGATTCGAGCCTAGCTGGCAGCGCGATAGATGCGTGCGCGGCCGGTCTGCGATGCGCCGCGCAGGCTGCTTTCATAGGTGCTGTCTTCGGCCGCAGGCACCAGAGCCTTGGTGCGGCGCTGGTTGAGCACGGAAAGCCTTGCCAGCTGGTCACGGACCAGGGAGATTTCGCGGTCCAGATTCTGTGCCCGTTCGCGCAGCGCAGGCGTCCAGTCGTCGCCCGAGAAGCGCTTGACGAGTTGGGAGAACGCCACCATGGCGTCACGCAGGCGGGTGCTGGATTGTTCCAGCGCGGAGGCGTCCGGTGACTGCAGCGATGCCGAAACGGTCTGAATCACCGCATCCAGCGAGTCGAGCATTTCCTGCAAGGTCATCGGGTCAGCCTTTGTTCAGGAGTTCAGCCGCGGGCGCTTCAGCCGCGAGCGTGAACCAGGAATTCTTCGGTATTGGCCAGCAGCTTGTCTGCCACGGCCTCGGCGTTGACGCGGAAGCTGCCATTGGCAATGGCTTCGCGCATGGCCTTGACGCGATCGGCATCAAAGTCGGTATTGGTGCGGCTTTGGCTGTCCAGGGCGCGGGCCGAGGACGAAAAGGACACGGGCACGCCGGCGGCGCGCTCGGACAAGCCTTTGGTCGATTCTTCGGTGGCAACCGTGGTGGCGGATTTCGGGGCCTGCTTGGCAGCTGCAGCGGTTTGCTGCAGGTCCGGCTTATTGCCTATCTTCATGCTGGTTCTCCAATCGCCCTGTATCGGCGTAGGGCGCTGTAGCCTTGCTTTCGACAAGGGCGCGTAAAACTTGAGGAATATTTGGCATGGTTGATAAAGTGAGTGCGCACTCTCTCTTTATTGAACCAGAACCACGCCACTGGCATTGACCGTTCCTGTGACAAGGCGGCCATTATCCATGCGAACCCGTACCTGTTGCCCTTCTCCGGCTGCGGTCATTGCCTTGCCTGAGCCGGCAACACTGAAGCCACCGCCGTTGATCATCACCTGCACGGGCGATCCCGCCGTGAACAAGGCTGGCGGACGCACCATGTTCTGGCGCAGAGCCTGGCCCGATGCCAGCGGACGCGCCGCTACCATGCCGATGAAGTCCTGTGCATTGGCGAAGACAGGAGCGCTGTCCTCTGCCCAGTCCACTTCCGCGGGAACGGCGTCCTCGGCGCTCAGGGTCTTGCCGGCCGGAATATTGCCCTGGGTCACCCAGGCCGGGCCATAGGCCCGCACGGTGATGGGCAGGAACACGTTCCAGGGAACGCTGCCCTGCACGCAGCGCAGGCCCAGCCGGGTGCGACCCCAGAGGCGACTGCCTGCGGGCAGATAGGGCTCGACCTTGGCGCAGGCTGCCAGGCGCAGGCGCGAGTCCAGCTGGCCCATCTGGACCTCCATGCGCAAAGCCATGCCATTGCCGGCCTGCGCAGTCTCGGTTGATGGCTGGTGCAAAGCCGCATCGACAAAGCGCTGTCCGATCTGGCTGAGCTGCGCCGCGCCATCCTGGGCCTGTGCGCCAGCGGTCAGCAGCAGCGCAGCGAGACCCCATGCCGCAGCCAGGCCTTGAGAGGGGCGAAGGCGCAGAAACAGGGAAAAGCGGCCAGACATGCATCAATCCTTTGAAGCATCCACAGACACAGGGCTGCAGACGATGCTTGCAAATATAGGCGCGACCCGGCTTGCGCAATGGCTTGAAGTGCCAGCGCAATACCGCTTTCTTCGCGCTTTAGTTTGCGCTGCCGATTTTCATAATCCTCGCATGCCGCAGTCCGTGGGCTCCGGCATCCCCGAATTCTGAAAGCGAGGCCGCAATGCTGAACAAAATGACCGAACGACTGGACTTCCAAAGCGAGGCGCTGCTGCTGCGCGCCGAGCGCCAGCGTGCGATTGCCAGCAATATCGCCAATGCCGACACCCCTGGTTATGTGGCGCGCGACTTCAACTTCCGCGAAGCCTTGATGGCTGCGACCAGCGGGCCCAAGCCTCTGACCCAGGTCAGCGCCGCGACGGCAGGCCATATCCCGCTGCAGGCACAGATGTCGGATGAGGCGCTCAAGGCCAAGCTCGGGTATTCGGTCAATTCCCAGCCCAGTCTGGACAACAACACCGTGGACCTGGATCGCGAGCGCGCCAATTTCGTCGACAACTCCGTGCGCTACGAAGCCACGCTGCGCTTCATCAACGGCCAGGCCAAGACCATGCTCAGCGCCATTCAAGGCCAGTAAGCCCAGGAGCTAAACCATGTCCATGTTTTCCATCTTCAATATCTCGGGCAGCGCGGTCAGTGCCCAGTCCCAGCGCCTGAACGTGGTGGCCTCCAATCTGGCCAACGTCGATGCCGTGGCCGGCCCCGATGGCAGCGTCTACAAGGCGCGCCAGGTCGTGTTTCAGACCGTGCCCATGGGCAACGACGGCAGCGCGGGCGTCAAGGTCAATGCCATCAGCGAGGACAACACGCCCGGTCGCCGCATCCACGACCCCAGCAATCCGCTGGCCGATGGCGAGGGCTATGTCACCCATTCCAACGTGAGCGCCGTGGACGAGATGGTGAACATGATCTCGGCCTCGCGCTCGTATCAGAACAACGTGGAAGTCATGAACACGGCCAAGACGCTGCTGCTCAAGACTCTGCAAATGGGCCAGTAAGCCCGGGAACACACACATGATCTACGGCGCAAGCAGCGTGGACGGCACCACGACCAACACCACCAGCAACACCAAGAACGCGGTGACCGACCCCAACGAGGCGCAGGACCGTTTCCTCAAGTTGCTGGTGGCCCAGCTCAACAACCAGGACCCCATGAATCCCATGGACAACGCGCAAATGACCTCGCAGATGGCGCAGATCAACACCGTGACCGGGATTCAGCAGCTGAACCAGACCATGGCCTCCATGTCCAGCCAGTTCACGGCCATGCAGGTGCTGCAAGGCACTTCCATGATCGGCCGCACGGTGCTGACCGAGGGCAATACCTTGGGCGTGGCGGCCGATGGCACGCATACCGCTGCCTTCGATCTGGAAAACCAGGCGGCCAGCGTCAAGATCCAGATCACAACGGCCAGCGGCGAGCTGGTGGACACCATCGACCTGGGTGCCGGCGCAGCCGGGCGCAACTACTTCACCTGGGAAGGCAAGGACAAATACAGCGGCGATGCCTCGCAGTTGCGCTACAGCGTGGTCGCCACCAATGGCACGACCGCCGTGGCATCCACCCCGTTGGCGCCGCATGCAGTGATTGCCACCAGCTCGGCCAATGGCTCTTTGTCACTGGAGCTCGATAACGGCAGCAGCGTGGCTTATTCCGGCGTCAAGGCCGTTTACTGATTGAGGAACACATCATGGGTTTTCAACAAGGTCTCTCCGGCTTGAACGCCGCCAGCAAGAACCTGGACGTCATCGGCCACAACATCGCCAACTCCAACACCACGGGCTTCAAGGCCTCGCGCGCTGACTTTGCCGAGATGATCGCCAGCGCCATCGGCTCGGCCAGCGGCCAGAGCAGCGGCATTGGCGTCAACGTGGCCTCGGTGTCCCAGCAGTTCAGGCAGGGCTCCATCACTTCGACGGGCAACAACCTGGACATCGCCATCAATGGCAACGGCTTTTTCGTCGTCAAGCAAAGCGATGGCAGCATCGCCTATACGCGCGCCGGCAACTTCGGTCTGGACAAGGAGGGCAACCTCAAGACCGTGGACAACGACAATGTCATGGGCTATGTGGTGGATCCTTCGACCGGCAAGATCCAGTCGGGTGCCACGCCTGTGCCGATGAGCTTTCCCACAGGACAGCCGATTCCCGCCAAGCAGACATCCAAGGTGAATGTGGAGCTGAATCTGGATGCGCGCGCCACGGTGGCCGCCGGCGACGCGACAGCCACGCCTCCAGTCGCTGCCACGCCGCGTGCCACCTATGGCACCTCGCTGAATGTGTATGACACACAGGGCACGGCGATCCCGGTCAATCTGTATTTCGAGAAAGATGCCACAGGCAACACCTGGAATGTCTTCAACTCGCTCGATGCCACGGCCACGCCGATCGGCAAGGCCCTGTTCGATGCCAGCGGCAAGCTCACCAGCGTCACCCCCAATGCACCGACCACAGGTTCGGGCACCACGCTGAATCTGAGCGTCAGCGGCGGCACGGCCAATCCCAACGGCCTGCAGCCTTTCAATGTCGCGTTCGATTTCGGCGGTCTGACCCAGTTCGGCACCAAGTTTGCCGTCAGCAGCCTCAAGCAGGACGGCTATACCTCGGGTGCGCTGACCGGCATCAATGTGGGCCGCGACGGCTCCATCGTGGCCTCCTACTCCAACGGCGTCACACGCACCGAAGGCCAGATCGCTCTGGCGGCCTTCACCAATACCCAGGGTCTGGGCTCCATCGGCAACAACAAATGGGTGGCCACCTCCGACTCCGGCCCTGCGCTCAATGGTTCGGCCCAGACCGGCACCTTCGGCTCGCTGCAGTCGGGCGCGCTGGAAGAATCCAACGTGGACCTGACGGCCGAGCTGGTCAACATGATGACGGCGCAGCGCTCCTACCAAGCCAACGCCCAGACCATCAAGACGCAGGATCAGGTGTTCTCCACACTTGTGAACTTGCGATAACAGATAAGCCCCTGAGGCGCTTTGCGCCGGGGCTGCAAAGGCGATTGATTTGACGGGAGGAAGGTCAGCATGGACAAAATCATTTATACGTCGATGACTGGGGCCAATGCGGCAGCCCAGCGTCAGGCCGTGCTGGCCCACAACCTGGCCAATGCCGGCACCAACGGCTTCAGGGCCGAGATGTCCACCTTCCGCTCGGTACCGCTGCAGGGCTCGGGTGCCGGCACGCGGGTGTTTGCACTGGAAGCTACCTCCGGCTATCAGGACACTCCCGGCCCTGCCCAGCGCACCGGCCGGGCGCTGGACGCCATGGCCATGGGCCGCGCCTGGTTCGCCGTGCAGGGCCTGGATGGTCAGGAGGCCTACACGCGCAACGGCGTGTTCGAGATTTCGCCCGAAGGGCAGCTGGTCAACAGCAACGGCCAGGCCGTGCTCTCCGACGGCGGCGCTCCCATCGACATCCCGCCCGAGTCCACGATTTCCCTGGGTTCGGACGGCACGCTGACCGCCAAGACGGGCAACCAGCTACCCGTGGCCGTGGGGCGCGTCAAGCTGGTCACGCCGCCCGTCGATGAGCCTCTGGTGCGCGGCGATGACGGCTTTTTCCGCGCGGCGCAGGGCGATGCGCTGCCCAACGATGAAACAGCGCGCCTGCTGTCGGGCTCGATCGAGGGATCGAACGTGAACTCCGTCGAAACCATGGTCGGCATGATCGCGGCCTCGCGCCAGTTCGAGCAGCAGATGAAGCTGCTGCAGACCGCTGAAACCAACGATAAATCCGCCAGCCAGCTGCTGAGCTTGAACGGCTGATAGCCAAAGGAATACGTCATGATCAATTCGCTGTTCATTGCCAAGACCGGCATGGAAGCCCAGCAGACGCAGCTGGACGTGATTTCGCACAATCTGGCCAACGTCTCCACCACCGGCTACAAGCGCGCGAATGCGGTTTTCGAGGATCTGATCTATCAGAATCTGCGCCAGTCCGGTTCGCAGACGACCGAGCAGAATCAGCTGCCGACCGGCCTGCACCTGGGCCTGGGCGTGCGCACCGTGGCCACCAGCCGCAACTTTCTGCAGGGCAGCCTGCAGCAGTCGAGCAATGCGCTGGATGTGGCCATCAACGGCAACGGCTTCTTCGAAGTCAATATGCCCGACGGCACGATTGCCTATACCCGCGACGGCTCGTTCGAGGTCAATGCCCAGGGGCAGCTGGTGACCTCCAGCGGCCTGCCCGTGGCCAACGGCATCACCATCCCCAACGGGGCGACCAAGGTGTCGATCAGCCATGACGGCGTTGTGAGCGTCACCATGCCCGGCCAGGCTGCGCCGCAGCAGGTGGGCAATATCGCCATGAGCCAGTTCATCAATCCCGCCGGTCTGGAGCCGCGTGGCCAGAACCTCTACATCGAGACTGCCTCCTCGGGCCAGCCCCAGCAGGGCACGCCCGGCACCAACGGTCTGGGCACGATTCAGCAGGGCTATCTGGAGGCCTCGAATGTGAACGTGGTCCAGGAGCTGGTGACCATGATCCAGACGCAGCGCGCCTACGAAATGAATTCCAAGGCGATCCAGACTTCCGACCAGATGCTGGCCAAGCTGGCGCAGCTCTGATTGATCACCATGTATTGAGGAGCAGCTTGCGCTTGATACATCTGATTTTCAGATGAAATCAATATCAGATTCAATATTGAGCAAGCGCTATCAGCTCCTATTTAAGTAGCGTGCATTGCGCACGCAAGGGCACAAGGGGCCAAGCGCCTGACTGCCAAGGACTTGCCGCCATGTTCAAAACCATTGTTTCCCATTGCCCGCCGCTCTGTGCCCTCACTGCGGCCCTGCTGGTTTCGGGCTGCGTCACGCTCAATCCGCCGCCGCCCGTGGACATGCCCTCGACCGCACCCCCCGTGCTGCAGCCACGCGAGCAGACGGCCCAGGCGCCCACCGGCAGCCTTTTCAACGCCAGCCGCTACCGGCCCATGTTCGAGGATCAGCGCGCCCGCATGGTGGGCGACTCGGTGACGGTGCAGATTGTCGAGCGCGTTTCGGCCAGCCAGAGCACGGACTCCAAGGTCGGGCGTGCCAACGAGTTGAGCACGGGCATCACCTCGCTGCCGCTGCTCAGGGGGGGCGCCGAGAAGACGGTGGCCGATGCGCTCACCATGGGGGCCGAGAGCAAGAACGACTTCAAGGGCTCGGGTGCCACCAGCAGCAACAACACCTTCACGGGCTCGATTGCCACCACCGTGGTCGATGTGCTGCCCAACGGTCATCTGGTGATTGCCGGCGAGAAGCAGATTGGCGTGAACCATAACGTCGATGTGCTGCGTTTCACGGGGACGGTGGACCCGCGCTCGCTGCGTCCGGGCAGCACCGTGGCATCGACCCAGGTGGCCAATCTGCGCGTCGAGTCGCGCAGCCGTGGCCAGGCCGGTGAAGCCCAGTCAATTGGCTGGTTGTCCCGGTTCTTTTTGAACGTTATGCCGTTCTGATTCTTCCGAGAATGGGCAGTATGAAAGTACTGTCCACGCTCCTGTCACTGCGCCCAGCGCACACCGCCTTGTTGGTGGTCGCAGCCCTTGGCGCCAGCGGGCTCACCCTGCCTGCGCATGCCACACGCATCAAGGAGGTTGCCGCCATCCAGGGCGTGCGCAGCAACCAGTTGACAGGCTACGGTCTGGTGGTCGGCCTCGATGGCACGGGCGACCAGACCACGCAGATGCCCTACACCAAGCAGGCGCTGGCCAATTACCTGGAGCAGATGGGCATCGCCCTGCCGGCAACGGGCAATGCGGCCCAGCTGCAGCTCAAGAATGTGGCGGCGGTGATCATCACGGCCGAGCTGCCGGCCTTTGCGCAGCCCGGCCAGGCCATCGACATCAATGTCTCCTCCATGGGCAACGCCAAGTCGCTCAAGGGCGGCACGCTGGTGGCGACACCGCTGCGCGGCGCGGACGGAGAGATCTATGCCCTGGCCCAGGGCAATGTGGTGGTCGGCGGCGCCGGGGCTGCTGCAGGCGGCTCCAAGGTGCAGGTCAATCACCTGAACGCGGGCCGCGTGCCGCAGGGCGCACAGGTCGAGCGTGCCGTGCCCACCCCCGTCAATCAGGGCAACACGATCACGCTGGGTCTGAATCAGACCGACTTCCAGACCGCCGACAAGATGGTGCGCGCCATCAACCAGCGCATGGGAGCCGGCACCGCCATGGCATTGGATGGCCGTACGGTGCAGGTCAACGCTCCCATCGATCCGGGCTCGCGCGTGCGCATGATCGCCGAGATTCAGGAGATGCCCATCGAGACCTCCAAGCCGGCGGCCAAGGTGGTCATCAATGCCCGCACCGGCTCCATCGTGCTCAATCAGGCGGTGACCCTGGGCCCCTGCGCCATTGCGCACGGCAATCTGTCCATCACCATCAGCACCACGCCGGTCATCAGCCAGCCCGCGCCGTTCTCGCAGGGGCAGACCGTGGTGGCGCAGAAGTCCGATATCCAGGTCAAGCAGGAGCCCGGCAAGGTCATCAACATGCCCAATTCGCCCCAGCTCACCGATGTGGTGCGGGCACTGAATTCACTGGGCGCCACGCCGCAGGACCTGCTGGCCATCCTGCAGGCCATCAAGGCCGCGGGCGCCATGGACGCCGAGCTGGAGGTAATATGAGCACGTCATTGCCCCATTCTTCATCCCTGGCGGCCAGCAATGCTCTGGCTGTCGATGCACGTTCGCTCAATGCGCTCAAGACGGCAGCCGGCGAGAACAGCCCGCAGGCCGCGCGCGAGACGGCCAAGCAGCTGGAATCGCTGTTCATGCGCGAGATGATCAAGAGCATGCGCGAGGCGACCATGAAGTCCGGCCTGCTCGACAGCGCGCAGGGCAATCTCAGCACCGATCTGCTGGATCAGCAGCTGTCGGTCGCCATGGCCGGCCAGCCTGGCGGCCTCACCGATGCCATCAGCAAGCAGCTGGCGCGCAGCATGGGGGTCGATGCGGCCGAGGACGCCGAAATTGCCGTGCCTTCCACACTGAGCCTGAGCCGCAATGCCTGGCGCAATGTGGGCAGCAACGGCGCCTGGAGCGGCAGCCGCAGCCAGGCTGCGCAATCGATCAATGCCTATGCACCGGCTCCCAAGGGGCGCGACAACTTCGTGACGGCGCACACCGGCGCGGCGCAGCGTGTGGCCAGCGAGAGCGGCATCCCGGCCCACTACATGATCGGCCAGGCCGGACATGAGACGGGCTGGGGCAGGAGCGAGATCCGCAACAAGGACGGCAGCAACTCGTTCAACCTGTTCGGCATCAAGGCCGGTGGCAGCTGGACGGGCAAGGTCGCCGAAGTCACGACCACCGAATACATCAATGGCGCGCCCAAGAAGGTGACGGCCAAATTCCGCGCCTATGACTCCTATGAGGAGTCCTTCCGCGACTACGCACGTCTGATCGGCAGCAATCCGCGCTACGAAAAAGCCATGGCCCAGACCGGCTCTGCCCAGGCCTATGCCAGCGAGCTGCAGAAGGCCGGCTACGCCACCGATCCGGCCTATGCGCAAAAGCTCAGTCGCGCCATTCAGAGCGTGGCCCAGGTCACAGTCGCCAACGCCGGCAACAGCAGCGCCAATGTCGCAAGCCGTCTGGGCGTCAGCGCCCGTGCCGCACAGATCAACAAGATCACCGAGAACCAGTCATGAGTCTTCTGAACGTGGGCGCACGCGCCCTGATGGCCAACCAGATCGCCCTGCAAACCACGGGGCACAACATTGCCAACGTCAACACCGCCGGCTATTCGCGCCAGAGCGTGGCCTTCCAGACCTCGGCGGGCCAGAACATCGGCAATGGCTATATCGGCAATGGCGCCGATGTGGCGACCATCCTGCGCAACTTCAGCGAGCTGCTCAACCGTCAGGCGGCAGCGGCCAGCGCGGTCAGCGCATCGGACGCGGCGCGCTCGCAGTCGCTCAATCAGATGCAGGAAGTGTTTTCGGGCGGCAGCAATGGCCTGGGCGCTGCAGTCAACGACATGCTGAATTCTTTTGCCGATGTGAGCAGTGCTCCCACGGATCTGACTTCGCGCAACGTGGTGCTCACACGCATGAACGAGCTGGCTGCGCGCTTTCGCTTGGCTTCCGGTCAGCTCGATGAGCTGGACTACAACACCAAGCAGCAGATGACCAACGATGTGAACGTGGTCAACAGCCTGGCCAGCCAGGTCGCGTCGCTGAACTCGCAGATCAGCCGGGCTGTGGCGACTGGCGGTGTGCCCAACGATCTGCTGGATCAGCGCGATCAGCTGGTGCGTGACATCAACAAATATGTGCAGACTTCGCAGGTCGACGCCGGCGATGGCTCCATCACGCTGTTCGTGGGCGGCAGCCAGCCGCTGGTGATGGGGCAGACTGCCGCGCAACTCAGTCTCAAGGAGTCTGTGCAATACCCTGGCAGCGGCCAGATGAGCCTGTACTTCCAGCAAGGCAGCGGACAGACGGTGGAACTGACGGCCAATATGGTTGGTGGCGGTGAGCTGGCGGGTCTGCTGCAATTTCAGAACTCCGACTTGACCGAGGGTCGCAATTTGCTGGGCCGCATGGCGGCCACGCTGGGTGCGGCCATGAATCAGCAGCAGCAAAGTGGCCTGACTCTGGATGGCAAGCCGGGCTCTGCCCTGTTCACGGTGCCCAGCACGGTTGTGGGGCATACCTCGATTGCAGGTATCACGGCGCAGGCGCAGTTTGTGGATACGGCTTCCACCAGCATTCCAAAGACGCCGCTGGACTACACGGGCTATCAAGCCTCCGATTACAAGGTGCTGTTCAAGGACAACGGCGCGTTGTCACTGATTCGTCTGTCGGACAACAAGGTCACGGATTTTGCCGATATCAATGAGCTGGCAACGACCACGGTTGATGGTCTGCGCTTCAATGTATCGGGTGCCGGAGCAAAAGGCGAGTCCGTTCTGTTTCAGCCCTATGCCAATGTGGCGCATGACTTCAAGGCCCTGGTGTCCTCGCCGCGCGATCTGGCTGCAGCCAATCCGATTACAGCGGGCATGTCGCAGAGCAACAAAGGCAATCTGCAGTTGGCGGCGCTGAAAGTCAATTCGGGTGACTTCACGGTGCCGCCTACGACTACCGGTGTGCAACTGAGCTTTCAAACCGATGCGCAAGGCAATATCAGCTATACCGTTTCGGGCTCCAGCAATGCTGGCAGCAACGTCAGTGGCAAGCCCTATGTGTCTGGCCAACCGATTGAAGTCGATGGCTGGTCCATCACGCTGACGGGGACGCCTCACGACGGCGATTCGGTACTGGTGGGCGATGCGCTGGATCCTCAGTATGGTGACGCCTATACGCGCAATGCCGGCAATGCGGGGGCCTTTATGGATCTGCGCGACGCCAAGGTGTTTGATGGTGGTACCAGTCTCAGCGACGGTTACTCGGCACTGATCGCTCAGGTCGGCACACGCACGCAGAGTGCCAATTACGCCGCCAAGCTCTCCCGCACGATTGCCGACAATCTGGAGGCTGACCGCACGGCTGTGTCGGGAGTCAACCTCGACGAGGAAGCCGCCAAGCTGCTGCAGTTCCAGCAGGCCTACCAGGCCTCGGCCAAGATGCTGCAGGTGGCACAGGGAATTTTTGACAGCGTGGTTCAGGCCGTGGGCCGCTGATCCGCAACAAGGAGCCAATCATGACCAATATTGCCCGCGTTGGCACGGCCAGCATGTATGACAGCTCGGTTCGCAACATCAATTCGCGCCAGAGCAATCTGGTCGATCTGATGGACAAGATTACCGCTGGCAAGCGCGTGCTGCGCGCCAGCGACGACCCGGTGGCGGCCGCCCAGGCCGAGCGCGCACGTACCAGGCTGACACGCACCGAGTCCGATCAGCGCTCTCTGGACGCGCAGCGCAATATCATCTCCTATGGTGAATCGACTCTGGGCGAGGCCAACAAGGCTTTGCAGGATTTTCGCGATCTGCTGGTGAATGCGGGCAATGGCACGTTCAACCAGACCTCGCGCGATGCATTGGTGGCGCAGATGACGAGCCTGCGCGACCAGCTCATGAGCTATGCCAACCGCAAGGACAGCAATGGCTTGCCGCTGTTTCGCGGCCTCGACAGCTCCGAGCAGCCCGTGCAGGGCTACACGTTTGCGGGCCAGCCCGGTCAGTCCGGCAGCGGCGACAACAGCATTCCCAACTCGCTCGATGGTGCGGCGGCATGGATGAATGTGCCGACCGGAAACGGCGTGCTGGAAGTCAATGCAAACCAGAGCAACAAGGGCAAGGCCTGGGCCGATGTGGGCGTGATCTCGGACCCGTCCACCGCAACCGCGCTGACCACGCCTGTCAGCGTCGAGTTCTCCATGGATGCAGACGGCAAGCCTCAGTACAGCCTGGATGGCGGAGCGACCTTCAAGCCTTACAAATCGGGCGAGGCGATCGAGGTGGCCGGCATGAAGCTGACCATCACGGGCGAACCTGCAGCCGGCGACAGCTTTACCGTGTCACCAAGCCAGCGCTCGAATATTTTCAGTGTGCTGGACAAGGCGATTGATGCCGTGCGCAACGGCAGTAATACCGACGGCTCCACGGCGACGGGGGCATTGACCCATGCCATCACCAAGGGCCTGGCGGAAATCGATACCGGCATGAGCCGTATGCAGACCGTGCAGAGCTTTGCGGGTGACTTGCTCAATCGTGCCGATCGCATTGAAACCGGACTGTCCGCACAGTCGTTGCAGCAAGAGGCTGACCGCTCAAGAGCCGAAGATCTGGATATGATTCCCGCGCTTTCTGAAAAAGAAACCCAGACCGTGGGTCTGCAGGCGGCTCTGCAGTCTTATGCTCAGATCCAGAAGCTGTCACTGTTCAACTACATCGGCTGATTCCTGCGGGCTCTGCCCGTCTTGATGTCTCGTCGTACACCTGTCCAAATCCTCCATGACCCAGTCTGCCCTCAGCTCCTTGACTCTTGGTTATCGGCCGCTCTGGGGACGTACGCGACGCCTGGCAGGAATTCAGCTTTATGTACACGAGGACTCTGGCAGCTCTGCCGACATGGCGCATTTTCTGCGCACCGTGGATGAGATCTGGAGCCGTCAGGCGCCGCCGCTGCTGATATCGCCACAGTCCCGCCAGGTCCTGTGCAATCTTCTCGAACATGCACCTCATGGCAGTCCCTGGATCGAGGTGCGCGGCGACTGGCTGCAGCAGGATGAAGGTATCTACGAGCTGGTACAGAAGGCCAAGGCACGCGGGCTGATGCTGGTCTGGGGAGGATCGCTGGCCGATGTGCCCGATGCCGATGCGGCGCGCTGCTTTGCCAGCAGCCTGCTGAGCCTGCCACCAGAAGGTGCTGCGGGACTGCCCAATGTGGTGCGCCCAAGCCAACCGGCAAAGGATGCGGACAAGGAGACTGCCTCGGGCTTTTTTGCCACCCAGCCCCTGAATCTGCTGGACGGTCAGATGTACCAGAGCCTGCAGAGCCTGGAGCTGGCGCGCTCCTGTCTCGACGAACACGAAGCGGCAGCCGTCGCAGGTTGGCCCGTGGCCGACACCATGCAGGCTTTTCGGCTGCAGCAGCCCCAGCCATCGCGCGATGCGCTCTTCAGGCTCATGAAGGCCATCGACAAGGAACAGTCCCTGGATGTGATGGAAGAGATCCTGGGCTCGGATCCGGTGCTGGCCTACCGCTTTTTGCTCTATACCAACTCGGCCGCACTGGGACTGCGCCGCGGCGTGGACTCGCTGCGCCGCGGGCTGGTGATGCTGGGGCTTGGCACGCTGGAGCGCTGGCTGGCCGACCAGCTGCCCCATGCCTGTACCGAACAGAATCTGGTGCCTCTGCGCACCCAGGTCGTGCTGCGCGCCAGGCTGGCCGAGCAACTGATCGAGGCCGGGGTGGGCCTGGATCTGCAGCGCGAGATGTATCTATGCAGCCTGTTCTCGCAGCTGGATTTGCTGCTGCATGAGCCGGTGGCCATCATCTTGCGACGCACACCGCTGAACGAGCGCATCTTCGATGCCATCGTCACGCGCACCGGTCCCTATGCGGCCGTGCTGCAGATGAGCCAGGCCTTGGAGAGCCGCGACCCGGCGCCCATCCGGCAGTTGCGCGAGCAGGAGGAGTGGGAGGCAGAAGACCTCAACCGGATGCTGCTGCGCATGCTCAGCGAACTCAAGCTGGGCATGCCGCAAGCTCAGACCTGAGTGTCTGGGTGGAAATTCACTGAAAACAGGCTCTATCTCCTGATAGGTCAGCCTATGCAGCTATCAAATTGATGGATGCGTTGTGAGGCAGAGTCGTGCATAAGCAGGGCTTGGCTGCCGCTTATCCGCGCATTGCCTGGGCGTCGGATTCGGACAATTGGCGCATCCAATCCGTCCGTGCGTCATGTCCGAATCCCAAGACAAAAACCTGCCCGCCACCGAACGCAAGCTGCAGAAAACGCGTGAAGAAGGGCAAGGTGCGCGCTCGCGCGATCTGTCGCACCTGGCAATTCTGGGCACGGGCGCTTTGTTGGTGCTGATGGGCACGCAGCCCATGATCAATCATCTGCGCGAGGCCATGGCCCGGCAACTGGTGTTCAATGCCGCGACAGCCAAGACTCCGGCGCTGATGCTGGAGCGCTTTCAGTCCATGCTGATGCTGGGTCTTGGAATTTCCGTGATCTTTGCGCTGGTGACCACCACGGCCTCGGTGCTGTCCGGCGTGGCTGCAGGTGGCTGGATCTTCAGCTTCAAGCCCATTCAGCCGCGCTTTGGCAAGCTCAACCCCTTGTCTGGCCTCAAGAATCTGTTTTCCAAGCAGCAGCTGACAACGGTGGTCAAGATGGTGTTCCTGACCATCGTGCTGGGCTTCGTGGCCTGGAAGTACATGAGTGCCAATATTGCCGAGATCGCATCGGTTTCGGCCCAGCCATCGCCCATGGCGCTCGCCATGGTGGGTTCCTGGCTGACCACGGGCGTTACCCTGCTGTTGATCGTGGTGCTGCTGTTGGCCCTGATCGACGTGCCACTGCAGGCTTTTCTCTTCAAGTCGCGCCTCAAGATGAGTCATGAGGAAGTCAAGCAGGAGCACAAGGAGTCCGAAGGCAACCCGCAGCTCAAGGGCAAGATTCGCCAGAAGCAGCGCGAGATTGCCGACCGGGCCAGCGTCTCGGCCGTGCCGAAAGCCGACTTTGTGGTCACCAACCCTACCCACTATGCCGTGGCGCTGCGCTATGACGACGCCACGATGGCCGCGCCCCAGGTGATCGCCAAGGGCACGGATCTGGTGGCGCTCAAGATTCGCGAAATTGCGGGCGCGCATCAGATTCCGGTGCTGGAGTCTCCCATGCTGGCGCGCGCTCTCTATGCCCATGCCGATCTGGATCAGGCCATCCCCGCTGCGCTCTACACGGCCGTGGCCCAGGTGCTGGCCTATGTCTATCGTCTCAAGGCTGCACTGAGCGGCCAGGGTCCCATGCCCGATGCCCTGGGCGAGCCCCCCGTGCCCGTGGAGCTGGATCCGCACCGCGGCCGCACCCCGCCTGCGGCGGTCGATGCTGCTGCGCAGCAAGAAGGTAATCTGTGATGTCGTCGAATCGTCTGCAACTGTTCCAGAAGTGGTCTGGCTCCAATGCCGGTGCCCTGCAAGGGATGACTGCTCCCATTCTGGTGGTGGCCATTCTGGGCCTGATGGTGTTGCCCGTTCCGCCCTGGCTGCTGGACACCTTCTTCACCCTCAATATTGCCGTGGCGCTGATGGTGATGATGGTGGCGGCCTATATGATCAAGCCGCTGGATTTTGCGGCCTTTCCCTCGGTGCTGCTGCTGACCACGCTGATGCGTCTGTCGCTCAACGTGGCGTCGACGCGCGTGGTGCTGATGGAGGGCCACACCGGCCCCGGCGCTGCGGGCGCGGTGATCGAGGCTTTCGGTCACTTCCTGATCGGTGGCAACTTTGCCGTGGGTCTGATCGTGTTCAGCATTCTGGTGGTCATCAACTTCGTGGTGATTACCAAGGGTGCTGAACGCATTGCCGAAGTCTCGGCCCGCTTCACGCTGGACGCGATGCCCGGCAAGCAGATGGCCGTGGACGCGGATCTGAATGCCGGTCTGATCGACGAGAAGGAAGCCAAGCGCCGTCGTGCCGAAGTGGGCGAAGAGGCCAATTTCTTCGGTTCCATGGACGGTGCCAGCAAGTTTGTGCGCGGCGACGCGATTGCCGGCATCCTGATTCTGGTGATCAACGTCATCGGCGGCCTGATCATCGGCATGGCCCAGCACGGCTTGTCCGCGGGTCAGGCGGCTGACAGCTATATCCTGCTGGCCGTGGGCGATGCGCTGGTGGCGCAGATTCCGGGTCTGTTGATCTCGGTGGCATCGGCCATGGTGATCTCGCGCGTGGGCAAGGAATCCGACATGGGCCGCCAGATCGTGCAGCAGCTGTTCATGTCGCCCAAGGTGCTGGGCATCACTGCCGGCGTGATGATCCTGCTGGGCCTGATTCCCGGCATGCCGCATCTGGTGTTCATCAGCATGGGGGCCTTGCTGGGCTGGGGAGCCTGGATGCTGGACAAACGGGAGAAAGCCCGCGTCGCAGAAGAAAACAGCGCCGCGGCGCCCCAGCAGCAGGCTGTGCAGGGTGACGGCGAAGCGAGCTGGGACGATCTGCAACCCGTGGATCTGCTGGGCCTGGAGCTGGGCTACCGCCTGATTGCCTTGGTGGACAAGAGCCGCCAGGGCGACCTGCTGACGCGTATCAAGGGCGTGCGCCGCAAGTTTGCGCAGGAGGTGGGCTTTCTGCCGCCGGCCGTGCATGTGCGCGACAACCTGGAACTCAAGCCCAGCGCCTATCGCATGACGCTGCGCGGCGTCATGGTGGGCGAGGGCGAAGCCTTCCCCGGCATGTTCCTGGCCATCAACCCCGGCGGCATCACTACGCCGCTGATCGGCACGGCCACGACCGATCCGGCCTTCGGCCTGCCCGCGCACTGGATCGACGAGCGGCAAAAGGAAGCGGCACAAATGGCCGGTTTTACCGTCGTTGATTCGGAAACCGTGATGGCGACGCATTTGTCACACTTGATGCAAGTGCACGCGGCCAAGCTGTTGTCTCGTACCGAGACGCAGCAGCTCGTTGACCATGTGGCCAAGCTGGCCCCCAAACTCATCGAAGAAGTCATCCCGAAAATGGTGCCCATCACAACGTTCCAGAAAGTGCTCCAGCTGCTGCTGGAGGACTCTGTGCACATTCGTGATATCCGCACCATCATCGAGACGCTGGCTGAAAACGCCACGCAGACGACCGACCCGGTGGAGCTGGCGCGTCGCGTGCGCATTGCACTGTCGCCTGCCATCGTGCAGCAGATCTACGGTCCGACCCGCGAGCTCAATGTGATTGCCATCGAGCCCGGCCTGGAGCGTCTGCTGGTGCAGGCACTGTCGAACCCCAATGCGCCATCGCTGGACCCCGGCGTGGCTGAAATCCTCACACAAAAAGCGGTCGATGTGGCCAACCAACAGGAAGAGCTGGGCCTGCCCGCCTGTCTGCTGGTGCCGGACGCGATCCGCAACTCTCTTGCCAAGCTGCTGCGCCGTGTGGCGCCGCGTCTGCAGGTGCTCGCGCACAGCGAGATTCCCGAGACGCACACCATCCGCATCGGCCCGATTCTTAAAGGTGCAACCGCATGAATATCAAACGCTTTTACGCCCCGACCGCCCGCGAGGCCCTGGCCAAGGCGCGCATGGTTTTTGGCGACGGCACCCTGATTCTGTCCAATCGTCAGACTCCGGACGGAGTCGAGGTCATGGCCACTGCCGAAGAGACCCTGCAGGACATGGATGCCGGCATGCAGACCAGCTCGCCCCTGCAGAAGGCACTGGAGCGCCGCGCGAGCGACGAAGGCATGAGTCTGCGCAAGGAGCACTCGCCTCTGGCCACCGCTGCTGCCAGGCGCAGCCCGGGCGGTGAAGCCATGAGTACGCTGGAGCATGTGCAGGCACGCCAGACAGCCAGGCAGGAGCAGGCCCGCGAGATGCAGGTTCAGGCCAAGCCGGTCAAGGCCATCAATGAACTGGCCCAGCATTCCGTGCAGGACGATGTGGAGCAACTGTCCATGAGCACGCTGACTTTCCAGGACTATGTGCGCGAACGCATGCTGCGCCGTCGCCATGAGTCGTCGCTGGACAGCAACGAAGCCCTGCCCACTTTTGCCCAGCGAGTGCAGGAGCGCAACAACGAGCGCCCCGCCATGGCTGCCAAGTCTCAGGCGGCCAGTGCTGCGGTGGTCCGTCACAATCCTCTGCGCCCCGAGAAGATTCAGCTCAAGGAAAGCGCCAGGCCCGCCAGCGTGGCTGCGCCCCAGAACTTCATGCAGGAGATGCAGTCCATGAAGGATCTGATCGAGGAGCGCTTCAACACGCTGACCTGGCTGGGCCAGACGCGTCAGAACCCGATCCAGTCCAGCCTGATGCACAAGCTCATCCGTGCCGGATACTCGCCCGCACTTGCGCGTGCGCTGATCGAGAAGCTCCCCGAGACGCTCTCCGCCGGCGACGCCGTGCGCTGGCTGATGCAGGTGCTGGAGCGCAATCTGCGCACCGATGCCGCCCAGCCCGCCATCTACGAGCAGGGCGGGGTGTTTGCACTGGTCGGTGCGACCGGCGTGGGCAAGACCACGACCACGGCCAAGCTGGCGGCGTTGTGTGCGGCCAAGCATGGCCCCGCGTCGGTGGGCCTGATCACGCTGGATACCTACCGTATCGGCGGTCATGATCAGCTGCGCACCTATGCCCGCATGCTGGGCATGGTGGCCCATCAGGCCCATGACAAGGCCGCGCTGCAGGACCTGCTGGGCCTGCTGCAAAGCAAGAAGATGGTGCTGATCGACACGACCGGCGTGGCCCCGCGCGATCCGCGCAAGGACGAGATCATGGATGTGCTGGCCATTGAGGGCGTTCAGCAGTTGCTGGCCGTCAATGCGGCCGCACAGGGCGATGCGCAGGACGATGTCATGCAGGCCTTCAAGGCACGCGGATCGCAACACGCCATCCTCACCAAGGTCGATGAAGCCGTGAAGGTCGGTCCCTCGGTGGATACGCTGATTCGCCATCAGATCCAGCTGCGCGGCGTGACCAATGGCCAGCGCGTGCCCGAAGACTTCGAGCGCGCCAACGCGCAGTTGCTGGTCTCGGCCTCCATGCGCTCGGCTGCCAAGTCGGCCTTTGATCCTCAGTCTCTGGATCTGGACTTCTTCTTCACCCCTTCGTCCGTGAGCGGCGCAGAGGCTGCCCATGCTTGAGCGTCGCTCGCCCCTGCATCAGGGCATGGCCCTGCATGTGAGTGATGCCAGCACCGCCGGCTTGCGTGTGCTGGCAGTGCTGCACAGCGCATCGGGTGCGGCTGCCGAACAGGCTGTGCTCTGGCCGCTGTGCGCCCAGCTGCAGCGCCTGGGTCAGAAGGTACTGGTGCTTGATGGCAGCCAGGCCGAATCCTTTCACACGCCAGGTCTTGCTCAGCTACTGGCTCAGCATGCCTGGCAGGCCCAGGCGGGACTGCGCGCAAGCGTCGGCGATGCCCAGTCGGTGGCCAGCCTGCCAGCGCGGCTGGGCCTCAAGCAGCTCAAGGCCTCGGCCGACGAGATGGGGCTGGACATGCTGACGGCCCTGCAAGCCTATGTGCGCGGCTATACCACCGTGCTCATCTATGCGAGCAGTGAAACCTTGACGCCGCTGCTGCAAGGGCAGGGCCTGCAGCCGCTGCTGGTCGTGCCACCCGATTCCGAACACCTCATCGAAAGCTACCGTCAGCTCAAGCATCTGGCCGTGTTTGCAGGCGTGGAGTGCACGATTGCCGCCCTGGAAGCGCCGCTCGCGGCTGACGGTCCGCAGAAATACGACTGGAGCCGCAAGCAGAGCAGCTCGCAGACAGCCAAGCAAAATGCTCAGACACGCTTGCAGCGACTGAATGCACTGCTACAGTGTTCGCAGCGTCACCTGGGCGATGCCCCGGTGCTCATGCGCCTGCGCTGGCGCCAGGCCAGTGATCTGCATCAGCTCACGCTGCACATGCTCAAGACGGCCTGCATCCTGCCCATGCATGCCCAGCCCACGGCGGCTGTCGCGCCTGAATCTCTTGTCTGGAGCCATTGACTGCCATGTACACCGCCAAAGGCCAACTCGACCGCGACGCGCTGATTCGTCAGCATGTGCCGCTTGTGCGTCGGATTGCCTTGCACATGATCGCCAAACTGCCACCGAACGTCGAGCTGGATGATTTGATCCAGGTCGGCATGATCGGTCTGGCTGAAGCGCTGTCGCGCTTCGAGAGCGAGCAAGGCGTGCAATTCGACACTTTCGCCAGCCAGCGCATCCGTGGCGCCATGCTGGACGAACTGCGCGAAGGCGACTGGATGAGCCGCAGTTCGCGCAAAAGCCAGAAGGAAATCGAGCAGGCGCTCAACCGTCTGGAACAGCGCCTGGGCCGGCCCCCGCTGGAGTCGGAAATCGCGGCCGAGCTGGGCATGGCCCTGGACGACTACCAGTCCCTGCTGGGCAAGGTGCGCGGCACGCAGCTGGTCTATCTCGAGGACATAGGCGGCGGTGACGGCGACGATGGCGACGACTACCTGGAGCGGCATGTGGCCGACTCGGGCGCCGACCCCTTTGCCCTGCTGCGCGACCAGCGCATGCGCTCCGCACTGGTAGAGGCCATCAAGGCCCTGCCGGAGCGTGAGCAATATGTGATGGGCATGTACTACGAGCACGACATGAACCTCAAGGAAATTGCCGCCGTGCTTGGCGTGACCGAATCGCGGGTCTGCCAGCTGCACAGCCAGGCCATCGCCCGCCTGCGCACCAAGATGCGCTCGCATTGATCCCCTGAAACGGCTTGCCAGGCGCGGGCCGTTCACCACAACAGAAGCCGCCGCGCAGGCAGAGTCCATCTGCCCACGCGGCGGCTTTGCTTCTGTGACGCAGCCTGGCTGCGCTCTGGTGCTTCGCTATCGATGGCTTGTAGCGTTCTATGGCATTGGGTTCATGGATGTTTTGATCGATCATCCGTCGTCGCTGCAAGCAAAAAGCCCTGTTGCATCGCTGCAGCAGGGCTTTGGCTTGAGTGGCTTTGCAATCAGTGCATCACATGCGGCTGACCGTCGAACATATGCTCGAAACTCGCCAGCCAGGGCTCGGCCAGCACGCGAATCTGGGCATCGTTGCGCAAGATACGCTGCATGATGCGCGCCTTTTCCTTGCGCAGTTCGGGCGCCAGCTTTTCATCGCGAGAGCGAAAGCGCAGCTGCTCGATCAGCACGGCACAAGTGCCCTCATAGCGCGCAACACCATCCCAGTCCTTGGCCTGGGCGGCCTGCAGCATCTTGGCACTGCTTTCCTCTATGGCCCGGTAGAAGTCGATCAATGTGTGCTCCATATATGCATTGTTTTATTGCCCAGCTGCAGCAGCAGGAACGGAACCGATTTCTTGCCAGCCTTGGGCGACAGGTTCCACCAGCGAGACCACCTCTTCCACGGCCTGCACGTCATTGCGCAAATTGGCGTGAGTCAGGCGCTGAATGCAATAGTCGTACAAGGCGCCCAGGTTGGCGGCAAGCTCTCCGCCCTGTTCGCGATTGAGGCTGCCCTTGAGGCCTTCTTCCAGAATGCGCACCGCACGGCCCAGCTGAGTGCCCTTGACCTCTACTTCGCCGCGTTCAATTGCGCCGCGTGCGGCATTCAGGTTCTGCAACAGCCCCTCAAACAGCATCTGAATCAGGCGATGTGGCGATGCGCTTTCCACGCCAGACTGAGCACCTACCTGGCGATAGGCGCTCGCAGCGCGGGAAAAAGAGGGGGTATACATGGCAGGCTTCCTTGTCAACGACTTGCCTTGGATATCGGCAGTCGCTTTCCAAAATCAAGTTTTTTTTGGCCCCGTGCAGAACTGAGCCGTTTTACGCAAAACGCGAATCCTCAGCTGCTCTTGTTCCAGGCAGCAATCTGGTTCTGCATATAGGTACTGAGCGCCGAAATGGAGGACATCTGCGAGTCCAAAGCCGAGTATTGACGCGTCAGCTTGGCCTCCAGCGTCGTTGCCCCTTCGGTTACCTTATCCTGGTCCTTCTGGTTGTTTTTCTTGCGCAGCTCCAGCGCATCCGTCTTACTGTTCAGCGTCCCATCATAGGCGAGCAACTCGTCTGTGAATTTCTTCATGCCCACGGCAATGCCGCCACCCGAGCCATCGCTGGAGGACTTGGCGGCGAAAAGCGATTTGAGGGCATCGGGCGAGTCCAGGGCCTTGTCCAGCTTTTCAGACTTGGTGATCTTCAGCGAGCCATCCTTGTATTCGATGCCTATATCCGCAAGACGCTTAAGATCGCCCGAAGCATTGCTGGCCGAGCCGCTAAGCAGGGAGCGCAGTCTGCTTTGCAGACTGATCGTGGCCGAATCGCCCTGGAACAGTCCAGACGGGTCGTTCTCGTCGGCCAAGGATGTCTGTTTGCCGCTCTCGTCCCGCATGCCCTTGGTGGTCTTGGTCAGCAAGTCATTCAAGGCATTGAAAGCGTCTACAAAGTCCTGAATGTTCTTCTTGGTGGCGGTCTTGTCGGCCGTTACGGAGACGCGCGCAGGCTTGTCCACATTGGTCGCCTGATCGACCGTCACCTGGTTGACCGTGATCTTCAAGCCCGGCAACACATTGTCGAAATTGTCCGTGCTGGAGGCTTGCGTCACGCCGTTGATCGTGATCAGAGCATCCTGTGCCCCTTGGTTGGTAGGGATAGAGAAGTTGCCCACTGCCGAGCCGCTATCCGCTACGCTGAATGCAGCATCTCCTCCTGTTGCCTTGGAGCGCAGCATCAATTGCTCGTTGCCCGCGCCATCGCGCATCACCAGGGCTTGCATGCCCGAGGCGTTCTCATTGATTTTCGCGGCCAGCGTGGTTAACGTGTCGCTGCTGGTGTACTTGACGTCCACCGCTACACCAGTCTTGGTGTTCTGGATGCTCAGTGTGCCTTCCGCCCCCATCTTCTGATCCACAGTACGTGGAGCGCTCACCGATGTCTGCGATCGCGCGAGCTGGGTCACCGACACGTCATACGTCGCTGCGCTGGTAATGCCCGATACCGTCATCGACACTGCGGAGTTGCTGGAGTTGATGGTCATCGAATTCCAGCCGCTATCGCGCGTGAGCTTGGCATTCGCATCGGCCAGCGTGCTCGACAGCGACTTGATCTGAGCATAGGTCGAAATCTGGGTCTGGATGGTCTGCTGCTTGACCTGCAGTCCTGCCAAAGGCTGCTTCTGCAACGACACCATCTTGCTGATGATGTCCGAAACATTCAGACCGCTGCCAATACCCACAGAGGAAATTGCCATTTTCTACTCCTTGTGGCCGTGGACTCCCGCAGTCCATGCCTATCACTGCCGCCCATTCTGGGGCAAGAAGAAAAAATCAAAAGCATGAAAAGCAGCATGAGGCCTTGTCTATCGCGGCTTTGGACCCTGGACTCACAGCTTTTCCTGCCTCTTTCTCGGCTTTTTCGAGGAGAACTTGAGTGCTTTTCGCAGGCCAATGCAAAAAAGGCGGTCCTGCATGCGCAAGACCGCCATCAAAAAGCAAACTTTCACTAAAGCTTGCCTGCGATGCCTTTCATCAAGACGACGCAGGCAACTACCGTCATCAGCGCAGCAGGCTCAGAACCTGCTGGGGCAGTTGGTTGGCCTGGGCCACCATCGCCGTGCCGGCCTGCTGCAGGATCTGCGTGCGGCTCAGGTTGGCGGTTTCCTTGGCGAAGTCGGCATCAGTGATGCGGCCGCGGGCTGCAGTGATGTTCTCGCTCTGGATGTCGATGTTCTCGGTGGCCTTATCGAAGCGGGTCTGAACCGCTCCCAAATCTGCACGAGCAGAATTCACACTCGTGATTGCACCGTCAATCTTCTGCAACGCATCCCAGGCGCCTTTTTGGGTCGAGATATCCAGATCCGAAATACCGGTAGTCGGATTCTTTTCGGTGGAACCTGTTGTAAAAGATGTTGGAAAGCTGGTTCCGCCTGAGGCGGTAATGGTCATGGCGGAGTAAGTGCCGCCCTCCTTAATTGTGCCGCGCAGGTCAAAGCCCTTACCATCATCTGTGATGTAGGCAGTGACGCCGGTATCAGCTGTCTTGGAGTTGATGGCAGCAATGACAGCACCCAGAGCTTCCTGATCCGAGGGGGCGTTAGCCATCTTACCAATCGTGGCCGTGGACGAGGCTCCATCCGCGCCAGTAATGGTGATGCTGACATCTGCGCCAGTCATCATGGCTCCAGTAACGGCCGCGTTGGCAACAGCACCTTCTGCGTAATGCGAATTACCCAGCGAGGCCACTTTAGCATTGCCCAGAGCGCCCACGGTGATGTTGTCGCCCGAATTGGCGCCAACCTGGAACGTTGCACCGTTGAAGCTACCGTCCAACAGCTTCTTGCCGTTGAAGCTGGTGGTCTTGGCCACGCGGTCCACTTCGTCGCTCAGTTGCTTGAGTTCCGATTGCAGTGCCTCGCGGTCGCTCTTGCTGTTGGTGGCATTGCCGGACTGCACGGACAGTTCGCGCATGCGTTGCAGCATGTCACCCACCTTACCCAAGGCACCTTCTGCCGTCTGGGCCAGAGAGATACCGTCATTCGCATTGCGAGAGGCAACAGACAGGCCGCGCACCTGGGTGCTCATGCGCTCGGCAATGGCCAGGCCGGCTGCATCGTCCTTGGCGCTGTTGACACGCAGACCCGAAGACAGGCGCTGCATGGAGGTCGCCAGCGAGTTGCCAGACAGCCCCAGATTGCGTTGTGCATTGATGGACACAACATTGGTGTTAATGGTCATTGCCATTTGAGTTCCCCTTTTTCCTAACGCTCACTCTGTGATACAGAATCCGGCGGCGACAAGCACGCGAAGAACATGCCTACACCCACCAACTCCTTTTTCAGGCAGTCTGGCTACCCGTCCTTGTCAAAGCCCTGCGACAAACCAGGGAGTACACCCCAGAGCTTTGTATTCGTATCAAGCCTTGACGAAGCAGCGCTTCCTCAAGGTTTGCTCCATGCTTACTTCAGCAGGCTCAGCACTTGCTGGGGCAACTGATTGGCCTGGGCCACCATGGCTGTGCCGGCTTGCTGCAGAATCTGCGTGCGACTCAGGTTGGCGGTTTCCTTGGCAAAGTCCGCATCTACGATGCGTCCACGCGCGGCCGTGATGTTCTCGTTCTGGATATCAATGTTTTCGATTGACTTCTCGAAACGAGTCTGGACTGCACCCAGTTCGGCACGTGCAGAGTTCACGGAGGTGATGGCTCCATCAATCTTTTGCAGAGCATCCCAGGCACCCTTTTGAGATGAAATATCAAGATCCTCGATACCCGTCTCGGTCTTCTCTGCTGCACCTGACAAGGTGCCTAAATTGACACTCGTTCCGCCTGCCGCCGTCAGTGTGAGGGCTGTATATGTGCCGCCTTCTGTAATGGTTCCGCGCAGGTCGAAGCCATCACCCGTGTCATTCATGTATGCGGTCACACCCGTGTCGGCCGTCTTGGAGTTGATGGCCGCGATGACACGACCCAGCGCCTCAGCATCTGTAGGGGCATTCGCCATCTTGTCAATCTTCACGTCCGTCGTACCACCGTTGGCCCCACCGATGGTGATCGTTACGTCCGTGCCGGTCATCATGGCTCCGGTCACCGAAGAGCTAACTGTAGCTTCCGCATAGTGCGAGCTACCCAGCGCGTTCACCTTTGCGTTGCCCAGAGCGCCCACCGTAATGTTGTCGCCGGAGTTGGCGCCCACCTGAAACACGCCGCCAGCAAAGCTGCCGTCCAGCAGCTTTGCACCATTGAACGTAGTGGTCTTGGCCACGCGATCCACTTCGTCGCTCAGCTGCTTGAGTTCGGCCTGCAATGCCTCACGATCACTCTTGCTGTTGGTGGCATTACCGGATTGCACGGTCAGTTCTCGCATGCGCTGCAGCATGTCTCCTACCTTGCCCAAGGCCCCTTCGGCTGTTTGGGCCAGCGAGATTCCATCATTGGCATTGCGCGATGCGACGGACAGACCGCGGACCTGGGTGCTCATGCGTTCGGCAATGGCCAGGCCAGCCGCATCGTCCTTGGCGCTGTTGACACGCAGGCCCGAGGACAGGCGTTGCATCGATGTGGCCAGTGAGTTGCCTGACAGACCCAGGTTGCGCTGTGCGTTGATCGAGACAACGTTGGTGTTGATGGTCATGGCCATGATGGAATCCCTTTATGCAGACGGTACGGATGAATGGTTTGCTTGGTTGCCGGAGCCTTGCATTTGCTGCCTCTTTGGGCTTTGCTTGCCGCTTTTTTGCGGCTTGCCTGCTCCGTACAATCCAGTTATCGGGCTGTATTTTTTTTTCTTTAGCGTTTTTTCATTTCACCCGTAGCAAGCTACCAAGGGCTTGACGCGCTAGGCTGACGCATCACAAGAGCTTCCGTTTCGAGAGCGGCATCAGACTGGCAGCGAAACGCATTTGGGCTGAGCTCACCTAGCGGCTATAAGCGGGCCAGTGGCGGATGGCTCGTCGCAAGGTCAGGGAAAGCAGCAAGAAGGCTGGGAATTGACGCTTTATTCGGTCGTATGCATGTCAGCGGTTCATAGAAAAATCCTCACATCGCTAGGTTTGCCAATCGCTTAACCAGTGTCTTTGGTCACTGCTGCGATGCTCCAAGCCCTAATTCCGGAGGTTTCTAGACATGGCTGCGACCATCAACACCAACATCATCTCGATCAACGCCCAGCGCAATCTAGCCCTCTCGGGTGGTTCGCTGGCGACCTCCATGCAGCGCCTGTCTTCGGGCCTGCGTGTCAACAGCGCCAAGGACGATGCGGCCGGCCTGGCCATTGCCGAGCGCATGAATACTCAGGTGCGTGGCCTGCAGGTCGCATCGCGCAATGCCAACGATGGCATCTCGCTGGCCCAGACGGCCGAGGGTGCATTGGGCAAGGTGGGCGACATGCTGCAGCGCATGCGCGAGCTGGCCGTGCAAGCCGGCAATGCGACCAATAGCAAGAGCGACCGCGAAGCGCTGCAGGCCGAAGTCAAGCAGTTGTCCTCCGAAATCGATCGTGTTGCCAAGCAGACCAATTTCAACGGCCAGAAGCTGCTGGAGGGCAGCTTTGCGGGTGCAGTGTTCCAGGTGGGGGCCAACTCGGGTGACAACATCACGCTGGGCGCCTTGGCCGATACGCGGTCCTCGCAGCTGTCTTCTGTTTCCTATGGACAGTCAACAGTCTCCTCGGTCGCGACTGCACAGCCCATTGCTGCAGGCCAGCCCCTTGCCGATTTCAGCGCGGCGGCAGCCGATTTGACCATCACCATTGGCGGTGGTGCTGCGATCAACCTGGGGCCACTGGCCGAAGCAGGCAGCCCCCAGGAGCGCCTGGGCCAGATCGTGGAAGCCATCAACAACAAGACCGGCGATACCGGCGTGACCGCCTATCTGACCAAGATTGATGGTTCCGAGAACTACCAGGTGGACATTCTGTCCAACAAGCTTGACGGCAGCGGCAACCCCGTATCCGTGACCTTTGGCGGAGCGGACTTCAGTGCGGCAAGTGTGGGCCTCAACCCAGCGGCCAATCCTGCAGGCATCAGCTTGACCGGCGGTGCCGCTCCTGCAGCAGGTTCGATCAGCAAGGCGCAGGGCATCGAAAACATTGATGTATCCACCCAAGCCGGAGCCTGGGTTGCCTTGCAGAAGATCGACAGCGCCGTGGACCAGATCAACAGCGCACGAGCCACGCTGGGCGCCATGCAGAGCCGTTTCGAGAACGCGGTCAACAATATCGACATCCAGTCCGAAAACCTCTCGGCCGCACGAGGACGCATCGTCGATGCAGACTTTGCCAAGGAAACCGCCAACCTGAGCCGCACGCAGATCCTGCAGCAGGCCGGCACGGCCATGGTGGCCCAGGCCAACCAGATTCCCCAGCAAGTGCTGCAATTGCTGCAAAAATAAGAGGCTTTGCGACGATGCTCCCGCCATCGTTCGGAAAACTCCTCGGGCCGCTTGTTCGCCATGGCTGACAAGCGGCTTTTTTACATAATCGGATCATCATGTCTTCTATCAATATCGATCAATTCATCGAAAATTTTCTGAGCGCCGTTGACTTCCAGGAGTCCGTGGAGGTCACACCCGAGACCGAACTCAAAAGCCTGCCCGAATGGGATTCGCTGGCCGCACTGGGCGTAATCGTGATGTTCGACGTGGAATTCGGCAAGACCATCACCGGTAACGATCTCAAGACCTGCGTCACCCTCACCGACCTTTACAAGTTGCTCGGCTAAGCCCGGAAAGGCATCCTATGGCGCTGTCTACACTGCATAACGTCCGCGTTGCGGGCATGGCAAGCTGTGTGCCCAAACGCGTGGTTTCCAATCTGGAGGATTGCCCTCCCTCGCAGCGCTCCGAGCGCGAGCGGCTAGTGCGCAATATCGGCATCCAGACCCGGCGGCTATGTCCTGATTGGCAATGCTTTTCAGACTTGGCGTTCGCCGCTACCGAAAAGCTCTTGGAAGATTTGCAGTGGCAGCGCGAAGAAATCGGTGCGCTGATCGTCATCACCCAGTCGCCTGACTACCTGATCCCATCCACCGCCATCATTTTGCAAGACCGTCTGGGCCTGCCCCAGACCACCATTGCGTTTGACGTGAACCTGGGCTGCTCGGGCTACCCTTTTGGTCTGCATCTGGTCGGCAGCATGATCTCTGCAGGCGGTGTGAAAAAGGCACTGCTGCTGGTGGGAGATAAATCCGGCAGCTATCGCGACCCGCTTTTCTCCGATGCAGGTACGGTGACGGCACTGGAATTCGACAGCAGCGCGAGCCCTATGTTCTTTAACCTGAACAGCGATGGCAGTGGCTACAAAGCCATTTTCAAACCTGTGGGCGGGCATAGGGAACCATTTGCGCCGCACCACAGCAGCCCCATCCGCGCCGAGGATGGCAGCATTGCCTCCTGGCCCAGTGACCTGGTGCTGGACGGCCCAGCCGTCTTGAGCTTCTCTACCCAGCGTGTACCGCCTGCCGTGCTGCAGACACTGGAGTATGCAGGTGTGGAAAAAGAGGCTGTCGATTACTTTGTGTTCCACCAGGCCAACCGGATGATCAACGAAACCATCCGCAAAAAGCTGGCCTTGCCCGTGGAAAAAGTCCCCAGCACACTGGCCGACTATGGCAATACCAGCGGCGCCACTCTGCCTGTCACCATGACGGCCCGCCTGCACGAAGCGCTGTCCGCCGGCAGACACAAGCTGCTGCTGTCAGGCTTTGGCATCGGACTGTCGTGGGGCAGCTGTATTCTGGATGTGGAAAACGCAGTCTTCCCCGCCATGCTGGAGGCTTGAAACCATGGACACCACTTTCAATCCGTTCTCTCTCGCGGACAGGCGCATTCTGGTCACGGGCTCCACCTCGGGCTTGGGCAAAACCATTGCCCTGACCTGCGCACGCATGGGCGCAGAAATCATCTGTACCGGTCGCGATGCCGAGCGCCTAGCGCAGACGCTGGCCGAGTTGCAGGCTCTTTCGGCCCGGCCACACCAAGGCGTGCAGGCCGATCTGACGCAGCCCGAAGGCCGCGATGCGCTAATGGCCGCTGTCGGCCAAACCGCGCTCCACGGCGTGGTACACAGCGCAGGCATTTCACGCCTGAGCCCCGTGCGCATGCTGACCGAGCAGCATTTGCGTGAAGTGCAGTCCATCAACGTGGATGCCCCCATGCTGCTGACGCAAGCCCTGCTCAAGCGCAATCTGGTGGCAGCCGACGGCTCCATGGTGTTCATTGCCAGCATTGCCGCGCATATCGGCGTGCCCGGCGTGGCCGCCTATTCCGGCACCAAGGCCGCGCTGCTGGCCATGGTGCGCTGCCTGGCAATGGAAGTCATCAAACGTCGCATCCGCGCCAATTGCCTCTCACCCGCGCTGGTCGAAACCCCGCTGCTGGAGGCCACCGCCACCATGATCGGCTCCATGGAACAAGAACGCGGCAATTACCCGCTGGGTTTTGGCAAGCCTGAGGACATCGCCAATGCTGCCGTATTCCTGCTCTCCGGAGCCAGCCGCTGGATAACCGGTACAACACTGGTCATGGACGGTGGTTTGACCATCAGCTGAGGAACTTACCGACATGCAATCGACAGACACCCGGCGCTCCTTGCTGATCGTGGGAGCTGGCGGCTTCGGACGCGAGGTTCTGTGCTACATCGAGGATGACAACCCCCTGTTTCGGATCAAAGGTTTTCTGGACAGCCGTTCCAACGCACTCGATACCACGCCCAGAGATGTACCCATCGTTGGCGATCCGCTGACTTATGCACCAGAGCCAGGCGAAGCGTTCATGGCAGCGCTGGGAGATCCTCAGCAGCGTTTCAAATACACCGCCGCGCTGCGCGATATCCACCATGTCGATTTCGCCACCGTGGTGCATCCGCGCGCGCGCATCAACCGCCATGCACGCATGCGCCACGGCTGCATCGTCGCGCCGCATGTCGGCGTTTCGGTGGATGTACAGATCGGTGAATTCACCCATATTCAAGAATACACGGTGATCGGCCACGACGCACAGATCGGAAATTGGTGCCAAATCAACAGCCATTGCACGATTGCCGGTGGTGCAAGAATTGGGAATTTCGTGACCATTCACCCCAATTGCGTCATCACCAGCCGCGCTGTGATTGGTGATGGCGTGACCGTCGGACCAGGCAGCGTGGTCATGGGCAAGATTCCAAGCGGTATTACCGTACTCGGGAACCCGGCACGCCGATTCAGCTTCAAATAGAACCAGCCATCTCTTATCAAGAGAAATCAAACATCTAGTATTTAATTAAAATAATCCATGGGACTACTTGATCATAATTTTCAGCTTGCCAGTGGAGAGCGAGTCACTGCTATCGCAATTGACAATATTCCTCCCGATCACTTGGCACGCTATGAATTTGCCGCTGAATGTCTGAAAGATATGCAGCCAGAACTCGAAAACTCCCCCTTGATCGGAGCCGACATATTTTGTGGTTCAGGCTATGGCTCTCATATACTGGCTCAGCGACTGCCTTGCTTTCTTCTTGGAATCGATGGGTCGTCTGAAGCCATTCAGCAGGCATCTCAGCATTACACAGATTTCAATCTTTTATTTAGTCACAAGTTTTTCCCCTTCACCCTGCCACCACGGCATTTTGACTTCATTGTCTCCATGGAGTCTCTTGAACATGTAGAAAATGGAGATTTATTCTTTAAAGTTTTATCGCAATCTATAAAACCAGGGGGGCGATTGATAATTTCAGCACCCAATTCTGAAGTTGTTGATCTCGCAAAAAACCCTTATCCGTGGCATTACCATCATTTCACAAAACAAGAAATCATGGATATGGGGAAGAAATATGGACTGGTTCATCAAGTCTGCATGGGTGCCGAATGTACGGTTGTCGATAAAAGCACAGGCAAGGTTGTTGCAGGAAATTATTACAGCCCGATAAGTGGGAAATTACGCCAAGACTATCCTGGAGATACTTTGACGCACTTCTTCAAAAAACCCGCATAAGACCCCATGGAATATCAAAAAAGCATTTATTTTATTGGTTGGGACTATGCGAGCCCTGATTCGATTGCGTTGAAAAATCTGCTTGCGCATCCTCTTTCTCCCTGGCGGGCTGAAGCGATTGTCCACGACGAGGTTTATGTACCTGAGGTGGATGGCATCCGATTGATGACTACGCAGGAATTTCTGGAAATTTGTGAAAGTTCTCCCGACATTCACATGATACTGAGTGTCAAGCATCCTATTCACCAAAAATTATGGCAGCGACGGGCCAAGGATTACAAAATAACCATAGTCGATGAAGGTGAAATTTTTCAATCAACCTGCCAACATCTTCAAGCTACATCCGGCAGCATGGATTTGGGAATCATGCAAATTCCTACGTCCATGTCAACTGATTGCATCGAAGCCCTGAATGAGTCCGTTAAAAAACTCACGGATGGAAAATCACAAGAAATACTTCGGGCTTATATTCTTTTCTTGAAATCTGGTTTTCTGGAGGCATTCCGCCCCCACACCAAAGCACAAGCAGAAAATCCATTAACGCGTCCCGCAAACGATAATTGGCTGTTATCCACTGCTTGGGGAAATATTGAAGGCCCTGCTCTGGCATGGGAATTTTCTGCACAGCGCACGAGCTTTCTTGAGCAAGCCATGCTCTTGGGCAGTGGCTCATTAGATCAATGGTCGTATGCCTTCACGGCACCAGACGAAAAAGCAGCCACGCATGAAGACCGTCATTTGCGCACACTTTTCCAGCCGTTTGGAATAACGCCCTATGTAACACACCTGACTTCAGCGCTAGTCAATAGACTGGAAAATCAGGTCAGTGTTTCCCAAACAGCTTGCCCCGAATGGAAAAATTCCCAGATATTGGCCCACATCAACGTCCCCCACCCATTCTCTATTGTCAGTAATCTCGCCGAGCAAAATAATCCTAAAAACTTGCTCATCCGATTAGGGAGCTCACCAAACGATCTTTTGTTGTTGCTTCAGAATTTTGCGCCCAATTTCGTTTCCTTGCGCTGCGACAGGCCGGGTCCACTAGGCCTTCATGCGCATCTTAAATTTCATCTGCCATGAGCCAGCCCCAAATCCTTCCTGCTTGGTATCGCTCTTCTGAGCACTACGTCGACATTGAATATGAAGCCATTTTCAAGCATTCTTGGCTATTTGCCTGTTTGACTCTGGAGCTGGAAGGAAAGGCACATTACGGCGTGCGCTTGGGCAACACTGAGTTGCTTTTGCAACTGGACGAAGAAGGTCATCCACGCGCCTTTTTGAACGTCTGCACCCACCGCCACGCTAAGCTGTGCGAGCCTGGGCAACACAAAGGCCCGGTGCGCTGCCCCTATCACAGTTGGGTCTTCAATAAACAAGGCATTCCTACAGGGATTCCATCCAAGCAGTGCTTTCCCCAAGTGGTGGCTGCTCCTGAGAAGTACCGTCTGGCTGAGTTTGCATGCGAAGTCGTTGGGCAGTTCATTTTTGTACGGCTTTCCTCCGAAGGCCCGGGGTTGCGTGAATATCTTGGCAATCAGTATGCTTTTCTGGAACGTGCCAGCCAAGGTATGAATGGCGTGCTCGATGAATTTCAGGAAGATGTGGCAGCCAACTGGAAAGTTGTCATTGAAAACTCACTGGAGGGCTATCACGTCCCTGCCGTGCATACCCGCACTTTTGGCGAAATTGACGGCATGAGCCGAGAAGCGCAAGCACCCATCTTCTTCCTGGATGACCCACTACATAGCCACCTAGAGCACGCCGCCGAACCGGATTGGGTGGCAAGATTTGCCCGCACTGAGCGCAAGATTGGCCAATGGCCGTGGCGCTTTGAGCATTACACGCACCATCTGATTTTCCCGAATCTGACCATCACGTCGTTCATGGGCTACAGCTTTCATGTGCAGCGCTTCGACCCATTCACCGTAGACAAGACCCGGGTGCATTCGCGCGCCGTCGGTGTGTGCTTGCGCAATAGCACAGAAGTTGGCGCGAAGATGATGGAGCGGATTTACGCTGACGGCCACGCCTTCACACGCAAGGTGTTTGCAGAGGATGGGGACATCTGTCGCAAAGTACAAGCAGGGTTGGAGCAGGCTACACGCCCTGCCGTGCTGGGACTTGGCATTGAAGACCGGGTCGCGCACTTCCATCAAGCCTATTTCCGATGCTTACCTAAGGCATCGCAAAATAATGAGCACTTGGCCCCTGCAAAACATGAATTGCAGAACGTTTGATTTCAGAATGCCTTGCCCATCAGCCGCGATCTGCTTCTATTTAAATAGCAAGCCAGTTCACGGAACCGATTGCGATGGCAGGACATGGATATGACCACACCACATGGCATTGTTTGCCTGCCAGATCTACTGCGCGGCGTAAACAGCTTCTCGACAGCATTTTTCGATCTGGTGCGCGAGCCGATCCATCAAGGCGCAGGGTTAACGGTAGGCTGCCCTCCCGGGGGCAAAAAACCGCATAGTTTGGCCCCAGGCTTTGACGTCGCGGAGTTCCGTACCCGAGCCGGAGCACCCCCACATATCTTCAAAGACAACGATGCCCGACAGGCTCAATGGTTCTTGAGCTACCACGATCTATCGGACAGCGCGATCGACTACCTTTTCGACCATCTGCCCGCAGCACACATGCTGCTGTCCTTTGAACTGCCGCCTTGGCTGGCACAGGCCTGTATCGCACGAGGTGTGGATTTCCTGGACATACGGCCGTCTCCTTTGCGCTTTGGCCGTGACCTGTACGTGGCGCTGCGCAGCAATCGCCCAGAGATACTGCAGCGCATCAGTGCCCATACAGTGCTCGAAGAAGAGCTGCGCCTGGAAGCCGCAGTGCTGGGGGCCAATGTGCGCATGCACAAAGAACGTTTGCAAAGCGAACGGGGCTTTGCGTTCGAAGACCTGGAAGACAGCCTGCTGTTCATCGCCCAGGCTCCTTACGACGCCTCATTGCTTGCACCGAATGGCAAGTCGTTGCGCGCCAGTGACTTTGCCGACCAACTGCGGGAGATGAGCCGGGGGCGACGCCTGCTGCACAAAGGCCACCCCTTCGCGCCCGACTTTGCCCAGCAGGAACGCGCCGCACTGCGTAAGATCACCGGCCAACAACCACGGCCATGCCTGCAAAATGCCTACCAAATTCTCAGCAGCGACGAAGACCTGGCGCTGGTCGGAATCTCGTCAAGCCTGCTTCAAGAGGCTCGCTGGTTCGGCAAAGCCGCCACCGCACTCTACCGGCCCCTTGTCCCACTAGCGGCTCCTGAGACACCAACCACCGATACATATCAGCAGGTACATTTCCACACCCTCCTGTCCCCAGCCTTCTGGCACCAAGTGCTCAGCCCCCAAGGTCCTGCACCACGCCTGGCAGCGTTGCCCCAACTGGCCCATAACCATGCGCGAGAAACAATTGATCACTGGTGGGACTACTCGAAGGCAATGACCTGGGAGCGCAGCCTCCCTATCGAGTCCTTTGAACGCTCTGGCGGAGGTCTGCTGCGCCAGCGCATTGAGACTCTGGAACGTTCATTCGCCCAGCTATCCACGGCGCAAGACGGGAACCACGTAGAGACACTCAAAGCCGTAGGCATTGCGCCCGATACGCAACGCTGGCAGAACATGGATGCTCGGCATCTGAAAGAGTTGACAGATCCACAAGAAGCTGCGGCACTGTTCAAGCACAGCGTGCGCATGGTGGAGATTGAGGTTTCCTCTTATTGCAACCGCAAGTGCTGGTTCTGCCCGAATGCCACTTATGACCGGATGTCCGATAACAAGCTGATGTCGGCGGAGATGTATTCATCAATCCTGCGGCAGTTGGCATCCATTGGCTACGACGAAACCATTACATACAGTCGCTACAACGAGCCGCTGGCGGACAAAATGATTCTGGAGCGCATCGCCGAAGCACGGCGCATGCTGCCCGATGCACAGCTGCACACCAATACCAATGGCGACTATCTGGATCTTGAATACGTCGAGCAGCTTTATGCAGTGGGCCTGCGCAGCCTCAACATCCAGATTTACCTGGGCAACAAAGAGCGTTACGACCATGCAAAGATCAAGGCTGCCGGCGACAAGACTCTGAAGCGCGTACAACTGCCTCACACCTTGGTGCGAGATACACCGGGCGAATGGTACGAGCAACGGCTGCATTACCGCGACATGTCTATCCGCCTCTATGGCCGTAATTTCGAGACAGGTGGTACCAGTCGTGGTGGAGAAGTGCCCATCCACATGGATTACCAGCGCACATCTCCCTGCCTGATCCCTTTCTGGGCGGTCTATATCGATCACGATGGCTCCACCGTGCCATGCTGCAATTTCCGCTCCGACATACCCGCTCATGCGGACTATGTGATCGGCAAACTGACGCAGCAACCAGACCTTTTTCTGCAATACGCCAGCCGCTTTGCTGCCAACTTTCGTGCCAGCCTCATCAAGGATGGTGTGAAAGAGGGTCTGTGCAGCAACTGCCACTACGCGGAAGAAAAGCCAAGCCAGGAGCAAACCGCACAACTGGCATGCATGCTTGCGGGCAAGGGGCACTGATGGGTACCGCGCCTCTCACCCTTGCCCTGCGGGACTCACTGCGCCAACGCGGCTTTGCCATGGACGGGAGCTTTACGGGAGCAGCCACACCGTCCGCTGATTTGTATATCGAAACGCCAGCCAGCAGCAGCGCCTTGTTGGGGTTGGGCTACCCTCTGCGCATCGGTGCCTTCAGCCACCTGAATGGCGGTTTCATCCAGAACGCAACCATAGGCCGTTATTGCTCTTTCGCACGGGACGTGCAGATCGGGCACGGCAGCCATCCTGCTGATTGGCTATCCGTTTCACCGCTGCAATACAACCCTGATTACCGAGGCTGGCTGGAAATCTCCGGGCTGGCGCCCATGCCGGGCACCACACCATTCCAATGGGCTATCCACACAACCATCGGCTCCGATGTTTGGCTGGGAAACGGCGTGTTTGTACAGGACGGTGTGACTATCGGCCACGGCGCCATCGTGGGTGCTCGCAGTGTGGTGACGCACGATGTGCCACCTTACGCCATCGTTGCAGGCAACCCGGCGCGGCTGATACGAATGCGTTTTTCGGATGCCATCATCGAACGGTTACTAAGAGCCGAATGGTGGCGCTACGCCATCTCGGATTTTGGGTCACTGGATTTTTCCAATATTGAGGAAGCACTGGATAGGATCGAAGCGCGTATCGCCAGCGGTACTTTGCGAGAATTTACTCCTGCCATCATAGACGTGAATACTTTCTACAAGGAATCGTGACTATCCTACCGGGACTGGTCAGATAGTTGCTTGAAGCGTGTTCAAAGTTTTTGGCGATATGAGAAGCCTACAGGATGACTTTGAACACGCTCTTACGCGCTTGTCTGAAATTTCACAGCAAGTCCGACGAAATAATTGCGGCACACGTCTGTCCCTTGAATGCGGTGCTAGTCACTGACAATACCCGGCAATTCCAGCACATTTCTCATCTCCCCTTGGAGAATTGGTTACGCGAAGGGCAAAGTCATTGACCTAAGCTGCCCATGGTCTTGGCAACGACAGCACACAAACGCAAACGCTGCTGCTGCGCCATCCCCAGAAAGAACGGCAGCCCCAACAATGTCTGCTCCAAATCCATTACATTCGGCATATCCAGTGACAAGCACCGCTTCTGCAGCACATCCATGTGCTGCAGAAGCGGCTGGTACCAGCGCCGCGTCATGATGTTTGCCTGCTGGCAGGCCTGCTCCAGCATGACTCGTACCTCCGCATCCGGCTGCCGCGCGCACAACAGCGTGGGAGCCATGAGAGGGCCTCCAGGACCTTGGGCCTGCCAGGTGAGGTTATAGCCACTGGCTTGATCCAGCTCATGCATCAAATCAGTCTGCAGCTCACGCCGTTTCTGCGCATGCAGCTCCCATTTTTGCAATGAAATCAGGCAAATGGCGGCGTGGTATTCGCTCATCTTGGCGTTGCTGCCAAGGCTGGCCAACGCACCCACGGGCATGTTGGCTGCAGGGTCCAGATTGATGCCGAAGTTGGAGAGCTGGCGTACCCTGGCGGCAAGGCCTGGGCGCGTGGAAACGACTAGGCCGCCCTCGCCAGCCGGTAGGCTTTTGGTCGTGTGTAGACTGAAGACCAGCGTGCCTTCAGCGCCCTGCAGCCATTGGCTGCCATAAGCCGCCGCCGCGTCGATGATGACGGGCAAACCCGTGTCCCGCTCAAACTGTTGCCAGGCCTGCATGTCGTGCGGCATGCCGAAGGTGGCAACGGGGAGCACTGCATCAATACGCATGCATTCGCGCGCGGTACGGGCGATTTCAGGACTCAGCATCCAGGTCTGCGCGTCTACGTCGGCTAGTACGGGCCGGTGGCCTGCGCGCACTACCGCCGTAGCCGTCGCGACAAAGGTCAAAGCAGGAATCAGTACATGGGAACTGGCGGGCAAATCCAGCGCCTGCAGCGCCAGCTCCAGCCCCTGGGTGGCATTGGCCACGGTGGTGAGTTGTTCACTTGCCATGCCGAACCGATGCGCGAATGCGGCTTCCAGCTCTCGCACCAATGGGCCGAAGTTGGCATATTGCCGCGCCGCGTGCATGCGCTCCAGCCAGGGCAATAATTCCTGCGGCGATGGCATATCAGGAATCAGCAGAGGGAGATGTTCCCGTTCCTGAGCAATCTTCATACCTTGGTGCCCATTTCGGCCAGAACATGATCCACATCGGCCGCAATAGCTAAGGTTCTTCGGTCCCCGCGCAGGTAATTGAGCCACATGAGGCGAAACGCTGTTTCCAGTTCGCCCGTACGAGACGCGTAGTCCATCAAAACACTACATCTCATTCGATCGCGAGTTTCAGTACGAAGCTTTTGCAACCCTTCAGGATTATTCATGAATGCCAATGCACGCTCGACATACTCCTGATCGCTCTGTGTCACCCAATGCCGCCATCCAAGACCGGCCAAAGTACGCGCAGTAGAAGAATCCACACCGCGTACAGCATCCATAGTCACAATAGGCATCCCCATCCATAAACTATGCAGCGTGGTCGTCCCGCCCGAGATGGGCGAGGTATCGAGCACGATATCCGCGATATGCCCCATCTCCATGAACTGGTTGAGCGGCTGCAGGTGTAGCACAGAGACGCGATCCAGCGGCATGCCAGCAGCCTCTGCGCGGGGCTGCATATGGGCCTGGGCGGCATCGGCATTCTCTTCCTTCACTAGGATGATGAGCCTGGCATCCTCGCGCGCCTCCAAAATGCGCGCCCAGATACGCAACATCTGGTCGGTGATCTTGGCCGAGTTGTTGAGAGACACCAGCGTGGGATACCCGTTGCGCAGCATGGGGGGCTCTTTGCAAAGCGGCGCATAGGTGGGCGGTGTATAGCTGGCCATGCAATTCAGGTGGAACAGCGTTTCCGAGTAGTAAGGGGCATGGCTGGGTGGCGCAATGCCCATATCGACCAATCGGTAGTCCATCGCCTTCATGCCGAGCGTCTGCATATAGCCCAGCCAAGTCGCCTGCACTGGTGCTGCGCGGCGTGCAAAAACTCCGAGGCGGTGGCCATGTGTGAATCCGGACAAATCCACGAGCACGTCGATGCCGTCCTGGCGGATTCTTTCGCACAGCGCTTCGTCGTCCAAATTCATCACATCCAGCCAATACGGCACCAGCGAGCGCATGTATTCGGTCGTGCTGTCCGAGGGGCCATTCGAGTAGACATGCACCTCGACGTTGTCGGAATTGTGATGAGCCAGCACGGGCTGCATGAAAAAGGCCACCGAATGCTGGCGGAAGTCCGCCGTCATATAGCCGATTTTGAGCTTTTTGCGCGGGTTGCGGTCTGTCACCTTTAAGGGTTTGGCATCGCGCGTCAGTGGATCCGCAAATCGCTTGCCCCAGTCGCGTGCGACCTGAAGCGCCCTCATGGGGTCGCGGCTGGTGTGCGAGTGGAGGTAGGCGCGCATCATCCATTGCGGACCGAGATTGCCTTTTTTGACGACTTTGTCGATCAGATCGCATGCCTGCTGCTGTTGGCCCGTGCTGAACAATGCCAAGGACAACAGATGTTGAGCCTGCATTTCTTCAGGATCAATCTCCACCGCGGTCTGCAAGGCATCTATGGCCGACTTCCAATCGGCCATGCGCGTATAAGCCAGGCCGATCAGCAGCCACAGCTTCGGATTGCGAACGTCCTGCGTCACCAGTTGCATCAGGGCAGTGAGCGCGGGCACAAACTGATTGCTCTTGATCAGTTGATGAATCTCTTCAAGCTCCGCTGGCGTGGCTTGCTGCGGTGTTGAGTTCGCGGTGGTGGAGGGGGAAGACATTGGTACTCAGAGAAATGCAAAAAGTGCACTGGCATGCTGTGCTTAGAGAGCCCGATATGGTGCCACCTCAATATACCTGTCGAACTCTTGGTCATCGGCGAGTTAAGACCCACAATGGCAGCCCATGAACAGGTACGTCTTTACCTTTCAATTCGGCTGCCGCCCTACAAAAGAGCCTGAAGCTGCCGATCTAGAGAGCAATCACCCAGCTTTTTCCGTTAACAATCACGGCCCGCCCCCTCACAATCACTCCCCATGCTTGTTCTCATCGGTTATATCGTCGCCTTTGGCTGCATCTTCGGCATGTATGTGCTGCACGGCGGCAGCGTGGGCGTTCTTGTCAAGGCGCTGCCGTTCGAGATGGTGACCATTGGCGGTGGCGCCCTGGGCGCTTTCATCGTCAGCAACCAGCCCAAGGTGCTCAAGGCCACGGCCAAGGCGATCCCTTCGGCGCTCAAGCCTTCGCGCTATAACAAGGCGCGCTATATGGAAGTGATGGCACTTCTGTACGAGCTGCTGCAGAAGGCGCGCAAGGAAGGCCTGATGTCGATCGAGTCCGATGTGGAAGATCCGCAGTCATCGACGGTGTTTCAGAACTATCCGCAACTGATGGCCGACCACCATGTCGTCGAGTTCCTGACCGACTATCTGCGCATGATGGTCTCGGGCAATCTCAATTCGCACGAGATCGAGGCGCTGATGGACAGCGAAATCGAAGCCCACCATGCCGAGGCTCATGCGCCGGTGATGGCACTGAATCGTCTGGCGGGCGCCTTGCCTGCCTTCGGCATTATTGCGGCCGTGCTGGGTGTGGTGAATACCATGGCTTTCGTGGGGCAGCCCCCGGCAGTGCTGGGCGGCATGATTGCCTCGGCCCTGGTGGGAACCTTCCTCGGTATCTTGCTGGCCTATGCGCTGGTGGAGCCCATGGCTGCGCTGCTGGAGCAGCGTGCCCAGGATGCGGCCAAGGAGTTCGAGTGCATCAAGGCGACGCTGCTGGCCAGCATGCAGGGCTACAACCCAGGCACAGCCATCGAGTTCGGCCGCAAGGTGCTGTTTTCCACCGAGCGTCCGGGCTTTCTGGAGCTGGAGTCGCACGTCAAGGGTAAGAAGTGATGAGTGCCCGCTCTCGCCAGGATCTATTGATGGAGCGCTTCCATGGCTGACAAGAAGCTGCAGCCCATCATCATCAAGCGCGTCAAGAAGACCGCCCATGCACACCATGGTGGTGCATGGAAGATTGCCTATGCCGACTTTGTGACGGCGATGATGGCCTTCTTCCTGCTGATGTGGCTGCTGGGCTCGACTGCTCAGGGCGAGCTGCAGGGGATTGCCGCGTATTTCAATTCGCCGCTGAAGGTGGCCATGTCGGGCGGCAGCGGCGCGGGCAACAGCTCCAGCATCGTGCCGGGCGGCGGCAACGACCTGTCCAAGGTGCACGGCCAGGTGCGCCGCTCCGAGTCCGAAGACAATGCCAACCGCCGCTCCAGCCAGGCCATGGGCCGGGCCGATGAGTCTGCACGCGATGCACAGCGTCTGCATGCGCTCAAGGCCAAAGTGGACAGCATGATTGCCAACAATGCGCGCCTGAACGAGTTCCGTTCGCAGATTCGCACGGAGATCACGCATGACGGCCTGATGATTCAGATCGTCGATGACCAGAACCGCCCCATGTTCGATAGCGGCAGTGCCGTGGTCAAGCCCTATATGCGCGACATCCTGCGCGAGATCGGTGCGGCCATGGGCAATGCGGAAAATCGCATCAGTCTCTCAGGTCACACCGATGCCGCGCCCTACGGCAATGCCGATCGTGGCTATAGCAACTGGGAGCTGTCGGCAGACCGCGCCAATGCTTCGCGCCGCGAGCTGGTGGCTGCCGGCATGCCGCTGGACAAGCTGGCACGCGTGGTGGGCATGGCCAGCAGCGACCTGCTGCTGCCCGAGGAGCCGCGCGCGGCGCAGAACCGCCGCATCACGATTACCGTGCTGACCAAGGAGGCCGAGCGCCGTGTGCTGGGCAACGACAAGGAGCGCAGCATGGAGCAGGTGACCAGTGCCGAGGAAGCTGCCAGCACGATCAACCAACCCAAGGCCCGGCGCGCAGTACCCAGCGCTGCCGACAAGCAGTCTCTGGATGCCAAGGAAGAGTTTGTTGTAACAAACCCTGAAGTTGCCACGGAGACTGTCGAAAAGCCTGACAATGCACGTCCAATGCCGGGAGGTTGACAAATTGTTACCATCACGGCTGAAAACTTGTTCCCACGCACCTATTCCGACCGAAAGGGCCTCTCGTGGCTAATGCCCTGCGATTTTTGATTGTTGACGACTTCTCCACCATGCGCCGTATCGTGCGCAATCTGCTCAAGGAGAGTGGCTTCGCCGATGCCGATGAAGCCGAAGATGGTGTGGTTGCCATCACCAAGCTGCGTGCTAGCAAGTTTGACTTCGTGGTGACCGACATCAACATGCCGAACATGAACGGCTTTCAGCTGCTGAGCGAAATCAAGCAGGATGAAAAGCTCAAGCATCTGCCGGTACTGATGGTGACCGCCGAAGCCCGCAAGGAAGATATCGTGGCTGCCGCCCAGGGCGGAGCGGCCGGCTATATCGTCAAGCCCTTCACCAAGGCCACGCTGGAAGAGAAGGTCAATCTCATCATCAAGAAACTCGATCTCTGAGCCATGAGCAGCGACCAGGCCTCCGCCAACGTCCACTACAAGATTGGCGTGCTCACGCGCCAGTTGCATAACTCGCTCAATGAGCTTGGCTATGCGGACCGTTTGCGCGGCAGCGCAGGGGAGCTTCCCGATGCGCAAAGCCGCCTGTCCTATATCGCCCGTCTGACGGGGGAAGCTGCCAACAAGGTACTGGGTCAGGTCGAGGTGACGCAGAACCGCCAGGATGCGCTGGCCGAGCGCACTCGTGCCATGCGTGCAGAACTCATCAAGGATCCTGTGGCCGCCGTGGCCAAGGGCCGCGTGATGAACTATCTGCAGGAGGTGGAAGAGGGCACGGAGCAGACCAATAGCCATCTGACCGAGATCATGATGGCGCAGGACTTTCACGATCTCACGGGCCAGGTAATTGCTCGCGTGGTGGCGCTGGCGGCCGATCTGGAGTCGCAGCTGCTGGAGCTGCTGATCCAGACTTCGCCGGATGCTGCGCAGGCACCGGCCCTGACGCCTATGGAAGCCGCGCAGCCCAAGCTGGCCGGTCCGGTGGTGGATCCCGAAAACACGGCAGACGTGGTGACCTCGCAGTCCCAGGTGGATGATCTGCTGGCCAGTCTTGGTTTCTGAACTTCTGAAAACATAGCTGCCTGCGCTTTGCCGATAAGCGCTTGAGCTTGAAAAGCCTGATCTCTCAAGAGGTCGGGCTTTTTTATTGGGCGCTGCCATGAGGGCGGAGCGCAAAAAGCCCGCATGTCATCACAACATGCGGGCAAGCCTTGGAGGGCAATCTGCCTTCTGAGTGGTGTGCGGCGTTGCGCCGCTCACACCTGCATATTCATCACATCGGAGTAGGCCTGCACCAGGCGGTTGCGCACATGCAGCGTGGCCTGAAAGCCGATCTGCGATTTTTGCATGGCCACCATGGTCTGCTCCAGGCTGACGGCGGGGTTTTCCAGCTGCACTTCGCGCTGCAGCTGGCTGGAATGGTTTTGAGCGGCGCTCACCGATTGCAGTGCATTTTGCAGAGCCTGACCGAAGCCGCCGGCCACGGGAGCAGTGCCGGCGCTGCCGACCTTGGTGAGCTGGTTGCCCAGTTGGGCGGGGTTGATTGCTGGGATCTTCAGGTCCATATCTTTATCCAACTGGCTTGGTGAGTTGGAGGTGATCGTAGGTTTTTCGTCTGATTGCAGACGGGCAATAAGTGGGTGAATCGGCTTGCTTATCGGGGGAACGCCGCCGGCCCGAGTCCGAATAATCCACTGGACGCTAGACCTCGTGTGGGGTCTGACACCATGGAATCAAGATGTCTGCTGTAGCTGAAGTACCTGTCCCCAATGCCGTGCCCGGTGCCACGTATGCGCCCCGCCCTGCGCTTGCGCAGCGCTGGAATGCGCTCGACCGAGGCCAACGTCTTCGCTGGGGCGCACTGGCAGCCTTGGTCGCTGTAGGTCTGGTGGCGGCGGCGGTGTTCTATCGCCAGCCTGATTACAAGCTGCTGTTCTCCAACGTCAGTGACAAGGATGGCGGCGCCATCGTGGCGCAGCTGACGCAGATGAACGTGCCCTACAAGTACAGCGAGGGCGGCGGCGCCATCCTCATCCCCGCAGACCGTGTGCACGATGTGCGCCTGAAGCTGGCCACGCAAGGCCTGCCCAAGGGCTCGGTGACGGGCTTCGAGCTGATGGAGAACAGCAAGTTCGGCATCACCCAGTTTCAGGAGCGCCTCAACTTCCAGCGCGGCCTGGAAGGCGAGCTGACGCGCTCCATCCTGGCGCTCAATGCCGTGCAAAGTGCTCGCGTGCATCTGGCCCTGCCCAATCAGAACGGATTTTTCCGTGAGCAGCAAAAGCCTTCGGCTTCCGTGCTGCTGAGCCTGCATCCTGGTCGAATGCTGGACCGTGCGCAGATTGCGGGCATCGTGCATCTGGTGGCATCCAGCGTGCCCGAGATGGAGCCTGCCGCCGTCAGCGTGGTGGACGACACCGGCAAGCTGCTTTCGCAGTCGCCTGACGGCAATGCCGGCGGCGTGGACATGCAGCAGTTCCTCTACACCCAGCAGGTGGAGCAGCAATATGTGCGCCGCATTCTGGACATTCTGGAGCCCGTGGTCGGCAAGAACAATGTGAAGGCCCAGGTTTCGGCCGAGCTGGACTTCAGCCAGACCGAATCGACTTCAGAACAGCATCGTCCCAACCAGTCCGCCGACGGCGGGGCCGTGCGCAGCCAGCAGGTGATGGAGACCAATGGCGAGAAGACGGCCACTCCACCTACCGGCGTGCCTGGCGCGACCAGCAACCAGCCTCCTCAGAACTCCACCGCACCCATCAACGGAGCCAATCCTGCGCCGCAGGCTGCGGGTGCAGGCCAGGGCAACGCCCAGGGCAACAAGCGCGAGTCCATCACCAATTACGAAGTGGACAAGACCGTCAGGGTCACGCGCGGCAGCACCGGCACCGTCAAGCGCCTGACGGCTGCGGTGGTGGTCAATGCCTCGTTGGCTGCTGCGGCTGGCACCGATGCGGCGACAGCGGCAACGGCAGCAGCTGTCAGCTCCGGCCTGCGCCCTCTGACGGCGCAGCAGCAGGAGCAGTTGCTCACGCTGGTGCGCGAGACCGTGGGCTATAGCGCCGACCGAGGCGACTCGGTGAATCTGGTCAGTGCACCCTTCATGGACAGCGGTGCCGCTCCGGCCGAGCTGCCGATGTGGAAGGATCCCGAAATTCAGGCCATGGCCAAGAGCCTGGGCGTGCCGATTGCGCTGGCGCTGTTTGGTGCCCTGGTGTTGCTGGGCCTGGTGCGCCCCTTGCTCAAGGGGCGCAATACCGGCCCCGGCGCTCAGCTCAATGCCATTGAAGCCGAGGCGCTGGACAGGCCGGCTCTACCCGCCCCTGTGAAGGAGCTGTCGCCGACCAAGGAGCAGGAGCGACTGGACCAGGCCCGTCATCTGGCCAAGCAGAACCCGATTGCGGTGGCGAACATCGTGAAGACATGGATTAACGGTGAGGGGTGACGAAGTCACCCCCTGAGGCGCGTTGCGCCTTCCCCCTTCTCTCTTTGGGAGGGGGACGATGCCCTCGCTGCGGGGCGGCGGGGCCGCCTAGGCCCTTGCTCGGCATTCCTGGCATGGGACGGTTGAATAACTAGTAGAGAGTTTTGAATATGGACGATAGAGGTCTGAACGACGCTGCCATCTTGCTGGTCTCCCTCGGCGAGGAAGAAGCGGCCGAGGTGTTCAAGCACCTCACGCCCAAGGAAGTGCAGAAGCTGGGCGAGACGATTGCCCGCATGCGTGGCGTGACGCGGGAAAAGGTTGATTTCGTGATCGACCGCTTCACCAGCGATGCGGCGTCGCAGAGTCTGCTGGTCGACGATGCCAGCGACTATGTGCGCTCGGTGCTCAAGCGTGCCCTGGGCGATGACAAGGCGGCGCTGCTGATCGACCGCATCATGCAGGGCGGCGACATCTCGGGCATCGAAAGCCTGAAGTGGATGGACCCGCTGTCGGTGGCCGAGCTGCTGCGCGGCGAGCATCCGCAGATCGTGGCGGCGATTCTGGTGCACCTGGAATATGAGCAGGCTGCGGCCGTGCTGATGCAGTTCCCCGACCGCGCACGCAGCGAGGTCATGCTGCGCGTGGCCACGCTGGAAGGCATTCAGCCCACGGCGCTCAAGGACCTGAACGAAGTGCTGTTCAAGGTGCTGGCAGGCGGCGACAAGGTGCGCAAGACCTCGCTGGGCGGCGTCAAGACTGCAGCCGAAATGCTCAACCAGATGGGTGGCAATGCCGATGTGGCGGTGCTCGATACCATCCGCAACTACGACCCCGAGCTGGCGCAGAAGATCATGGACAAGATGTTCGTCTTCGACGACCTGGTCAAGCTCGACGACCGCTCGGTGCAACTGGTGCTGCGCGAGGTGGTGTCCGAGACGCTGATCGTGGCGCTCAAGGGCGGCTCCATGGAAGTGCGCGACAAGATTCTGGCCAATATGTCCATGCGTGCGGCAGAGTCGCTGCGCGAGGACCTGGAAGGCCGCGGCCCCATGCGTCTGTCCGAAGTGGAAGCCCAGCAGAAGGAAATCCTCAAGGTCGTGCGTCGTCTGGTCGAGGAAGGCCAGGTAACCATCGGCTCTGGCCCGGAGGACAGCTATGTCTAAGGGCCAGCCTCCCCGCTCGCACTCGCGCTTTATTCCGCAGGAAGAGATCGACGACAGCACCGTGGTGCAATGGCGCTTCGGTGCAGTGGGCGCGCAGAGCGGTGGTGTCTTCGCGCCTGCACAGCCGGCGGCCTTCATCCCGGCTGGGGTAGAGCACTTCAACGGTTTTTTCCCCTCTATTGCCCATCAACCGCAGGCGCAACCAGAGGTGCAGGCCGTGGAGCCGGTGGAGCCGGCTGCCCCGGCTTTCGACGAGGAGCAGCTGCAGCAGATGCTGGAGCAGGCACGTGCCGAGGGCCATGCACAGGGCCTGGCCGAAGGCCGCACACAGACGCAGCAGCAATGGCAGCAGCATCTGGACGACCATATCAACGGCGCGGGCCGCGAGAGTGCGCAGCGTGTCGATGGCGTGTTGCAGGGCCTGGAAGACAACTTCAAGCAGCTGCAGTCGGGCATGGCCCAGGAGTTGCTGAATCTGGCCTGCGATATTGCCCGCCAGGTGGTGCGCCAGGAGCTGCGCAGCCAACCCCAGGCCTTGCTGCCCGTGATTCGCGAGGCGCTGGACATGCTGGTCGACGAGAGCCGCCCGGTGACCGTTCGTCTGAACCCCGCAGACTTTGAACTGCTCGATGAAGCCCTGCGTGCCGAGCATGGTGCGCACAGCCGCATCCAGTGGCTGGGCGATGCCTCGATTGCCCAGGGCGATGTCAAGGTGGAGTCGGGTGGTGCCGAGATCGACGGTGGCCTGGACAAGCGCTGGCGTCGCGCCGTGGCGGCTCTGGGTCTGGTCTCCACCTGGTATGACGGAGACAAGGCATGAACCCCTGGCAGCAGTTCATGAGCCAGGCGCGCGCACGCTATGCCGAGCCTGTGCCGCTGGAATGCCAGGGCCGTCTGACCCGGTTGACCGGCATGGTGCTGGAGGCTTCGGGGCTGCGCGTTCCCGTCGGGGCGCAATGCCATATTCATCAGCATGGGCAGGAGCCTGTGCTGGCCGAGGTGGTCGGCTTTGCCGGCGAGCGCGCCTTTCTGATGCCTGCGGGCGATATTCAGGGTCTATCCAGCGGCGCCATGGTGACGCCGGCAGCCCCCTTTGTTCCCGTGCCCCAGCTGGGCGTGCTGGAGACCGAGAAAGTCAGCCAGACCGTGGGCGTGCTGCGCCTGCCCATGGGGGATGGCTTGCTGGGGCGGGTGGTGGATTCGCAAGGCATTCCGCTGGACCATGCGGGCGAGCTGGGCAGCGTGGTGCCCGAGGTGCTGGACCGCAACCCCATCAACGCCATGGACCGGGATCCCGTGCGCGAGTCGCTGGATACCGGTGTCAAGGCGCTGAACGCGCTGCTGACCGTGGGTCGTGGCCAGCGTCTGGGCCTGTTTGCCGGCTCGGGTGTGGGCAAGTCCGTGCTGCTGGGCATGATGGCGCGCTACACCCAGGCCGATGTGATCGTGGTGGGCCTGATCGGCGAGCGTGGCCGGGAGGTCAAGGAGTTCGTCGAGGACATCCTGGGCGCCCAGGACCGCAGTCGCGCCGTGGTGGTGGCTGCCCCCGCCGATGCGCCGCCGCTGCTGCGCATGCAGGGCGCCAGCTACGCCACGGCGATTGCCGAGCACTTCCGCGACAAGGGAAAGCATGTGCTGCTGCTCATGGATTCCTTGACCCGCTATGCCATGGCCCAGCGCGAAATCGCCCTGGCCATCGGCGAGCCGCCGGCTACCAAGGGCTATCCGCCATCCTGCTTTGCCAAGCTGCCCGCGCTGGTGGAGCGCAGTGGCAACGGTCTGCACGGCGTAGGCTCGATCACGGCCTTCTACACCGTGCTGTCCGAGGGTGACGATCAGCAGGACCCGATTGCCGATGCGGCTCGCGCCATTCTCGACGGTCACGTCGTGCTCTCGCGGGCCCTGGCCGAGACCGGGCATTACCCGGCCATCGATATCGAGCAGTCGGCGTCTCGCGTCATGCACAACGTGGTCTCGCGCGAGCATTTCGAGCTGGCGCGTCGCTTTCGCGCCGTCTATTCGCGCTACCAGAAGGGGCGCGATCTCGTGCAGGTCGGTGCCTATGTGCCGGGCTCCGACCCGCAGCTGGACGAGGCGATTGCGCTGCAGCCCGCCATGACCGGGTTTCTGCAGCAAAGCATGTTTGAAAGCTCCAGCATGGAGCAAAGCCTGGCCGGCATGGCGCAAGCCATGCAGCGGGGCTGAGCATCAACGGGTTAGCCAGAGGGAGAGTCGCAGATGTCGTCCTTGAATGCCTTGAACGTCGCCATTGAAGCCGCAGAGCGCAAGCGTGACGAGGCCCGCACCGCCATGCAGGAGCGCCAGCGTGCTCAGCAGGCGGCGCAGGCCCAGATGGATCAGCTGCAGGGCTATGTCCTGGAGATGCAGGCGCGCTGGGGGGCCCAGGAAGGGATGGCCGTGCAGCCCGAGGTCATGCATCACCAGTATCAGTTCATGGAGCGCCTGCAGCATGCCATCGGCTTGCAGACCCGGGTTGTGGCCGACCAGAACATTCGCCTGGAGACCGCACGTCAGGCCCTGCTGGCGGCCGAGCTGCGCGTGACCAGTCTGCAGAAAGTGGTGCAGGCCCGCCGCCGTGATGTGGCACTGGCCCAGATGCGCCGCGAGCAAAAAGATACCGACGAGCGCGCCACCATGGCCTTTTTTCGACGCAGCTTCGGCCTGCAACTTCAGGAGGCCTGAGCATGGCGGAAACCAGAATTGATGGCCCGCGCAGCGGTGAATCTCGCACCGGCAAGGCCATGGCGCAGTCCATGAGCTCGGCCAAAAGCGCTACGGCGGAGGCAGGCGAGCCCGGCCAGGGCTTTTCATCGCTGCTGGCATCGCTGGATGGATTCGTGGCTGCAGGCCTGCCGCAGGCGGCGCTGCAGCCTGCCGAGGTGCAGGACGTGAAGCAGGCACCAGGCGAGCAGGATGCGCTGCTGATCGCTCAAGGCCATGCGCCGTGGATGAGCCTGGTCGGACAGACCGCCCAGCTGGATGGGCAGGGTGATGCCGATCTGCGCCAGGGCGTGGCCACCGACTTTCTTTCGGGCAGAGGCCATGCCGCGCAACTGGCCCATCGCCAGGCTTTGCAGCTCGGGTCCGGGCAGGCCCATGCCGCATTCATGGGCAAGGATTTGCAGTCAAATCAGGCTCAACTATATACAGTGCAAGCGCAAGCAGCTATTAATTCTGATGAGGCTGCCTTGCAGCCGCAGCGGGATGCAGTCGCGCAGGGGCAGGACAGCGTGCACAGCGCGCTGGCTTCGGCGACTGAAGAGGTGCCTGCTGCGCGCCTTGAGCCTGCTGCGCACAAGGCGCAGGCATTGCCGCAGCAGGGCATCGGCCTGCAGGGCATGACGGCCGTGCAGCCCCAGGCCCTGGAAGGTCTCAAGGATTTGCTGCGTGCGGCCCGCTCGTCCCAGCAGGATGACGCTGCGCCACAGGGCAAGACGGCGGCAGTGCAGGGCGGGGCCGACCTGCAGGCCGCAGCGGCAGCCGTAGGGGCAGCCGTAGGGGCAGCCATGGGAGCGTCGAGCGCGGGCATGCAGGGCGGTGGCCAGAACAGTTCAGACTTCGGCCAGAACCTGGCGGGGCAGGATGCCGCACCTGCAGAGCGCGAGCAGGAGGTTTCCGAGCAGGTGGCGTTCTGGGTGCATCAGAAAACGCAGAATGCCGCGCTGTCGATCCAGCATGAAGGCAAGGCTATCCAGGTCCAGGTGCAGTTGAACGGCCAGGAGGCTCATGTGCGCTTTGCCGCAGGCGATGAGCAGGCTCGCCAGTTGCTGGCCGACGGTCAGGCTCAGCTGCGCGAGCTTTTGCAGGCCCAGGGGCTGAATCTGAGCGGCGTCAGCGTGGATGCGGGCGGTGCCGATGCCCGGTCCGGGGGCGACAGCCAGGGCGAGGGCGTCCAGCACGGCCAGGCCAGGGTGGCCCGGGTCTCGGTCAATGCTGCCGAGCTGCCCATGGGCGCAGCCGGTGCGCGCAATGGCGCGCTGCCGGTGCAGTCTGGCGTGGACCTTTTTGTGTAAATGATCAGAGCCGGCTCACGGAAACGGTGAACCGGACATGGCGCGAAACCCGGAATGAAGCCGGGTTTCGCGCTTTTATTCGGGCAATGGTCAGCAGGGCGGGCGGCGAATAATTCAGGCGTGGATCTTCCGTGTCGCGGCAATGGCTGCGAGGTGGATGCAGTCCCCCACTCTTGAGGAATACCCGCCGTGTCAGCCAATCCCAATGCCGCCCCTGTCGCACCTGCTCCTGCCAAAAGCAAGAAGCTGATCGTCATCGTGGCCATCGTTGCCGTGCTGGCCATTGTGGCTGCCGCGGCCTATGTGCTGATGATGCAGCGCCAGCACAGCAGCGCCGATGGCGAAGAAGAAGTCAGCGCCAAAGCCACAGTGCCCACGTTTCTGCCGCTGGACAATATGGTGGCCAATCTGGCCGACCCCGGCGGCGACCGTTTTGTGCAGCTGGGCATCACGCTTGAGCTGTCCGACGAAAAGACGGCTTCCACCGTCAAGCAATACCTGCCCAGCATCCGCAACGGCATCCTGATGCTGGTGTCCCAGCGCACGGCCGACGAGCTGCTGGCGCGCGAGGGCAAGGAAAAGCTGGCTGCCGACATTCTGACCGAGGTCTCGGCACCGCTGGGCTTCGGCCCGGGCGCCAAGAAGCGCTCGCGCGACGATGAAGAGGCCGACGAAGACAGCCCGCGTGCCAATCGCAAGGGGCCTGTGCGTCGCGTGCTGTTCTCCAGCTTCATCATTCAGTAAGCAGGGAGGGAGTGCATGAGCGATTCTTTTCTCTCCCAGGAAGAGGTTGATGCTCTTCTTGAAGGCGTTACCGGCGAAAGCCAGCGCTCCGAGGTGGTGGAGGTCGATCTCGGCCAGGTCCGCAGCTACGACATCTCCAGCCAGGAACGCATCGTGCGTGGGCGCATGCCCACCATGGAAATTGTCAACGAGCGCTTTGCCCGCAACTTCCGCATCGGCCTGTTCAACTTCATCCGCCGCAGCCCCGAGGTTTCCGTCGGCACGGTGACGGTGCAGCGCTACAGCGCCTTCCTGCGCGAGCTGGCCGTTCCGACCAATTTCAACATCATGGCCATTCGCCCGCTGCGCGGCAATGGTCTGATTGTCTGCGATCCCTCGCTGGTGTTCGGCGTGATCGACACGCTGTACGGCGGCACGGGTCGCCTGCAGACCCGCATCGAGGGGCGCGACTTCTCGACCACCGAGCAGCGCGTGATCAACCGCATGGTCAATGTGATCTGCGAGGAATACAAAAAAGCCTGGCATGGCATCTATCCGCTGGAGCTGGCCTATCAGCGCTCGGAAATGCAGCCGCAGTTCGCCAACATCGCCACGCCCAGCGAAATCGTGGTCTCCACGGCGTTTCAGCTGGAGATCGGCGATATCTCGGGCTCCATCCACATCTGCATGCCCTATGCGACGCTGGAGCCGATTCGCGACGTGCTGTATTCGTCCACTCAGGGCGACGCCATCGAAGTGGACCGCCGCTGGGTCAAGGTGCTGACGCGGGAGATTCAGGCCGCCGAGGTTACGCTGGTGGCCGAGCTGGCCCGCGCCGATGCCACGGTGGAGCAGCTGCTGGCCATGCGCCCGGGTGACTTTATCGAGCTCGACCGCGAGCCGCTGATTCGTGCCTCCATCGGTGGGGTGCCGGTTTTCGAGTGCCAGTACGGCACGCACAACGACAAATATGCAATCCGCGTGGAACGCAGCCTGCGCGGCGGCGAGACCAGCTGGATGGGAGAGAAGCATGGCAATTGATGACAACAACAAGCCCGCAGGTGACGATCCGTTCTCCGGCTGGGCCGAGGCGCTGGAAGAGCAGCGCCAGCATGACCAGGCCGTCGAAGGCCCCGAACTGTCCGACCAGGGCGGGCCGCTGGCGGGTGACGCCGCTCGCAGCTATGGCGATGTGCCGGTGCACGATATCAATATGGTGCTGGACATTCCGGTTCAGCTGTCCGTGGAGCTGGGCCGCACCAAGGTGCCCATCAAGTACATTCTGCAACTGGCTCAGGGCTCGGTGGTGGAACTTGATGCCCTGGCCGGCGAACCCATGGACGTGCTGGTCAACGGCTACCTGATCGCCCAGGGCGAGGTGGTGGTGGTCAACGACAAGTTCGGTATCCGCCTGACGGACGTGGTGACACCGTCCGAGCGTCTGCGCCGGGTCAGCCGTGGTTGATAACGCGGCCAACTCTGCGGCAGCGGCTCCTTCCATGTGGCCCACGCTGCTGCTGGTCATCCTGTTTGTGGCTGTCATGGCGGCGCTGCCCTGGCTGGTGCGTCGTCTGCAGCAAAAAAACCTCCTGCCCCGTGGCATGGGGATGGCCCGTGGTGCCGCCTCGGTTCCGGCGCAGGTGCTTGGCACGCTGGCCATTGGCCCGCAGCAGCGGGTGGTGACCGTGCAGCTGGGTGAAGGGGAGCAGGCCGTGCGCCTGGTGCTTGGTGTGACGGCGCAGCAGATCCAATGCCTGCATGTGCTGCAAGACCCATCCGCATCCTTGCAATCTGCCCGTGCGGCCCATTCACCTGGCGTCTCATCGTTCACCGATTCGCTGATGCGCGCGCAGGCCGACGAAGCGGCCCGGAATTCTGGAAATGTCTAAATTCGTCTCTCGTGCTGCTGCCGCTGTCCTGCTGGCCATGCCCCTGATGGCCGCAGCCCAGGGCGCACCCGCCAGTCTGCCGCTGCTGGTAGGCCAGGGCGCGGGCGGCACCAGCTATTCGGTGCCCATCCAGACACTGCTGTTTTTCACGGCACTGTCGTTCCTGCCCGCCATCTTGTTGTTGATGACGGGCTTTACCCGCATCGTCATCGTGCTGAGCCTGCTGCGCCAGGCGCTGGGCACGCAGTCCGCGCCGCCCAATCAGGTGGTGATCGGTCTGTCGCTGTTTCTCACCATGTTTGTGATGGGGCCCACGCTGGACAAGGTCTATCAGGACGCCTATCTGCCCTACACGCAAAACAGCATCAGCTTCGAGCAAGCCATGGACAAGGCCGAAGCACCCATGCGCGGCTTCATGCTCAAGCAGACACGCCAGTCGGACTTTGCGCTGTTCAAGCGCCTGGCCAAGCTGGATGCGAATGTCACGGCGGAAACAGCACCTCTGCGGGTGCTGGTGCCGGCCTTTGTGACCAGCGAGCTGAAAACGGCTTTTCAGATCGGTTTCATGATCTTCATTCCGTTTCTGATCATCGATATGGTGGTGTCCTCCATCCTCATGTCGCTGGGCATGATGATGCTCTCGCCCGTGCTGGTGGCCCTGCCTTTCAAGCTCATGCTGTTTGTGCTGGCCGATGGCTGGAATCTGATCATCGGCTCTCTGGCGGCAAGCTTTGCTACATGAGATACCCCTGAGGCGCTTGCCTAGGCGGCCCCGTGCCTTCCCAAGGGGGACGGTATCTGCTGCGAGGCGGCTCTTGCTCGATGCCTCTTACGTGGGCTGTGCTAGTTTCAAGTGCGTTTAATCCTGTCGCTGATCGGGGGAGAAAAACAATGACTTCTCAATTTGTTCTGACCTTTGGCCGCGAGGCGCTGACCCTGCTGCTCATGATCTCCATGCCTGTGCTGGGCGTGGTCATGGGCGTGGGTCTGCTGGTGAGCGTCTTTCAGGCTGTGACCCAGGTGCATGAGGCCACGCTGGCCTTTGTGCCCAAGCTCATCGCCGCCGTGCTGGTGTTTGCCGTGGCGGGACCGTGGATGCTGTCCACGCTGGTGGATTTCATTCGTCGCACCATAGAAAGCATTCCAGGTTCGGTGGGATGATTTCCTTTAGCGAAGCCCAGATTGCAGCCTGGCTCTCGCCACTGATCTGGCCGTTTGTGCGCGTGCTGGCGCTGTTCACCACGGCGCCCGTGTTTTCTCAGAAAGCCATTCCCATGCGGCTCAAGGTCGGGCTGGCTTTCCTGGTTGCGCTTTGCGCGCAGCCCGTGCTGGGCGAGCAGACGGTGGTCAGCATTGCCTCGGCCCAGGCACTGGGCACTCTGGTGCAGCAGGTGGTGATCGGCTTGTCCGTGGGCTTTGCCGTGCGTCTGGTGATGGCGGCCATCGAAGTCGCCGGTGAAGTGGTAGGCCTGCAGATGGGCTTGAACTTCGCGTCTTTCTTCGACCCGACCAGCAATGCCCAGCTCAGTGCCGTGGCGCGCTTCATGGTGCAGATCGCCACCTTGCTATTCATCGTCATCAACGGTCATCTGCTGGTGCTGATGGCGGTTCTCAAGAGCTTTGAAGCCTTCCCCGTCGATGGCAACTTTCTGCAGGCCATCTCCCAGATGCGGATCCACGAGATGGGCAGTGCCGTCTTTGCCAGCGCTTTCTGGATTGCCCTGCCCATGATTGCCATGCTGCTCTTCGTCAACCTGGTGCTGGGCATCATCTCCCGGGTCGCGCCACAGATGAATATCTATGCCGTGGGCTTTCCTGTCACCTTGACTGTGGGTCTGCTGGGCTTGACGGCGACCCTGCCCTTGCTGGAGCAGCCCCTGGTGGCTCTGCTGCTAAAGGGGATGGCAGTCTTCGGGGTTTAGCGCGAAGCACTATCTGTTTGATAGCTTGGTGCGCTTTATGGCAAGGGGATAAGACCGCTTTGGCCTCAAGCGAAAAAGCTGACTCGATGCGGGCGCACAAGCCAGTGATGAGCAGCCAGCGCATGGCCTGCAGCGCGGTTCAGGGTGTATCGATCAGTCCGTTCTTGATGGCATAGGCGGTCAGCTCCGCGTTGCTGCCCATGCCCAGCTTCTCCAGCACCCGTGCCCGGTACACGCTCACCGTCTTGGGGCTGAGCATCAACTCCTGCGCAATATCGGTCTGGCGCTGACCGCTGGCAATCTTCAGCAGCGTCTGCATCTCGCGCTCGGACAAGGTTTCATGCGGCACGGGGGCGGCTGGTTGGGCCAGGCTGTCGGCCAGCATCTGGGCCACTTCGGCAGTCAGGTATTTGCGTCCGCTGTGGACGGTGCGCACGGCGTCGATCAGCAGCACCGGATCCCCTGCCTTGTTGGCATAGCCGGCCGCGCCAGCCTTGATGCTGCGCAAGGCGTACTGGTCTTCGGGATACATGGAGACCATGATGACGCGGATCTGCGGATGCGTTTCGCGCACGCTGGCCAGCACTTCCAGGCCGCTGCGGCCCGGCATATTGATGTCCAGCAGCAGCACATCGCAAGCAGCGTCGCGCAGTTGCTCACGCAGTTCGGCATAGCTGCCGGCTTCTGCGGTGACACTGATGTCCGTCGCCTCTGCCAGGGTGTCGCGTATGCCCCGGCGCAAAATGGCATGGTCGTCGCACAGCACCACGTGAATCAAGGTCGCTCTCCCAGGAAGTCAGATGGCAGACCGGACAAGCGCGCGGTTGGGTGGCTCATGCCTGGTTCTCTGCCAGAGGAATGGTGAGAATGATAGAGGTTCCTCGGCCGGGGTGGCTGCTCACATCCAGCCAGCCTTGAATTGTTCGTGCGCGCTCACTTAATCCCCGAAGTCCGAAAGATTGAGGCTTGTTGCGATCATCCTGGCTCAGGCCTATGCCGTTGTCTGTTACTTCCAGTGTCAAAAAACCTTCGTGGTCGGACAAATCCAGCGTCACCTGGCTGGCTTGTGCGTATTTGCTGATATTGGTCAAGGATTCCTGTGCCGTACGGTAGACCACCACCTGCTGCGCGGCGGCTATTTCCATATGCTCACGGCTGGTGTGCAGCTGGGCGGGTATGCCGGTGCGGCGCTCGAAGTCCTGGGCCAGCCATTGCACGGCCGCCACCAGCCCCTGGTCCAGCACGGGTGGGCGCAGGTTCTGCATGATGCGCTGGCTGGCTCCCAGTGCGTGTTCCAGCATCTCCAGTGCCGACCTGGCATGCTCGCGCGGCTTGCCTTCGGGGCTGTTGCGGATCAGCCAGGCCAGGTCAAACTTGACGGCCGTGAGCGAGCCGCCGATGTCGTCGTGAATCTCGCGCGAGATACTGGCGCGCTCCTGCTCGATGCTGGTGTGCAGATGTTCGGTCAGCTCGGCCAGGCGCTTTTCGGACTCGGCCAGCTGTAGTGCGGCGCGGCGGCGGGCTCGCCTCGCCTCATGGACCTCCATGGCGCGCTTTACGACATGGGGCAGACCGTTGATCTGGTCCTTGAGCAGATAGTCGCTGATGCCCAGCCGCATGATGTCCACGGCGGCGGATTCGCCGATAGCGCCCGACAACAGCACAAAAGGAGGGGCATCGGCACGGGTTCGCACCAGGTCCCAGACGTCGAGAGCCGTGAAGCCGGGCAGATGATAGTCCGCCAGAATCAGGTCGAAATCCTGTGTCTCCAGGGCGCCCTGTACCTCCTGCAGACTGTCCACTGCCGTGAGCGAGCAGGGCAGCTGCCCGCGCTTGAGGCTCAGGCGTGCCAGAGCCTGATCTGCGACAGAGTCTTCAATATGAAGGATTTTCAGGGTCTGATTCCGGAATTGCATATCGCCAAGGACGCTATCATTGGATACATTTTGGAACATCGAGGGTAGTCGTCAAGTGTGGCCGTGTGGTCGCAGGGCGGGCTGCCGGGCGGTTCATTTCGTGGAGCATGACGGCGTGGCTGTCATGATGGTTTTACGCAGTTGGAGTAACAATGCAGACGATGCAAAACCCTTCGGGTGTGCCTGCAGTTGCCGTGCCGGTGATGGTGGCTGCGGAGCTGCAGGATGCCTTGCTGGTCACGCTGCGTGATCTGCAGCGTCTTGAAGGGCTGCTGGACCATGCCACGCACAATCTGCTGGAGCGCTTTGAGCAAGTCAACGGGCAATTGTCGCAGCCTGCCTTGCCCGATTCTGCAGCACTGGCTACAGCACGTGAGTCGCTGCGGCTGGCGGTGACCGAGCTCCAGTTTCACGATATGTCGTCTCAGCTGATTGCCCATATGGCACATACCTTGCAAGCCTGCGCTTTCAGGCTCGGGGCTGCCGCCATGGGCAGGGACGAGGATGAGGCGGAGTCCGCCATCAGTCTGCCAAACCTGCCCGAAAAGCCCAATCCCGTCACGCAAAGCGAGATGGATGCCGGCTCTGTGGAGCTGTTTTGAACTTCTACCCTGTTTTCCGTTGCCCGTCTGTTGGAGCTGTACATGCGATCGATTCTGGCTGTTGATGATTCCCCCTCGATGCGAAAGATGGTGTCTTTCACATTGAGCAGTGCTGGTTTTAAGGTGGTGGAAGCCGTCGACGGTGTGGATGCGCTGGAAAAAGCGCAGGCGCAAAACATTGATCTGGTGCTGGCCGACCAGAACATGCCGCGCCTGGACGGCATCGGTCTCACGCGCAAGCTACGTGAAAACCCGAAGTTCAAGGGCACGCCGATCTTGATACTGACCACGGAATCCAGCGATCTGATGAAGCAGGCGGGCCGGGCCGCAGGTGCCACAGGCTGGTTGGTCAAGCCCTTCGATCCCAATCGATTGATCGAAGTTATTCAAAAAGTGCTGCGTTAAGCCGATAACAACGAATCACAGCAGGAAACACCATGGCGGATACACACCAGGATGGCGCAGGTTCGGGCGCAGACTTCGACCTTAGCCAGTTCTATCAAATCTTTTTCGAGGAAGCCAGCGAGAACCTCGACCAGATGGAGCAGATGTTGCTCAGCCTGGACCTTTCGGCCGCCAACGATGAAGAGCTCAACGGTATTTTCCGCTGCGCCCACTCCATCAAGGGCGGTGCGGCGACCTTCGGCTTCTCGGATGTGACCGAGCTCACGCACCGCATGGAGTCCCTGCTGGACCGCCTGCGCCGCCACGAAATCACGCCTATCCCCGAGATGGTCGATGTGCTGCTGGAGTCGGCGGACGCCAGCCGCAGCTTGCTGGCACGTCACCAGTCCGGCGACGAAGGCGAGCCGGTTTCGACTGCGGAACTGGTGGTGCGTATCGAGGCCCTGGCCCAGGGCCTGACCGAAATCCCCCAGGTCAATCGCAGCGCGGGAGCAGCCGGGCCTGTGCAGTCGGCTGCCGCTGTTGCCTCGGTGGCGACGGATACGCCTGCTCCAGCACCGGCCCCCGCAGCCGCCCAGGTTGCAGAGCCAGGTCCTGTGATCGGTACCGAGCCTCCCGAGGGCGCGCGCGAGCTGACTATCGAGATCGGCCCGCTGTCCCGGCTGGAGCTGGGCGACGCCATCAAGGAGCTGTTCCGCGATATTCCGGGCCTGGGCACGATTCAGGACCAGGTCGGCACCAAGGCCGATCACCGCCTGTTCAAGGTCAGGACGGTGTCCACCGATGACGAACTGCGCGATCTGTTTGTCTTCCATGTCTCCAAGGAGCAGGTGCAGATCAGCGATGCCGCCCAGCCGCAGTCAGCAGCCGAGCCGGTAGTCGAGCCGGAAGCCCTGGCGGATGAAGAGGCGGCCATGCCGCCCCACAATCTGCCGGCCGAAGAAGCCTACGGCTTTTTTGCGGGCGCTCCGGGCAGCCCCGAGGCCCAGCAAAATCAGGAGCATGCCGCACTTGGCGGCGCTGGTGGCGTGGCGCAAAAGGCGGCACCCAAGGCCGCTGCTGCGCATATGGAGTCCACCAGCATCCGTGTCGATGTGAAGAAAGTGGATCAGCTCATCAATCTGGTGGGCGAGCTGGTCATCACCCAGGCCATGCTGGCGCAGAACAGTCAGGGGCTGGACCCGACGACCTATCAGCAGCTGCTGGCCGGCCTGGCCGATCTGGATCGCAACACGCGCGACCTGCAAGAGTCCGTGATGTCGATCCGCATGATTCCCATGTCCACCGTGTTCAGCCGCTTCCCGCGCATGCTGCGCGATCTGGCGGGCAAGCTGGGCAAGAAGATCGATCTGGTCACGCTGGGTGAGGCCACCGAGCTGGACAAGGGACTGGTCGAAAAGATCACCGATCCGCTGACCCATCTGGTGCGCAACAGTGTGGACCACGGCATCGAGATGCCCGAGGACCGCATCGCTGCGGGCAAGTCAGAGCATGGCACGCTGACGCTGGCAGCATCCCACCAGGGAGGCTCCATCGTCATCGAGGTGCGCGACGACGGCAAGGGCATGAATCGCGAGAGGATTCTGAACAAGGCCCGCGAGCGCGGCATGGATGTCTCCGACAGCATGCCCGACAGCGATGTCTGGCAGCTGATCTTTGCGCCGGGCTTTTCGACGGCCGATGTGGTCACCGATGTCTCGGGCCGCGGCGTGGGCATGGACGTGGTCAAGCGAAACATCACCTCGCTGGGCGGCACGGTCGAGATCGAGTCCGTCGCCGGCGTGGGCATGAAGGTGGCGGTGCGCCTGCCGCTGACGCTGGCCATCATGGACGGCATGTCCGTCGGTGTGGGCGAAGAGGTCTATATCCTGCCGCTGTCCTCGGTGGTCGAGTCCTTCCAGGTCAAGGCCGACGATGTCAACACCGTGGCCAACGGCACGCAGTTGGTCAAGGTGCGCGACGAATACATGCCGGTGATCGCGCTGGAGCGTACTTTCCAGGTGCCGCGCGCCGATGAAAGCCAGACCAGCAACATCATGGTGGTGGTCGAGGCCGAAGGCAGCCGCGTGGCGCTGCTGGTCGACGAGCTGCTGGGCCAGCATCAGGTGGTGGTGAAGAACCTGGAAAGCAATTACCGCAAGGTGCCCAATGTATCGGGTGCCACCATTTTGGGCGACGGATCCGTGGCGCTGATTCTGGATACGGGCGCTCTGGTGCGCCGTACCCGCCACTGAGGCAGCCGACCCGAACAACGCAGAGAGAGCCGACATGAACATCATCAACAAGACTGCCGAAGGCGTGGCCACCGGGGCGCGCGAATATCTGACCTTCCGCCTGGGCGAGGAGGAATACGGCATCGACATCCTCAAGGTGCAGGAAATCCGTGGCTACGAGCAGCCCACGCGCATTGCCAACGCGCCCGAGTTCATCAAGGGTGTGGTCAATCTGCGCGGCACCATCGTTCCCATCGTGGACATGCGCCTGCGCTTCAACTGCTCCGAGGTGGAGTACAACGCCTTCACCGTGGTCATCATCCTGAACCTGCGCAATCGCGTGGTCGGCATTGTGGTGGACTCGGTCAGCGATGTGATGGAGCTGCCCGCCGATGCCGTGCGTCCTGCACCCGATATCGAAAGCGCCATCGACAGCGGCTGCATCCTGGGCCTGGGTTCGGTGGGCGAGCGCATGCTGATCCTGCTGGACATCGAGAAGCTCATGGGCAATGTCGACATGGGCCTGGTGGCCTCCGAAGCCTGAGCGCGCCAGAGGCCCGTGTGCTGAACCTGGGACGTAATGCTTCATTCGCTGCATCCCCTGCCAGGCCTGAGCAGGATGATGAGGCGCTGCCGGGCGGCATGTCCGGCCCGCTGGCGCAGGGGCGCGAGTTCGTCTGGTCCAACCGCGACTTTGCCCGTGTCCAGGCCCTGATCTACAAGCGTGCCGGCATCAGCCTGCATGATGGCAAGCACGCCATGGTCTACAGCCGTCTGTCGCGCCGCCTGCGCGAGACTGGGCATGAGAGCTTTGTCAGCTATCTGGACTGGCTGGAGAGCATCAACGATGGCCCTGAATGGCAGGAATTCGTCAATGCGCTGACCACGAATCTGACCTCGTTCTTCCGCGAGCAGCATCACTTCGACATCCTGGCCCAGCATCTGCGCAGCCACAAGCCCGGCGGCAATGGCTGGAAGGTATGGTGCAGCGCGGCCTCCACGGGAGAGGAGCCTTATTCCATCCTGATGACGGCGGTCGAGAGTCTCGGCGCCTCGGCCAGCTTTCAGCTCATGGCCAGCGATATCGACTCGCGCGTGCTGGAGACCGCCTCGCGCGGCATCTACCGGGCAGAGAACCTCAAGGGCGTGAGCACCGAGCGGCTGCACCGCTTTTTCCTGCGCGGGCGCTCTGCCAACTCGGGCATGGTGCGGGTCAAACCCGAGCTGCGCCGCATGGTGGACTTTCTCAACGTCAACCTGATCGCCGGCGATTGGCCGTTCCGGGAGACGTTCGACATCGTCTTCTGCCGCAATGTGATGATTTATTTCGACGCACCGACCCAGCGTCGCGTGCTGGAGCGCATTCATCAGGTGATGCGTCCGGGTGGGCTGCTGTTTGTCGGTCATGCCGAGAACTTCAGCGATTCGCGCGATCTGTTCGCGCTCAAGGGCAAGACCGTCTATGAGCGCCAATGAAGCTGAAGGGCAGGGCTGCAAGTCATGAGGAATCTGAGCTCTCCGCTGGATCTGCCAGGTGCTGGCGCTGCCAGACCCCTGCGCGGCAACAGCTTCGTGCCCCAGGGTTATCCTGATCCGGCCATGCCGGCGCCGGTCTCATCGCTGGAGCAGCTCAAGCGCCAACCGCGCCAGCCGGGCGAGGCCTCGTTCTTCTACTACGACCCGCACTTCCAGCTCAATTCGGCCAAGGTGCTGCCGGGCGAATATTTTGTCTCGCGCGACGAGATGGCCATCGTCACCGTGCTGGGCTCCTGCATCGCGGCCTGCCTGTGGGATCGCTTTATGCGCATCGGCGGCATGAACCACTTCATGCTGCCCGACGGCGACAGCAACGATGTGTCGGGGCGCTATGGTTCGTACGCGATGGAGCTGCTGATCAATGAGATGCTCAAGCTGGGTGCGCGTCGAGAATCCATGCAGGCCAAGATTTTTGGCGGCGCCCAGGTCATGGCCAATTTCACGACCATGAATGTGGGTGAGCGCAACACCAGTTTTGTGACAGAGTATCTGCAAACCGAGCGCATTCCCATCGTCTCCGAAGACGTGCTGGATATCTATCCGCGCAAGGTGGTGTTTTTCCCGTCCACGGGCAAGGCCATGGTCAAGCGCCTGGCCCATGCCCATCCCGAGGCCTTGGTGCAGCAGGAAATCAGCCGCGGCAGCGCGGCTGCGGTGGCGCGCAATACGGCGGGCGGTTCGGTGGATCTGTTTTGAGGAAGGTTGAGCGTTGTTAAAGCCAAAAATCCGGGTGATCGTGGTGGATGACTCTGCGCTGGTGCGCAGTCTTCTGGCCGAGATCATCAACCGCCAGCATGATATGGAGTGCATCGGCTCGGCCAATGATCCGTTGATCGCACGCGAAATGATCCGCGATCTGAACCCCGACGTCATCACGCTGGATGTGGAAATGCCCCGCATGGACGGCATCGATTTCCTCGGGCGGCTCATGCGCCTGCGTCCGATGCCGGTGGTGATGATCTCCACGCTGACCGAGCGTGGCGCCGAAGTCACCATGCGCGCCCTGGAGCTGGGCGCCATTGATTTTGTGGCCAAGCCCCGCGTCGGCGTGGCCAACGGCCTGCAGGAGCTGGCCAGCCAGATCGTGGACAAGATTCGCGTGGCCGCCGTGGCCCAGGTGCACCGCCTGCCGGTGGTTCCGCATGGCGTTGCTGCGGCCGCGGGTGCGGGCGCCAAGCCTGCTGCGCCGCGTGCGCCGGTGGCACCCAGCCTGCTGGGACGTATCTCGACCGAAAAAATCATCGCCATCGGTGCCTCCACGGGGGGGACGGAAGCGATTCGTGAGGTGCTCACGCACCTGCCGGCCGACTGCCCGGCCATCGTCATCACCCAGCACATGCCGCCGGGCTTCACCACCAGTTTTGCGGCGCGCCTCAACAGCCTGTGCCAGATGACGGTCAAGGAAGCCACGCATGGCGAGCGTTTGCTGCCCGGTCACGCCTATATCGCCCCTGGTGGCAAGCATTTCTCCATCACGCGCAGCGGTGCCAACTATGTGGCCGTGGTTGATGACGCGCCGCCCGTCAACCGTCACAAGCCCTCGGTGGAAGTGCTGTTCAAGTCAGTGGCCGCCAGCGCCGGGCGTAATGCCTACGGCATCATGCTCACTGGCATGGGGGCCGATGGTGCCACCGCCATGCGCGAGATGCGCGATGCCGGCAGCTACAACCTGGTGCAGGACGAGAGCACCTGCATCGTCTTCGGCATGCCCCGCGAAGCCATTGCCCACGGTGCGGCCGATGAGGTGCTGCCACTGCCGCAAATTGCCCATGCCCTGCTGACCAAGCTGCGTGGCGGCTCGGACCAGGTACATCACCGCATCTAAGATTGCATAAAAAGAGAGCGCCTTGCGCTTGTCAGGTAATGACTTCAGGCTTCTAGAGCTTTGAAATCAAGACTTGAAAGGTGCAAGGCGCTCTCTTATTTGATGGTCTGATTATTCGGACAGCAAGGTCCAGCGCTCCAGCGCCTCCATCAGTGCTTCATCGATCTCCGCGTCGCGCTGGTGCATGGCGACGGCCTTGGCATTGTCGCTGGCAAACAGGCTGCCGTCGGCCAGCGCCTGCTGGATCTGCTTTTGCTCGGCCTCCAGTGCGGCAATCGTGGCCGGCAGGGCTTCCAGCTCGCGCTGATCCTTGTAGCTGAGCTTCTTCTTGGGGCTGGCCGCGGCGTCGGAGCGGCTTGCGACGGGCTTGGGCTCCTCCTTGGGGGTGGACTTGGCCTGTGCGGCTTCGGCCATGGCCTTGCTGCGGCGCGATTGCTCCATCCAGTCCGTTACGCCACCTTCGTATTCACGCCAGTGGCCGGGGCCCTCCCAGGCAATCGTGCTGGTGACCACGTTGTCGAGGAAAGTGCGGTCGTGGCTGACCAGAAAGACCGTGCCGTCATAGCTTTGCAGCAGGTCTTCCAGCATGTCCAGCGTCTCGATGTCCAGGTCGTTGGTTGGCTCGTCCAGCACCAGGACATTGGCCGGGCGCGCAAACAAACGGGCCAGCAGCAAGCGGTTGCGCTCGCCGCCTGACAGCGATCGGACCGGGGAATGCGCACGCGCCGGAGAGAACAGAAAGTCCGCCAGATAGCTCTTGACGTGCTTTTTCTGGCTGCCGATCTCGATCCACTCGCTGCCGGGGCTGATGAAGTCCTCCAGCGTGGCATCCAGATTCACCTGATGGCGCATCTGGTCAAAGTAGGCCACTTGCAGATTGCCGCCCAGGCGCACCTGGCCGCTGTCCGGAGCCAGCTCGCCCAGAATCATCTTCAGCAGCGTTGTCTTGCCTGCGCCGTTGGGGCCCAGCAAGCCGACCTTGTCACCGCGCAAAATGGTGCCGCTGAACTTCTCGACGATCTTCTTTTCGCCAAAGGACTTGCTGACATCGGTCAGCTCGGCCACGATCTTTCCCTGATAGCCGTCGCCCTTGCCGGATGCGATATCCATATTCACGCTGCCCAGCACATCACGGCGCTGGGCACGGCTGGCACGCAATTCCTGCAGACGGCTGATGCGGCTCTGGCTGCGGGTGCGGCGGGCTTCCACGCCCTTGCGAATCCAGACTTCTTCCTGGGCCAGCAGCTTGTCCGCCTTGGCGTTGATGACGGCTTCCTGGCTGAGCTGCTCTTCCTTTTGTAGCACGTACTGAGAGAAGTTGCCCGGGTAGGTGCGCAGAACGCCCCGATCCAGCTCCACGATGCGAGTGGCAATACGGTCCAGAAAGCTGCGGTCGTGGGTGATCGTGATCACACTGCCCTTGAAGGCAATCAACAACTCTTCCAGCCACTCGATGGAGTCCAGATCCAGGTGGTTGGTCGGCTCGTCGAGCAGCAATACATCGGGGCGGGCCACCAGGGCCTGGGCCAGTGCCACACGCTTGCGGGTGCCGCCAGACAGGCTGCCCACCAGGGCGTTCGGGTCCAGATGCAGACGCTGCAATGTTTCCTCTACGCGCTGCTCCCAGTTCCAGGCGTCATAGGCCTCGATTTGCGTCTGCAGCTCGTCCAGATCCTCGCCCTCGCCACCGGCCAGATAGCGCTCGCGAATCGCAATCACGGCCGCAATGCCGTCGGATGCCGACTCGAAGATGGTGTGCGCAGGGTTCAGATCGGGCTCCTGTGCCACATAGGTAATGCGGATCCCGTTCTGCACCTGGAGCTGGCCATCATCGGCCTTTGCCAGGCCGCCCAGAATCTTGAGCAGCGAAGACTTGCCGGCGCCGTTGCGGCCGATCAGACCGACGCGCTCGCCGGTCTCCAGGGAAAAATTAGCGTGGTCCAGTAGAGCCACGTGCCCGAACGCCAATTGAGCGTCTAACAAAGTAATCAGTGCCATCGTGCCTGCATTATCGTTGGCCTCCATAGAGACAGCGGCCGTGAGGCCGCTGTCTCTATCTCTGGCAGTGGATGCAACGGTCGCAAAGACCACTCTGGCAGATGAATCTTTTGTGTCAGAAGCGGCGTGGCTAGGGTTTTACCTATGCTATAGTTCAGTCCATCGCAGCAAACGACTGCCTCGCAAAACTCCAAAGTTCTTGCGCAGGAATGAAAAAGTTGTGATACACTACAAGGCTTCGCTGATCGCAGCAAGCAACGAGATTCAAGATCGGTTCTTCTGATTTTGCACTCGGTTCCTTAAAAAAATACAGCCGATAAGCGTGGGCGTTTGAGGGCAAGCAGCCAGTTCTTCGGAGCAAACTCTTCGGAGTTATCAAACGCTCACAAAAACAGTAATGAGGAAGAATTTATTCTTCTTGATTCCGTCAAGTGAGTGAGCAGTCGAAAGACTTTAAATTCAAGATCGAACTATAGAGTTTGATCCTGGCTCAGATTGAACGCTGGCGGCATGCTTTACACATGCAAGTCGAACGGTAACAGGTCTTCGGATGCTGACGAGTGGCGAACGGGTGAGTAATACATCGGAACGTGCCTGGTAGTGGGGGATAACTACTCGAAAGAGTAGCTAATACCGCATGAGATCTACGGATGAAAGCAGGGGACCTTCGGGCCTTGTGCTACTAGAGCGGCTGATGGCAGATTAGGTAGTTGGTGGGGTAAAGGCTTACCAAGCCTGCGATCTGTAGCTGGTCTGAGAGGACGACCAGCCACACTGGGACTGAGACACGGCCCAGACTCCTACGGGAGGCAGCAGTGGGGAATTTTGGACAATGGGCGAAAGCCTGATCCAGCAATGCCGCGTGCAGGATGAAGGCCCTCGGGTTGTAAACTGCTTTTGTACGGAACGAAAAGCCTGGGGCTAATATCCCCGGGTCATGACGGTACCGTAAGAATAAGCACCGGCTAACTACGTGCCAGCAGCCGCGGTAATACGTAGGGTGCAAGCGTTAATCGGAATTACTGGGCGTAAAGCGTGCGCAGGCGGTTTTGTAAGACAGTGGTGAAATCCCCGGGCTCAACCTGGGAACTGCCATTGTGACTGCAAGGCTAGAGTGCGGCAGAGGGGGATGGAATTCCGCGTGTAGCAGTGAAATGCGTAGATATGCGGAGGAACACCGATGGCGAAGGCAATCCCCTGGGCCTGCACTGACGCTCATGCACGAAAGCGTGGGGAGCAAACAGGATTAGATACCCTGGTAGTCCACGCCCTAAACGATGTCAACTGGTTGTTGGGTCTTAACTGACTCAGTAACGAAGCTAACGCGTGAAGTTGACCGCCTGGGGAGTACGGCCGCAAGGTTGAAACTCAAAGGAATTGACGGGGACCCGCACAAGCGGTGGATGATGTGGTTTAATTCGATGCAACGCGAAAAACCTTACCCACCTTTGACATGGCAGGAACTTACCAGAGATGGTTTGGTGCTCGAAAGAGAACCTGCACACAGGTGCTGCATGGCTGTCGTCAGCTCGTGTCGTGAGATGTTGGGTTAAGTCCCGCAACGAGCGCAACCCTTGCCATTAGTTGCTACATTCAGTTGAGCACTCTAATGGGACTGCCGGTGACAAACCGGAGGAAGGTGGGGATGACGTCAAGTCCTCATGGCCCTTATAGGTGGGGCTACACACGTCATACAATGGCTGGTACAAAGGGTTGCCAACCCGCGAGGGGGAGCTAATCCCATAAAGCCAGTCGTAGTCCGGATCGCAGTCTGCAACTCGACTGCGTGAAGTCGGAATCGCTAGTAATCGTGGATCAGAATGTCACGGTGAATACGTTCCCGGGTCTTGTACACACCGCCCGTCACACCATGGGAGCGGGTCTCGCCAGAAGTAGGTAGCCTAACCGCAAGGAGGGCGCTTACCACGGCGGGGTTCGTGACTGGGGTGAAGTCGTAACAAGGTAGCCGTATCGGAAGGTGCGGCTGGATCACCTCCTTTCTGGAAAAATGCTGCTTCAAATTGAACGTCCACACTTATCGGTTGTTGGAACAAGCCAGGTGGCCTGCTGAGTGACGGCGGGCTGCATGGAATGGGTCTGTAGCTCAGCTGGTTAGAGCACTGTGTTGATAACGCAGGGGTCGTTGGTTCGAGCCCAACTAGACCCACCAAGATTCCAATATCTGGTCAGAGGATCCCGGGGGATTAGCTCAGCTGGGAGAGCACCTGCTTTGCAAGCAGGGGGTCGTCGGTTCGATCCCGTCATCCTCCACCAAAAATGATAGCGCTAATGGTGCTATAATCGAAGGCTTCCCAATACAAAAGCAGTCTTGCAAAGACTGCTTTTGTATTGATCGAAACGTCGATCAATTGGCTGTTCTTTAAAAATTCATAGAGTCGAAATCAGCGTTGCTGGTGGAAAGCACAAACCAAGGTTTGTGCACCGTGCCGCCAGCAACATTTTGATTGCGTCAAAACAGATATTTTGCGAATGCAAAAGTATCTAGTAATGACGAATATTCTCTAAGCTGCATCGAAAGATGCAGCCAAAGATATTCACATTACGGCATAACGCGTGAGGTGCAAGACCTCACCAGTCTTTGAACACCAGGCTTTGATTCTCGACGAGAGAGTCCAAAGTTATAGGGTCAAGTGACTAAGAGCATATGGTGGATGCCTTGGCGATGATAGGCGACGAAAGACGTGATAGCCTGCGATAAGCTTCGGGGAGCTGGCAAATAAGCTTTGATCCGGAGATTTCTGAATGGGGGAACCCACCTCGCAAGAGGTATCGTGCACTGAATACATAGGTGCACGAAGCGAACCTGGAGAACTGAAACATCTAAGTACCCAGAGGAAAAGACATCAACCGAGATTCCGATAGTAGTGGCGAGCGAATTCGGAAGAGCCTTGCAGTGATAGTCGATCAGTTAACAAAACGGCATGGAAAGGCCGACCATAGTGGGTGATAGTCCCGTATGTGAAAACCGATCGGTGGTACTAGGCTGCAGACAAGTAGGGCGGGGCACGAGAAACCCTGTCTGAATATGGGGGGACCATCCTCCAAGGCTAAATACTCATCATCGACCGATAGTGAACCAGTACCGTGAGGGAAAGGCGAAAAGAACCCCGGGAGGGGAGTGAAATAGATCCTGAAACCGTATGCTTACAAAAAGTCGGAGCCCTTAGGGGTGACGGCGTACCTTTTGTATAATGGGTCAGCGACTTACATTCAGTGGCAAGCTTAACCGAATAGGGGAGGCGAAGAGAAATCGAGTCCGAATAGGGCGACTAGTCGCTGGGTGTAGACCCGAAACCAAGTGATCTATCCATGGCCAGGATGAAGGTGCCGTAACAGGTACTGGAGGTCCGAACCCACTAATGTTGCAAAATTAGGGGATGAGCTGTGGATAGGGGTGAAAGGCTAAACAAACTTGGAAATAGCTGGTTCTCTCCGAAAACTATTTAGGTAGTGCCTCAAGTATTACCGTCGGGGGTAGAGCACTGTTTAGGCTAGGGGGTCATGGCGACTTACCAAACCTATGCAAACTCCGAATACCGACGAGTACAGCTTGGGAGACAGAGCACCGGGTGCTAACGTCCGGACTCAAGAGGGAAACAACCCAGACCGCCAGCTAAGGTCCCTAAAATTGGCTAAGTGGGAAACGAAGTGGGAAGGCTAAAACAGTCAGGATGTTGGCTTAGAAGCAGCCATCATTTAAAGAAAGCGTAATAGCTCACTGATCGAGTCGTCCTGCGCGGAAGATGTAACGGGGCTAAGCCAGTTACCGAAGCTGCGGATTTGCAATTTATTGCAAGTGGTAGGAGAGCGTTCTGTAAGCCTGTGAAGGTGTCTGGTAACGGATGCTGGAGGTATCAGAAGTGCGAATGCTGACATGAGTAGCGTTAAAGGGGGTGAAAAGCCCCCTCGCCGTAAGCGCAAGGTTTCCTACGCAACGTTCATCGGCGTAGGGTGAGTCGGCCCCTAAGGCGAGGCAGAGATGCGTAGCTGATGGGAAACAGGTCAATATTCCTGTACCGATCAATAGTGCGATGTGGGGACGGAGAAGGTTAGCTCAGCCAACTGTTGGATATGTTGGTTCAAGCCTGTAGTCGTGCCTGGTAGGCAAATCCGCCAGGCTTAGATGAGGGGTGATAACGAGTCTGCTTGCAGACGAAGTGAGTGATACCCTGCTTCCAGGAAAAGCCACTAAGCTTCAGCTATTGACGACCGTACCGCAAACCGACACTGGTGCGCGAGATGAGTATTCTAAGGCGCTTGAGAGAACTCAGGAGAAGGAACTCGGCAAATTGACACCGTAACTTCGGGAGAAGGTGTACCCCAAGTAAGTGAAGTTGTACAAACGGAGCTCAAAGGGGTTGCAAAAAATTGGTGGCTGCGACTGTTTAATAAAAACACAGCACTCTGCAAACACGAAAGTGGACGTATAGGGTGTGACGCCTGCCCGGTGCTGGAAGATTAAATGATGGGGTGCAAGCTCTTGATTGAAGTCCCAGTAAACGGCGGCCGTAACTATAACGGTCCTAAGGTAGCGAAATTCCTTGTCGGGTAAGTTCCGACCTGCACGAATGGCGTAACGATGGCCACACTGTCTCCTCCTGAGACTCAGCGAAGTTGAAATGTTTGTGATGATGCAATCTCCCCGCGGAAAGACGGAAAGACCCCATGAACCTTTACTGTAGCTTTGTATTGGACTTTGAACGGATCTGTGTAGGATAGGTGGGAGGCTTTGAAGTGCGGTCGCTAGATCGCATGGAGCCAACGTTGAAATACCACCCTGGTGCGTTTGAGGTTCTAACCTGGATCCATTATCTGGATCGGGGACAGTGCATGGTAGGCAGTTTGACTGGGGCGGTCTCCTCCCAAAGCGTAACGGAGGAGTTCGAAGGTACGCTAGTTACGGTCGGACATCGTGACGATAGTGCAATGGCATAAGCGTGCTTAACTGCGAGACTGACAAGTCGAGCAGATGCGAAAGCAGGACATAGTGATCCGGTGGTTCTGTATGGAAGGGCCATCGCTCAACGGATAAAAGGTACTCTGGGGATAACAGGCTGATACCGCCCAAGAGTTCATATCGACGGCGGTGTTTGGCACCTCGATGTCGGCTCATCTCATCCTGGGGCTGTAGTCGGTCCCAAGGGTATGGCTGTTCGCCATTTAAAGAGGTACGTGAGCTGGGTTTAAAACGTCGTGAGACAGTTTGGTCCCTATCTTCCGTGGGCGCTGCAGATTTGAGGAAGCCTGCTCCTAGTACGAGAGGACCGGAGTGGACACACCTCTGGTGTACCTGTTGTCACGCCAGTGGCATCGCAGGGTAGCTAAGTGTGGAAGAGATAACCGCTGAAAGCATCTAAGCGGGAAACTCGTTTCAAGATGAGATCTGCCGGGGCCTTGAGCCCCCTGAAGGGTCGTTGTAGACCACGACGTTGATAGGCTGGGTGTGGAAGCGCAGCAATGCGTTAAGCTAACCAGTACTAATTGCCCGTGCGGCTTGACCCTATAACTTTGGGTAAGCCTGGAAAAATAAAGACAGAACGCAAGTTCTAGTTATGCCGAAAAGGCGCAATCGAAAAGCTGATTGAAGACTCTATGAATTCGTTGGACTGAGGGTGAGCAAGATTAAGAAGTTAATCGAGGCGCCGTCAATCTGACAAAAAGTTTATGCCTGATGACCATAGCAAGTTGGTACCACTCCTTCCCATCCCGAACAGGACAGTGAAACGACTTAGCGCCGATGATAGTGCGGGTTCCCGTGTGAAAGTAGGTCATCGTCAGGCTCTTACAGTGAAAACCCCGTAGTCGAAAGATTACGGGGTTTTTTATTGGGCGCCTCAAAATGAGGAGCGCTTGTCGTAGGCTGGCAAAGCATTACAGCTGCAAAAATACCGGAAGCCTATAAAAAGAGAGCGCTAGGCGCTCTCTTTTTATTTCTGCATGTTGGGGGCATAGAAGCGCAGGATGCCGTTTTCATCCAGCCGCCGCGTCAGTTGCCGGCTGAACCAGAGGTAGTGCAGGTGAGCCAGAGCCTCGCCCATGGCGAAAGTCATCTGGTGAGTGTCCAGTTGGCGTTTGAAGAGGATGGGAAGGATGTCGGCAGCGCTCAGCTCCTGTTGCCGGGAGGCCTGCATGATGTCGACCAGACGTTCCTGATGATGGTCCAGCAGTTGCTGGACACGGGTATGCAATCCTGTGAATGGCTTGCCGTGCGAGGGCAGAACATAGGTGTCCTGAGGGAGAGCGAAGTAGCGCTTCAGCGATGTGAGAAACAGCTGCAGCGGGTTGGCTTCGGGCTCGGAAGAGTGCACGCTGACATTGGCGGAAATACGGGGCAGCACCATGTCACCGCTGATCAGTGTCTTGAGCTCGGCGCAATAAAGCGCCATGTGCTCCGGCGCGTGACCATAGCCGGCAATGCACTGCCATGTGCGGCCGTTGATGTCTATCTGGTCGCCATCCATGATGCGGTGATAGATGTCGGGGATAGGCGCTACCAGGGAAGAGTAGTAGCTGCCACGGCCACGCACATGGAGCAGAAATTCTTCATCTCTCTGTCCGTGCAGGCTGTAGAAGTCCGCACCAGATTCGCCGCCGAAGCCGTCTCTGTCTTTCATGGCGACGCGGGCGACGTTGTAATCGGTGGCACTGACCCACAAGGGCGCATTCCATTGATGGCAGAGCCAGCCGGCCAGACCGATATGGTCGGGGTGCATATGGGTGACGATGACACGCAGAATAGGCAGGCCTTCAAGCGCAGAGGCAAAAATCTGCTCCCATTGCTCGCGAGCTTCAGTGCGATTGACGCAGCAGTCGACGACCGTCCAGCCCTCGTGTACCTGGCCATGTGGATCCGTTTGGCGATCACGCAGCAGCCAGAGGTTGATGTGATCAAGGGCAAATGGCAAGGTCATGCGGATCCACTTGACGCCGGGTGCCACTTCCAGAGTCTGGGCTGGACCGGGCAAGGTATCACCCAGTGGGTAGTGAAGAGCGGATTCTTGGCTTGAGGTCATGGGGCGGTAATTCGTTTAGCATTGACGTTAACGTAAACGTCAGTTTTGTCAAAGCATTTTAGAGATCAAGCCGCTTCTGGCAGTCGCCTGTGCGATGCAAGACCTACAACCCTAAAGAATCATGTCGACCATTTACACCATCAGCGATCTTGCCAAAGAGTTCGATCTCACGACTCGGGCCATCCGTTTTTATGAGGACATGGGCTTGCTGCAGCCGGAGCGCTCCGGCGCAGGCGGCCGCAACCGCGTGTATTCATCGAGAGACCGCGCACGTCTGCGCCTGACGCTGCGGGCCAAGCGCCTGGGGTTGTCGCTGTCGGAGGCCAAGGAAATCATCGATATGTATGACAGCCCGCGTGATACGGGCGTGCAGCTGCGCAAGTTTCTCGATGTGCTGGCGATCCACCGCAAGCAGCTCGAAGCGCAGATGGCCGATCTGCAAGTGACACTGGATGAGGTGCGAGAGCAGGAAAAAGAGGCGCGCACGCTATTGAAGAGGAGCGAGAGCAAAAATGGCGCATAATTGACGTTTACGTAAACGTCAATTTCAAAGCTTTGCTGGAGCGTTGTCATGTCTGTTGCAGGTGTCACCGAGTCTCTGGATTTTGTTCATCGGGTGAGGCAGAGCTTTGCCAGGCAAGGCGCCATGGCCACGATTGGCGCGGAGCTGGCCCTGGTGGAGCCAGGCGTTGTCGATATCTGTCTGGACTGGGCTCCGGGCCTGACACAGCAGCATGGTTTTTTGCACGCCGGCATGGTGTCCACCGCTCTCGACTCGGCCTGCGGCTATGCGGGCCTGACGCTGATGCCAACGGATGCCGCCGTGCTCACCATCGAATTCAAGATCAATCTGCTCGCCCCGGCCAAGGGCCAGCGCTTTCGCATGGAGGGCCGGGTCATCAAGCCCGGACGCACCATCACCGTATCCGAAGGCAAGGCATTCGCCATTGACCAGGGAAAAGAGAAACTGATCGCCACAATGGGCTGCACTCTGATGTGTGTGCAGAACCGTGAAGGCATACAACACTGACAAGACGATTCGTCAGACCCATATCTACAGGAGACAACCATGAGCCTTGCCAATCTGCCCGGACTGAACTTCCAGCTCGGTGAAGACATCGATGCGCTGCGTGATGCGGTGCGTGAGTTCGCACAGAGCGAGATTGCTCCGCGTGCGGCCGAGATCGACCGCAGCGACCAGTTCCCCATGGACGTGTGGCGCAAGTTCGGCGAGCTGGGCGTGCTCGGCATCACCGTACCCGAGCAGTACGGCGGCGCCGATATGGGCTATCTGGCGCATATGGTGGCGATGGAGGAAATCTCGCGCGCCAGTGCCTCGGTGGGCCTGTCCTATGGCGCGCACAGCAATCTGTGCGTGAACCAGATCAATCGCAACGGCAGCGAGGCGCAGAAGGCCAAATACCTGCCCAAGCTCATCACTGGGGAACATGTGGGCGCGCTGGCCATGAGCGAGCCCGGTGCCGGCTCTGACGTCATCAGCATGAAGCTCAAGGCCGAGGACAAGGGTGGCTACTACCTGCTCAATGGCAGCAAGATGTGGATTACCAACGGGCCCGATGCCGACACCCTGGTGGTCTATGCCAAGACCGAGCCGGAGATGGGCGCTCGTGGCGTGACGGCCTTTCTGATCGAGAAGGGCATGAAGGGCTTCTCGATCGCGCAAAAGCTGGACAAGCTGGGCATGCGAGGCAGCCATACGGGCGAGCTGGTGTTCCAGGATGTGGAAGTGCCGGCTGAAAACATTCTTGGCGGCCTGAACATGGGCGCCAAGGTATTGATGAGCGGCCTGGACTATGAGCGCGCCGTCCTGACCGGCGGCCCGCTGGGCATCATGCAGTCCGTCATGGACAATGTCGTGCCCTATATCCACGACCGCAAGCAGTTCGGCCAGAGCATCGGCGAGTTCCAGCTGATCCAGGGCAAGGTGGCGGACATGTACACCGTGCTGCAAGCAGGCCGCTCTTTTGCCTATACGGTCGCTAAAAACCTGGATCTTCTGGGAACCGATCATGTGCGCCAGGTTCGCAAGGATTGCGCCAGCGTGATCTTGTGGTGCGCCGAGAAGGCCACCTGGATGGCCGGCGAGGGCGTGCAAATCTATGGCGGCAATGGGTATATCAACGAGTATCCGCTCGGTCGTCTGTGGCGAGATGCGAAACTCTATGAGATTGGCGCAGGCACCAGCGAAATTCGCCGCATGCTCATAGGCCGCGAGCTGTTTGCTGAAACCTGCTGAAAAAGCAGGAGCTGCGCCGTTCTTTCAACCACAAAAAGAAGGATAGCTTCATGACAACGACCTCCATCGAAGAACTGTTTGTCCACAACCGCGAATGGGCAGACCAGATGGAGCGTGATCGTCCTGGTTTCTTTACCGGACTGATGGCGCAGCAAAAACCCAAGTACATGTGGATCGGCTGCTCGGACAGCCGCGTGCCAGCCAACCAGATCACGGGTCTGGAGCCTGGCGAGGTGTTCGTGCACCGCAACGTGGCCAACGTGGTGGTGCCCAGCGATCTGAACTGCCTGTCCACCATTCAGTACTCGGTCGATCATCTGAAGATCGAGCACCTGATGGTGGTGGGCCACTATGGCTGCGGCGGCGTGTATGCGGCGCTGAACAATCTGCGCCTGGGTCTGGTGGACAACTGGACCCGCCACGTGCGCGACGTGCGCGACAAGCACATCAAGCTGCTCGAAGGCATCTCCACCCAGTTCCGCCACGATGTGCTGTGCGAGCTCAACGCCATCGAGCAGGTGGTTAACGTGGCCCAGTCCACCGTGATGCAGGATGCCTGGGCCCGCGGCCAGAAGGTGACTCTGCACGGCTGGTGCTACAGCCTCAACAACGGCCACATCACCAACCTCGAAATGACCGTGCCTGGTGTGGGCGGCCTGGAGGATGTCTACAACAAGGCTGTCGAGAAGGTCGCTGCGCGCAAGCGCGACTGATCGCTGCCGCAGCGCAGTTGCAGTGCCCTCAAGCGGACTCAAGGCCTGTGTCGCTTGTTCTGTTTGAGAGTGCTGCTCACTTATCTGGAGCGACTGGCCCGCCATGTTTCCGCAACGACTGGACGCCCCTGAGGCCTATGCCATTGCGCAGGCCCTGATGCACGGCTACAACCAGCATTACCGCATGTTCAGTGCGGAAGCTGCCCGAGCCAAGCAACGCTTCGAGACCATGGACTGGCAGGGCCAGCAGCAGGCTCAGCGCGAACGCATAGAGTTCTACGACCGGCAGGTGCGTGCCTGCATCCAGAGGCTGGAAGAGGGGTTTGCCGCCAGCCTGCAGAGCATGGCTGTCTGGCAGCAGGTCAAGCTGCATTACATCGGCCTGATGGTCGATCATCTGCAGCCGGAGCTGGCCGAGACCTTCTTCAACTCGGTCACCACCAAGATTCTGCACCGCACCCATTTCCAGAACGACTTCATCTTCGTGCGTGCGGCCGTCAGCACCGAGTATCTGGAAAACACTGCGCCGGGTGCCGTACCCATCTACCGCGCCTACTACCCCGGCAACCTCGCCCGCATCGAAGGCACGCTGCAGATCCTGTTCGAGCAACTGCAACTGCAATGCGGCTTCGAAGACCTGCCGCGCGACGTGCATCTGCTGGCCGAGCGCATACGCGAGAGGCTGGCGGGTCTGACGCTCAGGGCCAACTTCCAGCTTCAGGTGCTGTCCAGCCTGTTCTATCGCAACAAGGGGGCGTACCTGGTCGGCAAGATCATCACCGGCTATACCGAGCTGCCGCTGGCGATTCCCATACTGCATGGAGAGCAGGGGCAACTGATACTGCACGCGGCCCTGTTCGGCGAGGACGACCTGCATGCGCTGTTCAGCTTTGCGCGCGCCTATTTCATGGTGGACATGGAAGTGCCCAGCGCCTATGTGAGCTTTCTGCGCAGCCTCATGCCGCGCAAGCCCAAGGCGGAAATCTATAACGCCCTGGGTCTGGCCAAGCAGGGCAAGACGCTGTTCTACCGCGACTTTCTGCATCATCTGCGCCATTCCAGCGATCAGCTGCGCATTGCGCCCGGCATCAAGGGCCTGGTCATGCTGGTGTTCGACCTGCCCAGCTTCCCCTATGTGTTCAAGCTCATCAAGGACCGTATCGCCAGCAGCAAGGATGTGTCGCGTCCCCAGGTCAAGGCCAAGTACCAGCTGGTCAAGAAGCATGACCGTGGCGGCCGCATGGCCGACACCATGGAGTACAGCCTGGTGGCTTTTCCCAGGGAGCGCTTCAGCGATGAGCTGCTGGCCGAGCTGCATGCCCAGGCTCCCGAGCAGATCGAGATCAGTGACCGTGATGGCGACGGGCAGATGGAGGTCATCATCAGCCACCTCTACATAGAGCGCCGCCTGGTGCCGCTGAACCTGTTCCTGATGGAGTGTCTGGCCGAGGCAGATACCAAGCCGGAGCGCCGCGCTGCCATGGAGAGGGCGATTCTCGAGTACGGCAATGCCATCAAGGATCTGGTCGCCACCAATATCTTTCCCGGCGACATGCTGTGGAAGAATTTCGGCGTCACGCGTGGCGGCAAGGTGGTGTTCTACGACTATGACGAGATCGAATACCTGACCGATTGCAATTTCCGCGAGGTGCCGCAGCCGCGAACCGAGGAAGAGGAGATGTCGGGCGACATCTGGTACTCGGTCGGCCCCAGGGATGTCTTCCCCGAGACCTTCGGACCTTTTCTGCTGGGCCATCCGGCCGTGCGCGACATCTTCATGCGCCATCACGCCGATCTGCTGGAGGCCGAGTTCTGGCGCGGCCACCAGAGCCGTATCCGTGACGGTCATTTTCTGGACGTGTTTCCCTACGAGCGCAGCCGCTTTCTGCATGCTGGCGACGCAGGCCTGGACACGCAGCGTTTCGAGATTCCCGCCAATAGCCTCGCCTGAAGAGGCAGATCACATCCATCCATTTTTCAAGGAGACAAACCATGCATCAGGATCCCGTTGTCATCGTCAGCGCTGCCCGCACTCCCATGGGCGCGTTCCAGGGCGATTTTTCCGATCTGGCCGCCCATGACCTGGGCGGCGCAGCCATCAAGGCGGCAGTCGAACGTGCCGGAATCCGGCCTGAGCAGGTGGAAGAAGTGCTATTTGGCAACTGCCTGATGGCCGGCCAGGGCCAGGCTCCGGCTCGTCAGGCCGGCTTCAAGGGCGGCCTGCCGCAAAGCACAGGTGCCGTGACCCTGTCCAAGATGTGCGGCGCCGGTATGGAGGCCACCATCCTGGCGCACGACCAGCTCATCGCCGGCAGCCGCGAGGTGATGATTGCCGGCGGCATGGAGAGCATGACCAATGCCCCTTATCTGCTCAAGAAGGGGCGTGGCGGCTATCGCATGGGACACGACAAGATCTTCGATCACATGATGCTCGACGGTCTCGAAGACGCCTATGAAGCGGGCCGCTCCATGGGCACCTTCGGTGAGGACTGCGCCGCCAAATACCAGTTCACACGTGAAGCGCAGGACGCGTTTGCCATTGCCAGCGTGCAGCGCGCCCAGGCCGCGGCGCAAAGCGGCGCCTTCGATGCCGAAATCACTCCTGTCACCGTCAAGACCCGCAAGGGCGACGTGACCGTCAGCGTTGACGAAGGCCCGGCCAAGGCCAAGCTGGACAAGATCTCCAGTCTCAAGCCTGCGTTCAAGAAGGACGGCACCATCACGGCGGCGTCGAGCTCCAGCATCAACGACGGCGCTGCCGCCATGGTGCTGATGCGCGAGTCCACCGCAAGGCAGCTGGGCTGCAAGCCGCTGGCGCGCATCGTCTCGCACGCGACCTTTGCACAGGCCCCCGAGTGGTTTACCACTGCACCCGTGGGCGCCACCGAAAAGGCGCTGAAGAAGGCCGGATGGGCCGTGGAGGATGTGGACCTGTGGGAAATCAACGAAGCCTTCGCCGTGGTGCCCATGGCGCTGATGGCCGATCTCAAGGTCTCGCATGACAAGGTCAACGTGAATGGCGGCGCCTGCGCTCTCGGACACCCGATTGGCGCCAGCGGTGCGCGCATTCTGGTCACCCTGCTGCATGCGCTCAAGACACGCGGCAAGAAGAAGGGCCTGGCCACGCTGTGCATCGGCGGCGGCGAGGCCACGGCCATGGCAATTGAGCTGATCTGACGCCATTTGCTCAGAACCGTCACCGGTTTGCTCTACAGTGAACGCATGTTCAACGGATTGCACGCATTCGCGCTGAATGTGTGCAGCTCACATTGCGGAAATCATTCATGAGCGCAGACATTCACCACGACGAGAGCGAGACCATCAAGCCGCTGGAGCCGCAGCAGATTGATGCTTTCTGGGGCGATTTTTCCAACCAGCTGAGCCAGCTGGAGGGGCTTGATCGCCATGAGTTTGTGGAAAGCTCCAATGAGTTGCTGCACCAATATGCGCCGGGCCTGAGTCTGGAGCTGGAAGGCAAGCTCGGGGAAGCCGGCTCCCGTCTGGTGATCTCGGCCCATGGCAACACGGCGCAGTTCGAGAATGCCCAGGCACTGGTGCGCCAGGCGCCGCGTTTCGAGCATTACAGCGTGCAGGCGTTTCGCAGCCGCGCGCTGGGCAGCAACTTCGGCATGCGTATGGACGGCTTCGAGCTGGCCTGCTCCGATATCCGGGTGGGCTATTACGATGCGGGCGGCATCATAGGCCTCAAGCTCTCGTTCGAGAAGCCCATTGCCAGGGACATGGCCGAGCACGCGCAGCACATGGCTTTCATCATGCTGGACCATGTGCTGGGCGAGTGGGATTTTTCCGTACGCGTGGGCCCGGTCGAGTTTGCCTCCGAGGCTGCGGCCGATGTCTACGGCTCCGCTCTGCTGTCGGAGTTCCCGCCGCTGTTCGATGGCTTCATCCGCCAGCAGCTGGGCCGCAGCTATGAATTCCCCCAGGAAGACAGCGACCGCTGGCTCTCGCTCGAAGTGCGTGCACAGGATGCCGACGAGGATGCGCCGCCCGATATCCTGACCTTCCACGACGGGGCCAATGCCGTGGCCACGCGTGCCGATCTGTCGCATTTCATGGAGTGGCGCTTCACTTTCTCCAGCCAGCAAGAGCTGGACGGCGTGCGTGACGCCCAGGATGCGCTGGATGAACAACTCAGCCGCGAGCAGCGCGGCATTCTTGCCTTCTCGCGCGTGGAAAACATGAGTGCCCGCGTGGCCACCTACTATGTGGAAGATCCGGTCCATGCGGTGCAACTGGCCGGACAACTGGGCAGACAGCATGTGCCCGAGCTGGAGGGTGAGCTCAGCGTGAGCTTCGATCCTTCCTGGAACGAGTTCCTGTCTCTGTACGCCGCCATTCACCGCAACGACCGTCCCGAGGAGGTCCTGGCTTCATGATCACTTCGCGTGAGCAACTGCTGCAGTTGTATGACCCGCCGGCCGAGAGGGCGCTGCTCAAGCAGCAGTGGGAGCTGGATCGGCACTGCCTGCGCTTTATCGCGCTGTCGCCGTTTCTGGTCATGGCCACGGGCGGTCCAGGCGAAGCCTTGCTCGATGCCTCGCCACGAGGCGGCAAGCCTGGCTTCGTCAAGGCACCGGACGCCAATACCTTGCTCATTCCCGATGCCGGCGGCAACAACCGGCTGGACAGCCTGAGCAACCTGCTCGACGACCCGCGCCTGGGCCTGCTGTTCTTTGTGCCGGGCTTCGACGAAACCCTGCGTGTCAACGGCACGGCCCAGCTGCGTGACGAGGCGCATTACACGGCCTTGTTTGCCAGCGATCATTTCCGCCCCAAGCTGGTGATCGAAGTCCATGTGCAGGAAGCCTATCTGCACTGTGCCAAGGCGCTGATGCGCTCGCGCCTGTGGAGCGAGGAAGCCAGGGTGGCGCGCAACGTCATGCCTACGCTCAATCAGATCATCCATGCCCAAATGGGGCTGACCGCACAACCTGAATCGCAGGAAAGCATGGTGGCCCGCTATGGCGCCATGATTGCCGCCGAGCAGATCAAGAAAAGTTGATAGCTGACAGCGCCTGTCATGAAAGGATTCTCGATGAAAAACGTTTTGAAACCCAATATTCATAGGCGCAAACAGCTATGGCTTTGATACTGATTCTTGGCGCATCACGCGGTCTGGGGCGGGCCCTGGCCGAGGCCTACCTGGCGCAGGGCCACCAGGTGATTGCCACCGTGCGCAAGGCTGAAGACATGGTCGACCTGCAGGCACGGGGCGCCCGGGTGCTGCAGGTCGATCTGGCCGATCCGGCCAGCGTCAGCGGCCTGGCCTGGCAGCTCGACGGGGCCAGCATCGATATCGCGCTGTACGTGGCCGGCGTCTGGGACGGTCATGACGCAGGCGTGCCGCCTACCCAGCAGCAGTTCGACCTGGTGATGCACAGCAATGTGCTGGGCTTCATGCAGGCCCTGCCGCAGATTGCGCCCATGGTGCAGGAGGCTGGCGGCGTGATCGGCGCCTTCTCCAGCGGCATGTCCCTGCTGGGCGATGCGGACGAGAGCGCTTGGCTGTACCGCGTCAGCAAGGCTGCGCTCAATATGGCCGTGGTCTCGGCCTGCCGCCAATGGCCGGGCCTGACGCTGCTGGCGCTGGACCCGGGCTGGGTGCAGACCGAGATGGGCGGCGCTGCGGCCCCGCTGTCGGTGGCTCAAAGCGTGCAGGGACTGATGCAGGCCCTGGCGCAGGTCAAGCCCGAAGACCGTGGCCAGCTGCTGCGCCACGACGGCAGATACATCAAGCTTCTAGACGCCTAGCCCAGGCTGAACAACGGGCATATAGCTATAAATATCGGAGACAACATGCTGCTGAATCAGGACCAGGAAATGATCCGTGACGCTTTGCGCGATTTTGTGCGCGAGCAGATCACCCCCCATGCCGCGCGCTGGGACAAGGAACACCAGTTCCCCAAGGATGTGCACCAGGGGCTGGCCGCGCTCGGTGCCTATGGCATCTGCGTGCCCGAGGAGCTCGGTGGTGCGGGCCTGGACTATGTGAGCCTGGCGCTGGTGCTCGAGGAAATTGCCGCCGGCGATGGTGGCACCAGCACCGTCATCAGCGTGACCAATTGCCCGGTCAATGCCATCCTCATGAAGTACGGCAATGCCAGCCAGCAGGAGCAATGGCTGCGTCCGCTGGCCCAGGGGCAGATGCTGGGAGCCTTCTGCCTGACCGAGCCCCATGTGGGCAGCGATGCCTCGGCGCTGCGTACCACGGCTGTGCGCGATGGCGAGGACTACGTCATCAACGGCGTCAAGCAGTTCATCACCAGCGGCAAGAATGGCGATGTAGCCATCGTCATCGCCGTCACCGACAAGGCTGCGGGCAAGAAAGGCATGAGTGCCTTCATCGTGCCCACCGTCAATCCCGGCTACCAGGTGGCACGCCTGGAGGACAAGCTGGGCCAGCACAGCAGCGATACGGCACAGATCAATTTCGAGAACTGCCGCATTCCCGGGTCTAACCTGATCGGGGCCGAGGGCGAGGGCTACAGGATTGCGCTGTCCGCACTCGAGGGCGGGCGTATCGGCATTGCCGCGCAAAGCGTGGGCATGGCGCGTGCGGCCTTTGAATGCGCCCTGCAATACAGCAAGGAACGCGAGAGCTTTGGCCAGCCCATCTTCAACCATCAGGCCGTGGGCTTCAGGCTCGCCGAATGTGCCACGCAAATTGAAGCAGCCCGGCAGCTGATCTGGCATGCTGCCAGCCTGCGTGATGCGGGTCTTCCCTGCCTGAAGGAAGCCGCCATGGCCAAGCTCTTTGCCAGCGAGATGGCTGAGCGCGTATGCAGCGCCGCCATCCAGACCCTGGGCGGCTATGGCGTGGTGAGCGACTTCCCCGTGGAGCGGATCTATCGCGATGTGCGTGTGTGCCAGATCTACGAAGGCACCAGCGATGTGCAGAAGATATTGATCCAGCGGGCGCTGGCCTGATCTGCGCCTGGCGGCAAAAGCCCGCCGTTGTCAACTGCTGTGCACGAGGCTGTGGCACATCAGGGGACGGGCCGGTTGCCGATGTCACAAGGCCTGCTTAGGATGTGCTCAGTGGGGGAGTTCCCCCAGGGGTTTCAACCATTTGCAGCAGGAGTCCGCAGCATGCCTTTTGCCCAGGTCAATGGTCAGAATATCTACTACGAGGACACGGGAGGGCGTGGCCCGGCCATTGTGTTCTCGCACGGCCTGCTCATGGATCACACCATGTTCGAGCCACAGATACAGGCTTTGCAGGGGCTGTATCGCTGCATCAGCTGGGACGAGCGTGGTCATGGGCAGACGGCGGACCCCGAGCATTGCGAAGCGTTCAGCTACTATGACTCGGCCGACGATCTGGCGGCCTTGCTCAAATATCTGGGTGTGGAAAAAGCCGTGCTGGTGGGCATGTCGCAAGGCGGCTATCTCTCGCTGCGCTGCGCGCTGATTCATCCGGATGTCGTGGGCGCGCTGGTGTTGATCGACACCCAGGCCATGCTGGAGGATCCCGAACAGATGCCGCACCATGAGGCGCTGCTCAAGGCCTGGATGGAGCATGGGCTGTCGGATGACATGGCCACCATCGTGGAGCACACGATTCTGGGCCAGGGTTGGCCGGGAGCTGAGCAGTGGCGCGCCAAATGGAAACAGGCCTCTCCGATCAACCTGGGGCAGAGCTTTGCGACGCTGGCGCTGCGCGACGACATCAGCCCGCGCCTGGCCGAAATCAAGGTGCCTGCGCTGGTGATTCATGGCGACAAGGATGCGGCCATCGGTGTGGAGCGTGCGCGGGCCATGTTCAAGGGCCTGCCCCAGGCCCAGTGGGTGGATGTGGCCGGCGCAGGCCATGCAGCCAATCTCACGCACCCGGAACCCGTGAATGCGGCCATCAGGCAGTTTCTGGACGGCCTGCACTGAGAACCAACACGTACTGAGGTTCAGGCCTCTCCCAGCTCTGCCATGCTGCGCTTGCGCAGTACCACGGTGATCTGTCCGTTGGTCTCGATCGTGGCGCGCTCCACCTCATGCGCGTTGAGGCAGCCATTGGAGCGCAGGGCTGCCGCGAGGTCTTCGGCAGTGATCTGCTCCTGCGTCATCAGACTGGGTTGCACAATGCCCTGGTGAATCAGGACCTTGGGCTTGCCATTCACCAGCCTGCGAAGCCTCGCAAAGCGGTAACTCAGGTGGGAGAGCAGCGCATGGCAGGCCAGCAGCGTGCCGGCACTGATCAGGCCGCCGATCAGCGAGTTGTCGCCCGCATTCATGGAGTTCTGTACTGCGTTGGAAAGAATCAGCAGCAGCACCAGATCGAAAGGTGCGTACTGGCCGGTCTGGCGCCTGCCGGTCAGACGCAGAAACACCAGCAGAAACAGGTAGACGCTAACACCGCGAATCACGAACTCCCACCAGGGAACCGCCATGGAGAACATAGACAAACCTTTGAGCAGCGAGCTTTGAACTGCCGCTACTGTGCTATGAGGCGACCGACTGCGCAAGCCGGCTTGTTCGTTGTTCGACTTGGTCGACAATGCAGCATTGCCAATCAAGACTGCCAAAGTTGTGAAAGAAGCTGAGAAAAAGCGGGACTGTCCCTGTGGACGCAAGAATGCCAAAGGCCGGCTGCTGGCCTATGCCGATTGCTGCGGCCGTTACATCGATCACTGGGATACCCGGCCCGCTCCCGATGCCGAGGCTCTGATGCGCTCGCGCTATACGGCCTTCGTGTCTGAGAACCAGGAATACTTGCAAGCCACCTGGCATGCCAGCCAGCGCCCGTCCCAGCTTGATTTTGATGCCGCCACCAAATGGCTGGGGCTGGATGTTAAGCAGTTTCAGTCGACCGGGGATGCTTCAGCAGAGGTCGAATTCGTCGCCCGCTATCGTTTGGCGGGGCGTGCCGTACGCCTGCATGAGCGCAGCCGCTTCGTGCTCGAGGGTGGGCGCTGGTTCTACGTTGATGGCGATCAATTCTGAAGTCGATTCGGCGCAGTTGACCCGGCTGCAGGCCGGTCTGCGCCTGTTGCAGTCACTGGCTTCGCGTGGCTCCTCCGAAATCGCGGCCTTGCTGATTCCAGCCCTGCTGCTGTGGGTCAGTACCCGCAACAGCCCAGCCGTCAGCGCCGGGCTGGCCTGGTGGTGGGGGCTGATGATCGTCATGGCGCTGGGCTTTTTGCTGTTCCGCCGCAGACTGCATCGCCAGTGGCGGTCGGCGTGCGATTGGGAGCCATTGCGACTGCAGGCGGCATTGACGGCATGGCAGCGACAGCTGGCGCTGGCCGCGTTGATCAACGGCCTGCTCTGGGTGAGCGTGCTGGCCTTTACCTGGAGTGACAGCCACAGTGAGCTGCGCCTGCTGATCTATCTGGTACTGCTGGGCGTGATGGCATCGGCCGCCACCTTTCTGGCCCCCGTGCCGCAGGTGTTCGCAGCCTTCATGGCGGGCATCTACTTGCCGATGTTGCTGTGCACGCTGCATTACTTTCCGAAAAAAGGCCCTTATCTGCTGCCGCTGCTGCTGCTGTACGGCGCCATACTTGTCCGCCACGCCTGGGGTGCGCGGCGTTTCGTGCAGCAGCAGATGGCGCACGAACTGGAGCGTCAGGCACTGGCGGAGCGCTACCGCGAAGCCAAGGAACAGGCCGAGAATGCGCTGGCCGAAAAAAACTGGTTCATTTCCGCCGCCAGTCATGATCTGCGGCAACCCCTGCATGCCATGGGCCTGATGCTGCAAGCCGCTCATCAGCGCAATCAGGATGACGATCTGGCGCAGCTGCTGCAGGAAATGCAGGCCTGCACGCGCGACCTGGGCTCCATGTTCAACGACCTGATGGACCTGTCGCGGCTTGAGGGCGACAGCTTCGCACCGCAATGGCAGGCGGTATCCATGAGTGCGGTGCTGGACGAAGCCCGGCGCCTGTTCGCGCGCGAGGCAGCGCAGCGTGGTCTGCGTCTGCGCGTGAGGCAACCAGCTCATATGCCGGCACTGTGCACGGATGCGGTGCTGTTGCGGCAGATGGTTTTCAATCTGCTGCAAAACGCGCTGCGCTACACCGACCAGGGCGGGGTGCTGCTGGCGCTGCGGCACAGGCAGGGACGCTGGCTTTTGCAGGTGTGGGACAGCGGTTGTGGCATGAGCGAGCAGGAATGCGCACAGGTCTTCATGCGTCACTATCGCAGCCCTGCGCGTCAGCAGCGCGATGCCAGAGAGGGCGTGCCGGCGCCATTGCGCGGGCGTGGCCTGGGCTTGTCCGTGGTGGCACTGGCAGCGCAGCGGCTGGGCGTGGAGTGCGGCGTGCAGTCGTTGCCGGGCAAGGGCTCGTGTTTCTGGTTGCGCTGGCCGCAGGATGCCGAGCAGTGGCAGACCTCGTCCGTGCTGCCTGTACCGCCGATATCGACTGGATCGCAGTGGTTTTCCCCTTTGCAGGGGCACTGTCTGGTCGTGGAAAACGATGCGCAGCTGGCCCCGGTGCTGGTACAGATTTTGCAAAGCTGGGGTGTGCAGGTGCAAAGAGTGCGCAGCTTGGTTGAGGCGCAGCAACTGCTGGCCGATGGATTGTTGCCAGACTTTGTGTTGTGCGACCAGCGATTGAAGGATGGCGCAAGCGGGCTTGAGTGTTTGATGCAGCTTCTGGACCAGCATCCGCAAGCCAGCGGTGCTTTGATGAGCGGCGATGAGGAGATGCTGGAGCAGGTCCAGGATCAGGGTTATCTGGCCCTGGCGACCCCGCTGCAGCCCGACCAGCTGCATGCGGTGCTGGCGCGCTGTATGGCGATCTCCCAGCCTTAGTCCAAGTCGACCTCTATGCCTCGCATGCGCGTGATCAGGGCCACGCGGTTGCTGGCACCCAGGCGCTGCAGCAGGGCGGTGACATGCTCCTTGACCGTGTATTCGGACAGGTTCAGTGCCTGTGCAATGGCGCGATTGGGCTTGCCCTGCAGCAACAGGCTCAGTACCTGCGCCTGGCGGGCAGTGATGCCGAGCTCTCTGGCGCTCATATGCAAGATGCTGCCCGCGGTTGGAATCGGAGGTGCGGTAGGGATGGGAGGCAGGGCCTCAAACCAGATGCGGCCATTCAGCAGGGCTTGCACCGCTGCCTGAAATTCGTGAGACGGACTGCTTTTGTGCACAAAGCCATGCACACCTGCGGCTGCGGCCTTGCTGATGATGGCCGGGTGCTTGTCGCCGCTGGTCACCAGAATGCGTGTGCCAGGAGCCAGAGCCAGAATGCTGTGCACAAATTCCAGAGATGCACCGTCCTCCAGCCAGAAGTCCATCACGGTGATAACGGGCTCACCCAGTGCAGCAATCACGGCCAGCGCCTCATTGCCGTGAGCCGCGCAGCGCACCTGGCGCACGCCGGCACTGCTCATCAGCACTTGTGACAGGCCCTCGGCGACCAGCGGGTGATCATCCACCACCAGCGCATAGGGCTGTGCGCACAGTTGAGTGGTGCTCAGGATTTGCAGTAGATCGGGCATGAGCCTTCCTTTGGGCTTGGTAACAAAGACCCCTCCTCGGTAGGGAGTGGTTTGCTCGCAAGCCTTCTGACAATGTCTGTAAGACGACGCTGATGGCTATCTCAGTGTCGGGATCTGGACATTTTCAACCAACATCAAGACCGAGGAGCAAGCCTGTGTCATCTCGTATGCAAATCACCCGTAGAACCGCAGCCCTGTTGCTGATTTCCACCCTGGCCGCCTGTGGCGGCGGTGGAGATGGTGGCAGCAGCGGAAGCATAGGCGGAGGCGGCGGCTCAGAAGGCGGTGGAGGCAATACGGGAGGCGGCGGCAACGGCAATCAGGCCGTCACGGGAACTTACAAGATGGGCGGCCAGACTGCCACCAGCCATGCGCAGATGCTGGATTTTGCCAACAGCATGGGGGCCGACGGCTATGCGCTGTTCAGCTCCCTGGCGGGATCGATCAGCTCGACCGGTTCGGAGATCGGCGACTTCTATCTCACGGATACCGCACATGCAGGGCGCAAGTTCAGCTATGTCAATCCTGCGGCACAGCCATCACGCACCGCCTTTCTGGCCCAACTGAACCAGCAGGGCAGCAGCGGCTATATGTACAAGTCCGATGCGGTGTTCGGCGATGTCGGCGACATCCGCAGCGTCTACGTCAAGGACAACAGCCGCAGCGACCAGTTCAGCTACAGAACGGTGACGCCCGTGGCCACCACCGCCGAAGCCTTTGCCACGGAACTGAACGGCCAGGGCGCCGAAGGCTATCGCTATCTGGGTCCCCAGATCGTCAACAACGAGCTGTTCAGTCTGTATGCCAAGCGCAATGACGGCGTCACCTATACCTATCAGGTCGACAAGCTCGGCAGCTCATTCTCGGCCGCCGATGCTGCAGCGATGAGAACGCGTCTGGCCCAAAAGGGGGCGGATGGCTGGTTCATCCGCGGCACGCAGAGGCTGGGCGGTGACCCGCTGAACATGAGCTATGTGGATGTCTTCGAGAAAAGCTCGGCACAGAATGGCGCCATCGAATACCTGGTCGAGGCCTCGGCAAGCAGTGATTCGCTCACGACCCAGCTGAGCAATATGAATGCCAATGCGGCCAAGGGCTTCTTCTATTTCAGCGGGATCATGACTGCCGACAACAAGACAAGCACCATCTACGCCAAGAACAGCGCGTGGATGATCAATCCGCTGGCCGGAGTGACCTTCCCCTGAACTCGAAAAGGGCGTGAGCGCATAATTGCGCCCTCTGTTTCTTGATACTAGGCGCCGTTGAGCGCCTTTTTTGCATCCGACGATGCACTGGTAATGCTTTCATGACTGCTTTTGACGCTGTGCTTTTCGACTGTGATGGTGTGCTGGTGGACAGCGAGTCCATCACCAATCGCGTGCTGTGCACCATGCTCAACGAATCTGGCTGGGCCATCAGCCAGGAACAGTGCACGCGCGACTTCATCGGCAAGACGGTGCGCAGCCAGGCGGCCGTGATCGAAGCCCATACCGGCAAGCCGCTGACCGATGCCTGGATGGCCGAGTTCTACGAGCGCCGCAATGCCGCCCTGCGTGCCGAACTGGTGGCCATCGATGGCGCGCTGGAAGCGGTCGGGCAGATTCACGCGCTGTGCAACGGTCGCATTGCCTGCGCCTCCGGTGCGGACCGTGCCAAGGTGGAGATGCAGCTCGCCAAGGTGGGCATGGCTCCCTATTTCGAAGGTCATGTCTACAGCGGCCATGAAATGCCGCGCAGCAAGCCTTTCCCCGATGTGTATCTGGCTGCGGCCGAGGCGCTGAAGGCCGATCCCGCCAACTGCCTGGTGATCGAGGACACCATGACCGGGGTTCAGGCCGGTGTGGCAGCAGGTGCCACCGTCTGGGGCTATTTCCCGGCGGATCAGGGTCATGCCTCGGCAGAGCAACTGCTCGAGGCTGGCGCAGCCTGCGTGTTCGGAGACATGGGCGATTTGCCCGCCATGTTCGAGGCCGTGCGCAGGAGTGCCGCCAGCGCCTCGGCTGGCGATGACGACGAGCACGACCTGCGGTAAAGCGCGCTCAGTCCCAGATCGACAGCGCCTCGCGCAGGTGCTTCATGGGCTGATCGTCGATAACGCTGTTGTGCAGCAGTATCACGCGCTGTACGGGCCAGCTTTGGACACGCTCCACCCAACTGCGCACGGCGGCCTTGTCCCTGACCAGCAGGCGCACGGTGCGCGGTACGGTCAGGCGCTCATGTCCGCCCGTCAGACCCAGATACATGCGTACCGGCAGGCTTAGCGGTCCCTGCCAGCATTGCAGCACGTCGGTAGCGACGAGGCTGCCGCTGGCCGGGTGGAACCACAGCGTCTCGTCGAGCATGGGAAGGCCGTCCAGCGGCAGGCATTGCAGCTCGCCTGCCCAGGGCGCTTCAGCATCTGGCGGCAAAGGCTCCAGCAGCGGCAGATCCGGCCGCTTGCGCAGCACGCCCTGTGTGCCATAGATCCGGGCCTGTGGATAGAGCCTGGCCAGTTTGCCCAAGAACAAGTGGTGCATGGCGCTGGGTGCGACTATGTGCTGCACCGGTCCCAGGGCGTCGAGCGCAGCTTTCTGTCCGTCCGTCAGCGGCACTGCAGAGTGAGAGAACAGGCTGCCGTCGGCCAGCCGGATCACCGTCATGCGTGTGCTGACCTTCAGCCCTGCATTGCTGAAGTGATAGCTGAGTGCCCAGACCCCATCAGCGATTGCCTGCCAGTTTTCTGAGGATTCCTGCATGGAGAGCTCCTTGCGTCAGACGGCGCGCTGGCCGGCGGTCTTGCGAAATTCCGAAGGGGACAGCCCTGTCCAGAGGCGAAAGGCGCGGATAAAGCTCTTGTCGTTGAGAAAGCCGCAGGCCTGGGCCACGCGCTTGATGGGGCGGCTGGTGCGCAGCAGCAGCGCAATCGCGCGTTCACGCCGGATATCGTCCTTGAGGGCCTGCAGCGAAATACCTTCTTCCTTGAGCTGGCGGTGCAGGCTGCGCTGCGACAGATGCAGCTGGCGGGACAGCGTTTCAGCCGTCTGCTGCTCCTCCCCGCTGGCGGCCAGCAGATGGCGCACACGCTGCACCAGAGTCTTCTCGCGTTGGTAGGGGCGCACCTGGATCGGCAAGGCGCGCTGCAGCATCCGGTTGAGGGCCGCCTCGTCGCGCGCCAGCGGAGCCTGCAGCCAGCGTGCTTCAAACTGCAGACTGGCGACGGGTGCATCAAAAGCGATGCTGCCCGGTGCGAACAGCACCTTGTAGACGCTGGCATGTGCGGGCTCGGAAAACGGAAAGCTGGCATGCAGCAGGCTGATCGGTTCGTTGATCAACCAGCTTGCAAAGCCGTGGATATTGCGCAGCACCGATACCATGCAGAACTCGCGCATGCTTCCCAGCGGGCGGCTTTCATGCAGGGTGAGGGTGGCAATGCCAGCTTGCTCGCTGAGCTGAAGCTGTATGTCCTGTGCAATCAGTCCGTGATGGCGGCACCAGCGTGCCAGCGCCAGGCCCAGTTGCGGAGCGCTGATGCTGGCGCGGGCCAGCATGCCGTAGCTGCCCCAGGGCAGGCGGCGCTCGAACCAGCCCAAGGCTTCATCGTCCAGCTCGCGCATGGCTGCGTCGGATAGGGCCTCCATCTGCAAAGCCGTGATGCGCTCGTTGGCATCGTCAATCAGGTTTGGCGGGATTTGTGCCTTTTCCAGGGCACCTAGCGCTGACATCTGCCTTGCTTCATAAGCGCGGACAATGGCTTTCACAAACGCCATGGGGGTAATTGCCGGGTGCGATTTGAGCACGGAGCTGGCATGGTGTGGCAGAGGAGTCTTGACCAGGGAAGGGGTGAGCATTTGGCAATTATTGCAACCTTTGTGACTTCTTCTGGACAGGGCTTGCCCTTATTCTGAGGCGCAGAAAACGGTGCTGAATGGACGCCGTGCAGCCAGTTCGCAGGTGGCTGCCGGCACGCAAGGAGACACAAGACCATGCCATTGCAAGTGAACGCTCTGACCGCCAGCTATGCCAAGGGGCGCACGGATGTGCCGCTGATCGAGCAGACGATTGGCGATTTTTTTGCCGCAATGGCAGGGCGCCAGGGCGCGCGTGACGCGCTGGTCAGCCGTCATCAGGGTCTGCGCTACAGCTATGCCCAGCTGCATGTGGCTGCGCGCCAGCTGGCCAGCGCGCTGCTGTCGCAAGGGCTGGTCAAGGGTGACCGGGTAGGGATCTGGAGCCATAACAATGCCGAGTGGGTGCTGCTGCAGCTGGCCACGGCTCAGGTGGGACTGGTGCTGGTCAACATCAACCCGGCCTATCGCACCTCTGAAGTCGAATATGCGCTCAACAAGGTGGGCTGCAAAGCGCTGGTGTCCATGCCGCGGTTCAAGACCAGCGACTATCTTGGCATGCTGCGTGAGCTGGCGCCCGAGCTGGCGAGCTGCGCACCGGGACAGCTGCAATCCAAGCGCCTGCCTGCCTTGCGCACGGTGGTGTGGATTGATGCCGCAGGCCCAGGTGCGACCGGTCCAGGGGCCGCGGAGCTGGACGCCGATCAGCCTGGCATGCTGCGCTTTTCGCAGCTGATGGCGCAGGGAACCAGTGCGGACGAGCGCATCGATGCCATCGCGGCCACGCTCAGCCAGCACGATCCCATCAATATCCAGTTCACCAGCGGCACCACGGGCTTTCCCAAGGGGGCGACGCTGACGCACCGCAACATCCTCAACAACGGCTTTTTCATTGGCGAATGCATGCGCCTCACGCCCGAGGACCGGCTTTGCATTCCCGTGCCGCTGTATCACTGCTTCGGCATGGTGCTGGGCAATCTGGCCTGCTTCACCCATGGCTCGACCATCGTCTATCCGAATGATGGCTTCGACCCCATCACCGTGCTGGAGGCGGTGCAGGCAGAGAAATGCACGGGTCTGCATGGCGTGCCCACCATGTTCATTGCCGAGCTCGATCATCCGCGCTTTGCCGAGTTCGATCTGTCCACGCTGCGAACCGGCATCATGGCGGGCTCGCCCTGTCCCATCGAGGTGATGAAGCGTGTGGTGAAGGATATGCATCTGAGCGAAATCACCATCGCTTACGGCATGACCGAAACCAGTCCCGTGAGCTGTCAGAGCGATGCCGACACGCCGCTGGAAAAACGCGTTGCCACCGTGGGCAAGGTGCAGCCGCATCTGGAGGTGAAGATTGTGGATCCATCCACCGGCGAGATCATGCCGCCGGGCCAGTCCGGCGAGCTGTGCACGCGCGGCTATTCCGTCATGCACGGCTACTGGGAAGACGAGGCCAGAACCCGCGAGGCCATCGATGCCGAGCAATGGATGCACACCGGCGATCTGGCGACCATGGACGCCGAAGGCTATGTGAATATCGTGGGCCGCATCAAGGACATGGTGATCCGTGGCGGCGAGAACATCTACCCGCGTGAGATCGAGGAATTCCTCTATCGCCACCCCAAGGTGCAGGACGTGCAGGTGGTGGGCGTGCCCGATGTGCGCTATGGCGAGGAGCTGTGTGCCTGGATCATTGTCAAGCCCGGTCAGGAACTCGGCGAGGATGAGATCCGTGAGTTCTGCAAGGGGCAGATTGCGCACTACAAGGTGCCGCGCTATATCCGCTTTGTCCAGGCCTTCCCGATGACGGTGACGGGCAAGATCCAGAAGTTCAGGATTCGCGACGAGATGATCGAGTTGCTGGATCTGCGCGTCATCAAGACGGCCTGAATATGTGCTCCCCCCTGAGCGGCTTCGCACCTTTCCTGCGCCGGGTGCCCCCCAAGGGGGACGACACCCTCGGTGCGGTGCGGTGCGGCCAGCTTCGGCCCTTCCTCGGTGTCTCTGGCTTAGTGATTGGACGGCGTGCTGGTCATGGTCAGACCCGCTGCGCGGCGCGCCACGATCAGGCGCTTGCGCATGGCGATTTCCTGCATGTCCAGCTCGCTGACCAGGCTGCGCAGCGATTCGTCGTTGATGCGGTGGGCCTGTCTTTCGGCGTAGTAAAAGTCCCGCTCGGCATGAATGCACTCGATGCGGGTTTCGATCTCCATCACATAGCGCAGCTTGCGCTGGCGCACGACTTCGGGCGCTTCGCGCAGCAGCTCTATGCTTTGCGCGGCGCCGCTGCCGTCGTCGAGCAACTGGATGCGGTTGCGGTATTCCTGGGTCAGGTGGCCGTTGACCTCCTGGCGCATCGCCACCCATTCGGGGTCGCGGCGCTGCATTTCTTCCTCGCTCAGCGTGAGCTTGGCCATGGCCGCCATGCAGGCCTGTTCGCGGGCCAGGCGCTCCTCGCGCACGGTGGGCGACTCTTCGTGCGGGGGCAGGTGGCGCAGCACGACGGGAAGGCCCACGGCGCCGATCACCAGCGTGAACAAAATGGTGCCGGTGGCGAGAAAGACCAGCATGTCGCGGCCCGGGAAGGGCTGGCCGTTGTTCAGCAGCATGGGCACGGACAGCGCACCGGCCAGCGTGACCGCGCCGCGAATGCCGGCCAGCGTGGTGGCCAGATTCAGCAGTGGCGAGGGACGCTCGGACATCTTGCCCTGCCGGTGGGCGCGCAGCAGAGATCCATGCACACCCAGGACCAGCCAGATCCAGCGCATCAACAGCAGCGCAAACGAAATCGCGGCCACATAGCCGACCAGAATCCACCAGTCATGGCCGGCCTGATGCAGCGGCACGCCGATGATGGACGGCAGCTGCAGGCCCAGCAGCAGGAAGATGGCGCCGTTGAAGGCCGATTCCACCATGCTCCAGGTGCCTTCGGTCTGCAGGCGTTCGCTGATATAGCTGCTGCGCTCCAGGTCGGCGAAATTGGTGGCGATGCCGGCGGTCACGGCAGCCAGAATGCCCGAGACTCCGATTTTCTCACCCACGATATAGGCGGCAAAAGGCAGCAGCACCAGCAGCAACACCATCTGCGTGGCAGCGACATCGCCCAGGCGGCGCGTGATGGTGCCGCGCGCATGGCTGAAGCCCCAGCCTATCAGCGTACCCACACCCAGGCCGCCGACGGCCATCCAGGTGAATTCCTTGGCGACTTCGCCCCAGGAGAACATGCCGGTCAGCGTGGCTGCAATCGCAAATTTCAGCGCCACCAGACCCGATGCGTCATTGAGCAGCGACTCGCCCTCCAGCACGTGCATGGTCTTCTCGGGCATGCCCAGATTGCGCGTGATGGCCGAAACGGCCACGGCATCGGTGGGCGAGATCACGGCGGCCAGGGCAAAGGCCACGGTCAGCGGAATCTCGGGAATCATCCAGTGGATGAGATAGCCCAGGCCCAGCACGGTGAACAGCACCAGGCCCAGGGCCAGCAGCAAAATGGGTTTGGCCAGCGCAAAGAATTCACGCTTGGGGATGCGCCAGCCGTCGGCGAACAGCAGCGGCGGAATGAACAGCAGCAGGAACAGCTCGGGGTCGAACGCGATGTGCAGGCCGGCTTGCGGCCAGGCAATCAGCGCACCCAGTGCGATTTGAATCAGAGGCAGGGGGATGGCCCGGATATAGCGGGCCACAATGCCTGTCAGCGCTCCCAGCAGCAAGACAAGCAAAACGGTTTCAACAGCGTGCATAAGGCATTTTCTTCAACTGCCGTGGCAGTGCTGTGTCTGAGCAAGAAAAAAACCAAGTTCCCGTATCGGGCAAAGTAATCAAGACAAGAGGCAAGCGATGAGCATTCTGGGTACACAACTGAATCCGCGTTCGGCAGATTTCCTGGCCAACGCTGCCGCCATGCAGGCGCTGGTCAATGAGCTGCACGCACGCTGCGATCAGAACGCACTGGGCGGCAACGAAGCGGCACGCGCCAAGCATGTGGCGCGCGGCAAGCTGTTGCCGCGCGAGCGCGTGCAGCGGCTGCTGGACCCCGGCACGCCGTTTCTGGAGCTGTCGCCGCTGGCCGCGCTCAATATGTACAACAATGATGCACCGGGCGCCGGAGTGATTGTCGGCGTGGGCCGCGTCAGCGGCGTGGACTGCATGATCGTCTGCAACGACGCCACCGTGAAGGGCGGAACCTACTACCCGATGACGGTGAAAAAGCATCTGCGCGCGCAGGAGGTGGCCGCGCAGAACCGTCTGCCCTGCATCTATCTGGTGGACTCGGGTGGTGCCAACCTGCCCAATCAGGACGAGGTCTTCCCCGATCGCGAACATTTCGGCCGCATCTTCTACAACCAGGCCAATATGAGCGCCCAGGGCATCGCCCAGATCGCCGTGGTCATGGGGTCGTGCACGGCAGGCGGCGCCTATGTGCCGGCCATGAGCGACGAGTCCATCATCGTCAAGAACCAGGGCACCATCTTTCTGGGCGGCCCTCCCCTGGTCAAGGCCGCCACCGGCGAGGTGGTCAGTGCCGAGGACCTGGGCGGCGGCGATGTGCACACGCGCCTGTCGGGCGTGGCCGACCATCTGGCCGAGAACGATCTGCATGCACTGGCGCTGGCACGCCAGGCAGTGGCAAACCTGAACAAGGGCAAGCCCCAGTCGCAGACCGACCATGCGCCGGCCGCCCCCCTCTTCGAGAGCGAAGAGCTGTATGGCGTGATTCCCGTCGATACGCGCAAGCCCTTCGATGTGCGCGAGATCATCGCCCGCATCGTGGACGGCAGCCAGTTCGACGAGTTCAAGGCCCGCTTCGGCAACACCCTGGTCTGCGGCTTTGCGCGCATCGAGGGCATGCAGGTCGGCATCATCGCCAACAACGGCATCCTGTTTTCCGAGTCGGCGGTCAAGGGCGCACACTTCATCGAGCTGTGCTGCCAGCGCAAGATTCCGCTGGTGTTCCTGCAGAACATCACGGGCTTCATGGTCGGGCGCAAATACGAAAACGAAGGCATTGCCCGCCACGGCGCCAAGCTGGTCACGGCCGTGGCCACGGCGGCGGTGCCCAAGTTCACCATCATCATCGGCGGCAGCTTCGGCGCGGGCAACTACGGCATGTGCGGCCGCGCCTATTCGCCCCGTTTCCTCTGGATGTGGCCCAACGCGCGCATCAGCGTCATGGGCGGCGAGCAGGCGGCCAGCGTACTGGCCACCGTCAAGCGCGACGGCATCGAAGCCAAGGGCGGCCACTGGAGTGCAGAAGAAGAGGAGCGCTTCAAGGCGCCCATCCGCCAGCAGTATGAAGACCAGGGCCATCCCTATTACGCCACGGCGCGACTCTGGGACGACGGCGTGATCGATCCCGCCGACACGCGCCGCGTGCTGGCGCTGGGCCTGGCGGCGGCGCGCAATGCTCCGATTGAAGACACGCGCTTCGGCGTATTCCGCATGTAAGCGGCTAGAGGCTGCCAGTCATGTCGCGTCGTCATTTCCTCACCTGCCTGCCGCCAGTCCTGCTGTCGGCTGCGCTGGCCATGCCCGTGGTTGGTGCTGCCGAGCCAGCGGTGCAGCGCATGGATGCGCGCATTCCGGTCTGGGTGCCAGCGAGCGGCGATTCGCCCGCGCACAGCGCCGAGCTGGCAGGCCATGTCTATCGTCCCCGGGGTCTCGGCCCCTGGGGGCTGATCGTGCTCAGCCATGGCACGCCCAGCGGCCAGGAGGCGCGCGAAGCCATGACCGATCGCTACGGCCCGCAGGCGCGCGAAGCCATGACCGATCGCTACGGCCCGCAGGCGCGCGCTCTGGCCGAGCTGGGCTATGTGGTGGTCACGGGTTTGCGTCGCGGCTATGGGGCATCGGACGGTCCTCTGGCCGACCGTTACGGCAGCTGCGATGCCCCCGACTACGCCCATGCGGCTCAGGAGGCCGCGCGCGATGTGGCGGCCATCATGACTTACGGGCAAAAGCTGCCCGATGTCGATGGCTCGCATGTGCTGCTGCTGGGCAAGTCCGCCGGCGGCTTTGCGTCGCTGGCTCTGGCGGCGCAGCAGCCCGCGGGTCTGCGCGGCGTCGTCAACTTTGCCGGCGGCCGGGGCTCACAGCCGCAGATGCGTGAGAAAGCCGCGGTTTGCGGCGAGGCGCAACTGCTCAAGACCGTGGCCGGCTTTGCCGCCACCAGCCGTGTACCCCAGCTGTGGATCTATGCCGAGAACGATAGCTACTTTCGCCCGCCGCTGGTGCGCAAGATGGCTGAAAGCTATCTGGCCGCAGGCCAGAACCTGAAACTGGTGTTTGCTCCATCCAGCGGCGCGGAGGGACACCAGTTCTTTGACCGTGCAGCCAATATCGGGCAATGGTTGCCGCAGGTCCGTGAATTCCTGATGCTGCAGCTGCCGGGTACGGCGGCTGCGCAACTGCAAAGCCCTAACTCACTGGGAGACAAGCCATGACTGCTTTGACTTTGACCGTGGACGGCGGCATCGCCCGCGTCACGCTGGCTCAGCCCGCCATTCGCAACGCCTTCAGCGATGCGGCGATTGCCGAGATCACCGCCGCCTTCCTCCAGGTCGGCGAGCGTGCCGATGTGCGCGCCGTGGTACTGGCCGCCGAGGGACCCGCATTCTGCGCTGGCGCGGACCTGAACTGGATGCGTCGCATGGCCGATTATTCGCGCGACGAAAATCGCGTCGATGCGGGTCTGCTGGCCGAAATGCTGCGCGTCATCTACGAATGCCCCAAGCCCACGATTGCGCGTGTGCAGGGCGATGTCTATGCGGGCGGCATGGGCCTGGTGGCCTGCTGCGATATGGCGGTGGCGGCCGACACGGCGGGCTTTTGCCTCAGCGAGGTCAAGATCGGCCTGATTCCCGCCACCATCAGCCCCTATGTGATCCGCGCCATGGGTGCCAGGGCCGCGCACCGCTACTTTCTCACGGGCGAGCGCTTTTCGGCGCAGGAGGCGCATCGCATCGGCTATGTGCATGAGGTGGTCGATGCCGACGGGCTGGATGCCGTCGTCGACGGCTGGCTCAAGCATTTGCTGAGCGCCGGCCCTGCCGCCGTACGGGCCTGCAAGCGCCTGGTGCTGGACATGGCCGAGCGCGAAATCAGCGAGCAGCTGATTGCGGCGACCGTGGAGTCGATTGCCACCATCCGCGCCAGCAGCGAAGGCAAGGAAGGTGTGCAGGCCTTTCTCAACAAGCGCAAACCCAACTGGCTGCCCGGATGAGATGACAAACCTTGTGTTCTGGGCGCTTTAGAGTCCGGGCGAGACATAGGGAATGAACACCATGGATATCTGGCAAACCATCATCGACTGGCTGCACCGCATCGGCCTGCATATCGACCCCGAAACGGCCAGGGCCGTGGGCGATGCTGCTGGCCAGGTCGGAGATGTGGCTGCCAGGGCCGGGCAGGCCGTGGGGCAGATGGACATGGCCTCGATGCTTGCGCTGGCCGCGGCCCTGGGCTGGGCCAGCGGCTTTCGCCTCTATGCCGTGGTGTTTGTCGTGGGCATGCTGGGTGCAAGTGGCCTGATGCCGCTGCCCGGCGGCCTGCATGTGCTGCAGCATCCCATGGTGCTGGTCATCAGCGGCAGCCTGCTGTTTGTGGAGTTCTTCGCCGACAAGATACCCGTGGTCGATTCCGTCTGGGACCTGTTCCAGAGCGTGCTGCGCATTCCGGCCGGCGCGGCACTGGCGGCCTCGGTCTTTGCTGCCGACAACACCACCATGGCCATGGCAGCCGCGCTGATGGGCGGAACGCTGGCGGCGACCAGCCAGGCAGCCAAGACCACCACGCGTGCCCTCATCAATACCTCGCCCGAACCGTTCTCCAACCTGGGAGCCAGTCTGGCGGAAGACACGGTGTCGCTGGGCGCCATCTGGCTCGCGCTGACCAATCCGCTGGTGTTTGCCGCCGTGCTGCTGGTCGTGGTGATTGCGATGTGGCTGGTGATCTGGGCGCTGTGGCGCTTTCTCAAGGCGATTTTTCGACGTCTGCGCGGAGCTGGCGATGCGCAGGATTCATTGCAAAAAACATAGCTGCCTGCGCTCAATTGATATGCGCTGTGCGGCGATTTGACCGATAACCGGAGACGATATGTTCAAGAAAATTCTGATTGCGAATAGAGGTGAAATCGCCTGCCGCGTAGCCGCCACCGCCCGTCGCATGGGCGTGAAGACCGTGGCCGTGTATTCGGATGCCGATGCCCGGGCCAAGCATGTCGCGGCCTGCGACGAGGCCGTGCATATCGGTGGCAGCGCGCCCAAGGACAGCTATCTGCGCTGGGAGCGCATTCTGGAGGCCGCCCAGGCCACGGGTGCCGAAGCCATTCACCCCGGCTATGGCTTTCTCTCCGAGAACGAAGACTTTGCCAATGCCTGCGCGGCGGCCGGCCTGGTCTTCATCGGCCCGCCCGCCAGCGCGATTCGCGCCATGGGTCTCAAGGCCGAGTCCAAGCAACTGATGGAAAAGGCCGGCGTGCCGCTGGTGCCCGGCTATCACGGTCACGACCAGAACCCCGAGCTGCTGCAACGCGAGGCCGACCGCATCGGCTATCCCGTGCTCATCAAGGCCAGCGCGGGCGGTGGCGGCAAGGGCATGCGTCTGGTGGAAAAGAGCGAGGACTTTGCGGCTTCGCTGGAGTCCTGCAAGCGCGAGGCCATCAACAGCTTCGGCAACGACGCCGTGCTGATCGAGAAGTACGTGCTGCGCCCGCGCCATATCGAGATTCAGGTGTTTGGCGATACGCAGGGCAACTGCGTCTATCTGTTCGAACGTGACTGCTCGGTGCAGCGTCGCCACCAGAAGGTGCTCGAGGAAGCGCCGGCTCCCGGCATGACTGCCGCGCTGCGCAAGATGATGGGCGAGGCCGCCGTTGCCGCTGCCAAGGCCGTGAACTATGTGGGCGCGGGCACGGTGGAGTTCATCGTCGAGCAGCCCGGCGGCTACGACCAGCCCGAAGCCATGAAGTTCTACTTCATGGAAATGAACACCCGGCTGCAGGTGGAACACCCCGTGACCGAAGCCATCACCGGCGAGGATCTGGTGCGGTGGCAACTGCTGGTGGCTTCGGGGCAGCCCTTGCCCAAGGCGCAGTCGGAACTGCGTATCCAGGGTCATGCCATCGAGGCGCGCATCTGCGCGGAGAACCCCGAGAACAACTTCCTGCCCGCCACCGGCCATCTGGCCGTCTATCGCAAGCCCGAGTGCAGCAGCTTCGAGATCAGCGATGTACGCGTGGACGACGGCGTGCGCGAGGGCGATGCGATCAGTCCCTTCTACGACTCCATGATCGCCAAGCTCATCGTCCATGGCGACGATCGTGCCCAGGCGCTGGCGCGTCTGGACGCGGCGCTGGCACAGACCCATATCGTGGGCCTGACGACCAATGTGCAGTTTCTGCGCCAGGTGGTGAAGAGCCAGGCTTTCTCCAATGCCCTGCTCGATACCGCGCTGATCGAGCGCGAGCGCGAGGCCTTGTTCGGCAAGGATTTCGTGGGCCGCGACCTGGCCGTCGCCGCTGCCATGGCCTGGCAGCTGCAGGGCG